>JBDHRX010000018.1:0-35739 GCA_039807785.1 Burkholderiaceae bacterium
CGACGAGCGCCGGCTGCGCGAGCCCCGGCTGCGCGTGCGCCGGGCCGCTCGCCGCCGCCGTGGCGCCGGCGCCGGCCGGATCGGCGGTCTCGAAGGTCGCGCCCATCGGTGGCTTCGAGCCGCGGGCTCAGCGGGCAGGCACCACCGGCCGGCCCGACGCATCGCGGATGTCGCTCCACGACGCCTCGATCCGCTTCGCGACCGCGGCCGGCAGCGGGACGTAGTCGAGCCCCAGCGCGAGGTCCCGGCCCTGCTCGAAGGCCCACTTGAAGAACTTCAGCGCCTCGAGCGAACGCTCGGGCCGGTCGGCGGCCTTGTGCATCAGGATGTAGGTCGCCGAAGTCATCGGCCAGGCCCGATCGCCGGCCTGGTGGTTCAGGTTCACGCCGAAGCCGGGCGCGGCCGACCAGTCCGCGTCGGCCGCGGCCGCCGCGAAGCTCTTCTCGTCGGGCTGCACCGTCTTGCCGCTGCGATTGACCATCGCGGCATGCGCCATCCGGTTCTGCTTGGCGTAGGCGTACTCGACGTAGCCGATCGCGCCGTCGATCTTGGCGACGTTGGCGGCCACCCCGGCGTTGCCCTTGCCGCCCACGCCGGACTTCCAGCTCACCGTCTTCCCGGCGCCGATCTCGGTCTTGAACGCGGCCGAGACCTGGGCGAGATAGTCGGTGAAGCCGGCGGTCGTGCCCGACGAGTCCGACCGGTAGACCAGCGTGATCGCGGTCGACGGCAGCTTCACGCCGGCGTTCAGGCCGGCGATCCTCGGGTCGTCCCATTTGGCCACCGCGCCGCGGAAGATGTCGGCCAGGACATCGCCGGTGAGCGTGAGCCGGCCGGGCTGCAGGCCCGGCAGGTTCACCACGGCGACGATGCCGCCGATCACCGCCGGGAACTGCAGCAGGCCGCTCTTGTCGAGATCGGCGCCCTTCATCGGGTCGTCCGACGCGCCGAAGTCGACCGTCCTGGCGGTGATCTGCTTGATGCCGCCGCCGGACCCGATCGCCTGGTAGTTCATGCTGTGGCCGGTCGCCGCCTTGTAGGCTTCCGCCCACTTGGCGTAGACCGGCGCGGGAAACGATGCGCCGGCGCCGGTGATCTCGGCCGCCCGCACCGGGGCGAGGCCCGCGGCGAGGACGCCGATCGAGACCGCGCCGAAGGCGAGAAGACGCGTGCTGAAGTTCATTGCCGTGTGTTCCTGTCTGTCTTGTGACAGGGACACGTTACGACCGCCGGATGACGGTTTCGTGACGGCGTGGTTGCCGGGCGCCCGATACCCGGCGGCGCGGATGCGCCGACGCGACGCGGCCTCGCTCGCGCCTCCCGGAAGGGAAGATCGCCCCGCTCCGGGGGCAGCGTTCAGCCGGCGGCCGCGAACCGTTCGAGGTGGTGCTCGGCGTCGCCGAACTGCTGCGCGATCATCGTCAGGCGCTTGAAGGTATGCGACACCTTCATCTCCTGGGTCATGCCCATGCCCCCGTGCAGCTGGATCGCCTCCTGGCCCACGTGACGCGCCGCGTCGGCCACCTTGACCTTGGCCGCCGAGACGACGCGGCGCCGCTCGGCCGCATCGATCTCGCCGCGCGCCGCCGCATCGACCCGCGCGCAGGCCAGGCAGGTGATCGACCGTGCCTGCTCGGCACTGATCGTCATGTCGACCATCCGGTGCTGCAGCGCCTGGAACGTGCCGATCGGCACGCCGAACTGCCGGCGCGTCTTCAGGTACTCGAGCGTCGCCTGGTTCGCCGAGCGCATCGCGCCGACCGCCTCGGCGCACAGCAGCGCCGTGGCGAAATCGACCGCCTCCTCGATCGCCGCGAACGCCGTCCCGGCCTCGCCCAGCAGCGCCTCGGCGGGCAGGGTCACGCCGTCGAGCCGCAGGTCGGCCGCGCGCAGGTTGTCGACGGTCCGCAGGCTGCGCATCGCCAGGCCGGGCGCATCGGCGTCGACCAGGAACAGCGCCAGCCCGTCGGCGTCGCCGGCATCGCCGTCGCAACGCGCCGACACGACCAGCCGGTCCGCCAACGGCGCATGCAGCACGACCGCCTTCTCGCCGTCGAGCGTCCAGCCGGCGCCGGCGCGCCGGGCGCGCGTCGCCACCTGCGACAGCGTATAGCGGGCCTCCCGCTCGCCATGCGCGAACGCGAGCCGGCGCGCGCCGGCGATCACGCCGGGCAGCACGGCGGCGCGCTGCGCCGCGTCGCCGCAGCGCGCCACCAGCCACCCGGCCGGCGCGAGCGTCGACAGGAAGGGCTCGACCAGGAGCGCGTCGCCGATCGCCTCCATCGCGGGCATCAGGTCGATCGCGCCCCCGCCGAAGCCGCCGTCGGCCTCGGCGAACGGCAGCGACAGCAGACCGAGGCCGGCCAGCTCGGTCCAGAGCTCGGGGCTGTGGCCGGCCGGCGACGCGACGATCGCCTTGCGCGCCTCGAAGTCGTGGCGCCGCTCGACCAGCCGCCGGAAGCTCTCGGCCAGCAGCTGCTGCTCTTCGGTGTACTGGAAGTCCATGCCGTCCGCCTCCGGTTCAGAGCCCGAGGGCCGCCTTGGCGATGATGTTGCGCTGGATCTCGTTGGAGCCCGCGTAGATCGAGGTCTTGCGGAAGTTGAAGTAGCGCGGCGCCAGGCGCGCCGTGAACCCGTCGAACTCCGGGTGGTCGACCGGCCTGAACGCCTGCGCCAGCGGTCCCGCGGTCTGCATCAGCAGCTCGGTGATCGCCTGCTGGATCTCGGTGCCCTTGATCTTCAGCATCGAGACCTCGGCCCCGATGCGCCCGGTGCGCCGCATCTCGTCGACGAAACGCAGGTTGGTGATCTCCAGCGCCATCAGCTCGATCTCGACCCGCGAGACCCGGTCGCGAAAGCGCGGGTCCGCGAGCAGGGGGCGTCCGTCCTTCGGCGCGCGCCCGGCCAGTTCCTTGAGCCGGCGCAGCTCGCGCTTGGACTCGCCGATCCGGCCGGTGTTCAGGCGCTCGTGGCCGAGCAGATGCTTGGCCACGGTCCAGCCCCCGCCCTCCTCGTGCACCCGGTTCTCGACCGGAACCCGGACGTCGTCGAAGAACACCTCGTTCACCTCGTGCCCCTCGTCGAGCAGGACCAGGGGCCGCACCGTGATGCCGGGCGTCTTCATGTCGATCAGCAGGAAGCTGATCCCCTCCTGCTTCTTCGCCGAGGCGGCGGTGCGCACCAGGCAGAAGATCCAGTCGCCGTAGTGCCCGAGCGTGGTCCAGATCTTCTGGCCGTTGACCACGTAGTGATCGCCGCGCCGCTCCGCGCGCGTCTTCAGCGACGCCAGGTCGGAACCCGCGCCGGGCTCGGAATAGCCCTGGCACCAGAAATCGTCGCAGCGGTAGATGCGCGGCAGGAAGCGCTGCTTCTGCGCCTCGGTACCGAACCGGAGCAGCACCGAGGCGCACATCGTCGGGCCGAACGGCGCGATCGGCGGCGCCCCGGCGTAGCCGCATTCCACCTCGAACAGGTACTGCTCGACGGGCGACCAGTCGGTCCCGCCCCATTCGCGCGGCCAGGAGGGCGCCACCCAGCCCTTGTCGGCGAGGATCCGGTGCCAGCGGACCAGATCGTCCTTGGACAGCTCCTGGTAGTTCTGCGTCTTCTCGCGCAGGTCGGCCGGGATGCTGGCCTCGAGCCAGGCCCGGACTTCGTCGCGGAACGCGAGTTCCCTGGGCGAGTAGTTGAGGTCCATGCGGCTTTCCGGCGTCGATGGCGTCAGGATGCGTGGTGCCGGAGGCGGGAATCGAACCCGCACGCCCTCTCGGGCACCGGATTTTGAGTCCGGCGCGTCTACCAGTTCCACCACTCCGGCGGGAGCCGTCCGGGACGAACCGGAGGCGGATCTGCATTATCTGCAATCGCCCCCGCGTCGGCAAACCGCCGCCCGCAGACGCGCAGCCGGCGCGGCCCGCCCGGGGACGGGCATCCCGGCCCGATAGAATCCCCCGCCATGCGACTGTCCGACTTCGATTTCGAGTTGCCCGAGGCGCTGATCGCCCAGCACCCGCAGGCTTCGCGCAGCGCGTCGCGACTGATGCACCTGCGCCCGGACGCGATCGCCGACCTGCGTTTCGACGCCCTGCCGGCGCTGCTCGAGCCGGGCACGCTGCTGGTCTTCAACGACACCCGGGTGCTGCGCGCACGACTGCGCGGCGTCAAGGAGAGCGGCGGACGCGTCGAGGCGCTGGTCGAGCGGGTCACCGGGTCCCACGAGGCGATCGTGCAGCTGCGCGCCAGCAAGCCGCCCCGGCCCGGCATGCGGCTCGGGTTCGGGTCGGCCGCGGCGACGGTGGCCGGCCGCTGCGGCGAGTTCTGGCAACTGCGCTTCGATGCGCCGGTGCTCGAAGTGCTCGAGCGCGACGGCGAGCTGCCGCTGCCGCCCTACATCGGGCATGCGCCCGGCGCGGAGGACGAACGCCGCTACCAGACCGTCTATGCGCGCGCGCCCGGCTCGGTGGCCGCGCCCACCGCCGGGCTGCATTTCGACGAGCCGCTGCTGGCACGTCTGCGCGAGCGCGGCGTCCGGTTCGCCTTCGTGACGCTGCACGTCGGCGCCGGAACCTTCCAGCCGGTCCGCGTCGACGACCTCTCCCGGCACCGCATGCACGCCGAGCGCTACGAGGTGCCGGCCGAGACCGCGGTCGCCGTCGCCGCGGCGCGGGCCGCCGGGCAGGCGGTCGTGGCGGTCGGCACCACGTCGCTGCGCACGCTCGAATCGGCCGCGTCGGAGGACGGCACGGTGCATGCCGGCGGCGGCGAGACGCGGCTCTTCGTGACGCCGGGCTACCGGTTCCGGATCGTCGACCGGCTGATCACCAACTTCCACCTGCCGCGGTCGACCCTGCTGATGCTGGTCTCGGCCTTCGCCGGCGTCGCGCGCATCCGCGCCGCGTACGCCCACGCGATCGCCGAACGCTACCGCTTCTTCAGCTACGGCGACGCGATGCTCCTCGAGCGCGACGCCGAAGCGGGACGAGACCGGGGATAATCGGCCGATGCTCGGATTCGAACTGCTCGGCACCGACGGCGCGGCGCGGCGCGGCCGCATCACCGTGGCGCACGGCGCGATCGACACGCCGGCGTTCATGCCGGTGGGCACCTACGGCGCGGTCAAGGCGATGGCGCCGCGCGAGCTGGAGGAGGTCGGCGCCCAGGTCATCCTCGGCAACACCTTCCACCTGTGGCTGCGGCCCGGCGTCGACACGATCCGCAAGTTCGGCGGACTGCACCGGTTCAACGGCTGGACGGGGCCGATCCTCACCGACTCGGGGGGCTTCCAGGTCTGGAGCCTGGGCGCGCTGCGCCGGATCTCCGAGGAAGGCGTGCGCTTCGCGTCGCCGATCGACGGCTCGCCCCGGTTCCTCACGCCCGAGGCGTCGATGCAGATCCAGCAGGCGCTGGACGCCGACGTCGCGATGATCTTCGACGAGTGCACGCCCTACGAGACCGAAGGGCGCCCCACCACGCTCGACGAGGCGGCCGCGTCGATGCGGCTGAGCCTGCGCTGGGCCCGCCGCTCGCGCGACGAGTTCGACCGGCTCGGCAACGCCAACGCGCTGTTCGGCATCGTCCAGGGCGGCATGTACGAATCGCTGCGCGACGAGTCGCTGGGCGGGCTGGCCGACATCGGCTTCGACGGCTACGCGATCGGCGGCCTCTCGGTGGGCGAACCCAAGGAGGACATGCTGCGCGTCCTCGGGCACACGGCGCCGCGCCTTCCGGCCGGCCGGCCGCGCTACCTGATGGGGGTCGGCACGCCCGAGGACCTGGTGGCCGGCGTCGCCACCGGCATCGACATGTTCGACTGCGTGATGCCGACGCGGAACGCCCGCAACGGCTGGCTGTTCACCCGCTTCGGCGACCTCAAGCTGCGCAACGCCCGCTACCGCGACGACGATCGCCCGGTCGAGCCCGGATGCCGCTGCCATGCCTGCGAGCGGTTCTCGCGCGCCTACCTGCACCACCTGCAGAAGGTCAACGAGATCCTCGGGGCGCGTCTCGCGACGATCCACAACCTGCACTTCTACCTGTCGCTGATGGCGCGCATGCGCGCGGCGATCCGCGACGGCCGGTTCGACGCGTTCGCCCGCGAGTTCGCGGCCGAGCGCGCCCGCGGGATCGACTGAACCCTGGCCGCCGGGAAGCGCTCCCGGAAAGGAAAGACCGCTGCGAGCCCGGCGGCGGGTCACGGGTCCGTCGCTCCGGGGAAGGCGTTCGCTCCAAAAAAAAAGAGGCCCGCGAACGCGGGCCCGGACCCCTGGCTGGTCGGAACCGGATCATGCAACGACCATGCCAGCACCCGGGAACCCGCTGCCGGATCAGGCGCTTGCGCGCGCCGCCCGGCGCGCGCGCCCCGGCCGGCCATGTCCCGGTGACAATCCCGGCGACGTGACCGATTTCACGATTGTTTATAATGCCCGGTCGTTCAAGGGAGGATCCCCCCGTGTTCATTTCCAGCGCATACGCCCAGGCCGCGGGCGGCTCGACCGAGCAGCAGATCATCGGCTTCCTGCCGATCATCCTGATGTTCGTCGTGCTGTACTTCTTGATGATCCGCCCGCAGATGAAGCGCGCCAAGGAGCACCGGACGATGCTCGAGGCGCTGAAGAAGGGCGACGAGGTGGTGACCTCGGGCGGGCTGGTCGGCCGGATCACGAAGGTCGGCGAGGCCTACGTCACCCTCGAGGTGGCGCGCGGCACCGAGTCGAGGGGCGGCGGCGACGCGATCGAGATGACCTTCCAGAAGGCGGCGGTGCAGACGCTGCTGCCCAACGGCACGATCAAGGCGATCTGAGCAAACGATCCAGGAAAGCGCGATCCAGGAAGGCGGCGACCCGAGCCGGCGGCCCGCCCGCGCGCACCGGGCGCCGGACCGGCCGATGAAAGGGACCCCGCAATGACCCGACCAGGCAGCTGAATGAACCGATACCCGGTCTGGAAGTACGCGATCATCGCGGTCACGCTGGTCTTCGGCCTGCTCTACACGCTGCCGAACTTCTTCGGCGAGGCGCCTGCGGTGCAGGTGTCCAGCGGCAAGGCCACGCTCAAGGTCGAGTCGTCGATGCTCGGGCGCGTCGAGTCGGCGCTGAAGGAGGCCGGCATCGAGAACACCGGCCTGTTCTTCGACGGCAACTCGGTGAAGGCGCGCTTCGGCGACACCGACACCCAGCTGCGCGCCAAGGACGTCCTCGCCCGGTCGCTCAACCCCGATCCCGCCGATCCGGGCTGGATCGTCGCGCTGAACCTGCTGTCCAACTCCCCGAACTGGCTTACCAGCCTGCACGCGCTGCCGATGTACCTCGGCCTGGACCTGCGCGGCGGCGTGCACTTCCTGCTCCAGGTCGACATGAAGCAGGCGCTGTCGAAGCGCATCGACGGCACCGTCGGCGACCTGCGCACGCTGATGCGCGACCGCAACCTCCGCCATGCCGGCATCGCCCGCAGCGGCGACGCGGTCGAGATCCGCTTCCGCGACGCCCAGACCCGGGACCGCGCCCGCGCGGCGATCGCCGACACCGTCCCCGATCTGGCGCTGGCCGACGCCACCGACGGCGCCGACCCGAAGCTCGTCGCGACCTTCCGTCCGCAGGCGGCGCAGCGGATCCAGGAGAACGCGGTCCGCCAGAACATCACCACCCTGAGCAACCGGATCAACGAGCTCGGCGTCGCCGAGCCCGTGGTCCAGCAGCAGGGCCTGGACCGCGTCGTGGTCCAGCTGCCCGGCGTCCAGGACACGGCGAAGGCGAAGGACATCCTGGGCCGGACCGCGACGCTGGAAGTGCGCATGGTCTGCGAGTCGCCCGACGAGATCGCCGCGCTGTCGGCCGGCACGGTGCCGTTCAACTGCGAGCGCTACAGCGAGCGCGACGGCCAGCCGATCCTGGTGCGCAAGCAGGTCATCCTCACCGGCGAGAACCTGAACGACGCGCAGGCCGGGTTCGACTCCCAGACGCAGGAGCCGGCGGTCCACCTGAACCTCGACGCGAAGGGCGCCCGGATCTTCCGCGACATCACGCGCGAGAACGTCGGCCGGCGCATGGCGATCCTGCTGATCGAGCGCGGCAAGGGCGAGGTGGTCACCGCGCCGGTGATCCGCACCGAGATCGCCGGCGGCCGGGTGCAGATCTCCGGCCGCATGACGACCCAGGAAGCCAACGACACCGCGCTGCTGCTGCGCGCGGGCTCGCTGGCCGCCCCGATGGAGATCATCGAGGAGCGCACCATCGGCCCGAGCCTGGGCGCCGACAACATCTCCAAGGGGTTCCATTCGACGCTCTGGGGCTTCGTCGCGATCACGATCTTCATGAGCCTCTACTACATGCTGTTCGGGGTCATCTCCTCGATCGCGCTGGCGTTCAACCTGCTGCTCCTGATCGCGCTGCTGTCGCTGCTGCAGGCCACGCTGACGCTGCCCGGCATCGCGGCGATCGCGCTGACCCTCGGGATGGCGATCGACGCGAACGTGCTGATCAACGAGCGCGTCCGCGAGGAGCTGCGCAACGGCGCGACGCCGCAGGCGGCGATCGCCGCCGGCTACGAGCGCGCGTGGGTCACGATCCTCGACTCGAACGTCACCTCGCTGATCGCGGGCGTCGCGCTGCTGGTGTTCGGGTCGGGGCCGGTGCGCGGCTTCGCGGTCGTCCACGTGCTGGGCCTGCTGACCTCGATGTTCTCGGCGGTGTTCTTCTCGCGCGGCGTGGTCAACCTGGTGTACGGCCGCCGGCGCAAGCTCTCCAAGCTCTCGATCGGGCAGGTCTGGAAGCCCGACGCGGCGACCTGACCCGCCCACGGAAGCCGAAACATGGAATTCTTCCGGATCCGGCGCGACATCCCGTTCATGCGCCACGCGCTGGTGCTGAACGCGATCTCGGTCCTCACCTTCCTGCTCGCGGTGTTCTTCCTCGCCACCCGGGGCCTGCACCTGTCGATCGAGTTCACCGGCGGCACGGTGATGGAGGTCAGCTACGCGCAGAGCGCCGACCTCGAGAAGATCCGCGCCACGGTCGGCTCGCTCGGCTACGTCGATGTCCAGGTCCAGAATTTCGGCACCTCGCACGACGTCATGATCCGCCTGCCGCTGCGCGAAGCCGACGGCGGCGCGTCGGCCGCGCAGAGCGAGCAGGTGATGGCGGCGCTGAAGGCCGCCGACGCCGGCGCCGAGCTGCGCCGCGTCGAGTTCGTGGGGCCGCAGGTCGGCAAGGAGCTCTTCACCGACGGGGCGATGGCGCTGCTGTTCGTGATCGTCGGCATCGTCATCTACCTGGCGATCCGCTTCGAGTGGAAGTTCGCGGTCGCCGCGATCGCCGCCAACATGCACGACGTGGTGATCATCCTCGGCTTCTTCGCGTTCTTCCAGTGGGAATTCTCGCTCTCGGTGCTGGCGGCGGTGCTCGCGGTGCTGGGCTATTCGGTCAACGAGTCGGTGATCATCTTCGACCGGATCCGCGAGTACTTCCGCAAGATCCGCAAGGCGAGCACCCCCGAGATCATCGACAAGGCGATCACCAGCACGATCTCGCGCACGATCATCACGCACGGGTCGACGCAGATCATGGTCCTGTCGATGCTGCTGTTCGGCGGCGCGGCGCTGCACTACTTCGCGCTCGCGCTGACGATCGGCATCCTGTTCGGCATCTACTCGTCCGTGTTCGTCGCGGCGGCGATCGCCATGTGGCTGGGCGTCAAGCGCGAGGACCTCGTCAAGCCGACGAAGAAGAAGGACGACGGGCAGCCGGAGCTGCCGTGACGACGTCCGGGTCCGCGGCGAGCCGCCGCGTACGCGTCTGGGACCTGCCCACGCGGCTGTTCCACTGGCTGCTGGCGGCCTGCCTGGTCGGCTCGCTGGTCTCGGTCAATCTCGGCGGCAACGCGATCGGCTGGCACTTCCGCTTCGGCTACGCGATCCTCGCGCTGCTGCTGTTCCGGCTGCTCTGGGGTTTCGTCGGGCCCCGCTACGCGCGCTTCTCGAGCTTCCCGCCCAGCCCCGCGGCGGCGCTCCGCTATCTCCGCGGCGCCGCCGTCGCGCCGCCCGGCCACAACCCGCTCGGCGCGCTGTCCGTCTACGCGCTGCTCGCCGCGCTGGCGGTGCAGGCCGCCACCGGCCTGTTCACGACCGACGACATCATGTGGGACGGCCCGCTGAAGGCGCTGGTGTCGAATGCCGCCGGCGAGATCCTGACCCGGATCCACCGGACCAACCGGTTCGTCGTCGTGGCGCTCGCACTGCTGCACCTCGCGGCGATCGCCTGGTACGCGCTGGTGCGCCGCCAGGCGCTGGTGCGGCCGATGATCGACGGCGACCGGCGCCTCGACGGCTCGGCGCCGCTGCCCGAGCCGGCCGCGGACGGCGCGCCCCAGCGGCTGCTGGCGCTGGCCCTGCTGGGCCTGAGCGCTGCAGCCGTCTGGGCGGTGGTCACGCGGCTCGCCTGAGGCCGCCCGGGCAGGCCCGGGCGCGCATCACCGCTGGCGATACTTGTCGTGACAGGCCTTGCAGGCGGCGCCGGTCGCGCCCATCTGCTTGCGCATCGCGTCCAGGTCGCCCGAGGCGCTCACCAGCTTCCCGGTCTCGGCGTTCAGGCGCTCCGACAACGCCTTGACGTCGGCCTGGTTCCGGAACAGCTCGGGCTTCGCCCCCGTCCGCCCCTGGTCCGAGCCGGGCACGAACGCCTCCCAGGGCATCTTGGCCATCGAGTCCACGATGCGCGCCGAGTTCTGCGCCGCCGCGGCGTCGAACGGCTGCTCGCCCTTGGCCATCGCCGCGAGCCGGCCCATGTGGTTGGCCATCACCGTGAACGCCGCCTGCCGGTACTTGATCGCGTCTTCCGTCTTGGCGAACTGCGCGACGGCCGGAGCCGCGAACAGCAAGCCCGAAACGAGCGCCGCGGCTCCCGCCGCGATTCCGAACCTTCCGATCATGAGCCGAGATCTCCTTGCGTGGTTGACCGGCACCCGGTGTGCCCCGGCCGCAAGACTGCCGCATACCGGCGATCCACGCTGGAATTCGCCCTTCGCGACGCTCGGGATCAGCCGGCGCCGGATGCGGTGCACTCAGATGCGGCGAACTCAGATGCGGCGCGCGAGCTCGGCGGCCTTGCCGGTGTAGCCGGCGGGCGTCAGCGCCCTCAGGCGCGCCTTGGCCTCGGCCGGAATCGGCAGGCCGTCGACGAACGTCGCCAGCGCCTCGGGCGTGATCGCCTTGCCCCGGGTCAGCGCCTTGAGCTGCTCGTACGGATTCTCGACGCCGTAGCGCCGCATGACGGTCTGGATCGGCTCGGCCAGGACTTCCCAGCTGGCATCGAGGTCGGCAGCCAGCCGCGCCGGATCGAGCTCGAGCTTGCCCAGGCCGCGCAGGCAGGCATCCCAGGCGAGCAGCGCGTGGCCGAAGGCGACGCCGACGTTGCGCAGCACGGTGGAATCGGTGAGGTCGCGCTGCCAGCGCGACACTGGCAGCTTCTCGGAGAGGTGGCGCAACAGCGCGTTGGCCAGCCCGGCGTTGCCTTCGGAGTTCTCGAAATCGATCGGGTTGACCTTGTGCGGCATGGTCGAGGAGCCGATCTCGCCCTCCTTCAGCTTCTGGCGGAAGTAGCCCAGCGAGACATAGCCCCAGAGGTCGCGGTCGAGGTCGAGCAGGATCGTGTTCAGCCGCGCGAGCGCGTCGAACAGCTCGGCCATCCAGTCGTGCGGCTCGATCTGGATCGTGTACGGATTGAACACCAGCCCCAGCGATTCGACCACGCGCCGGGAGAACGCCTCCCAGTCGAGATCCGGATACGCCGCCAGGTGCGCGTTGTAGTTGCCGACCGCCCCGTTCATCTTGCCCAGCGGCTCGACCGCCGCGAACCGGGCCCGCGCGCGCGCCAGGCGCGCCACGACGTTGGCGAACTCCTTGCCGAGCGTGGTCGGCGTCGCCGGCTGCCCGTGGGTGCGCGACAGCATCGGGACCGCGGCGTGGCGCTGCGCGAGCCCGCGCAGCGCATCGATCACCGCATCGACGGCGGGCAGCAGGACATCGCGACGCGCCGCCTCGAGCATCAGCGCGTGCGAGGTGTTGTTGATGTCCTCGGAGGTGCAGGCGAAGTGGACGAACTCGCCCGCCCGCACCAGCTCCGGAACGTCGCGCACCGACTCCTTCAGGAAGTACTCGACCGCCTTCACGTCGTGATTGGTGACGCGCTCGATCTCCTTGATCCGCGCGGCCTGCCCGGCCTCGAATCGGTCGGCCAGCGCCTGCAGGCGCCGGCGCGCCTCGGCGGAGAACGGCGGCAGCTCCGGCAGCCCGGCCTCGGAAAGCGCCAGCAGCCAGGCCACCTCGACCCGGACCCGGCAGCGCATGAAGCCGGCCTCCGAGAGCAGGTCGCGCAGCGGAGCCAGCCGGCCGGCATAGCGGCCGTCCAGCGGCGACAGGGCGGTGAGCTCGGGCGGCGGAACGGGCGATTCGGACATGCGCCGAATCGTAGCATTTGCTATTGCAGGCCAGCATGCACGGATCGCGTTCGCTGCTGCGGGCCGGCATTCTTCGCGGATGGCAGTTGCTACTGATGGCAGTTGCCACTGCGGGCGCCGCCGCGGCCTTGCTATACTGGCCCGAAACCACCCCGCGGGGCCAGATGAAGCTCATCGGTTCGAACACCAGCCCCTACGCGCGCAAAGTGCGCATCGTGATGGCGGAAAAGAAGATCGACTACCAGTACGAACTGGACGACGCCTTCTCCCCGACCTCCACCATTTCCCAGTCCAACCCGCTCGGCAAGGTGCCGTGCCTGATCATGGACGACGGCGGCGCGGTGTTCGACTCGCGGGTCATCGTCGAGTACCTGGACAACCTGACTCCGGTCCACCGGTTGATCCCGCCCAACGGGCGCTCGCGGGTCGAGGTGCGCACCTGGGAGGCGCTCGGCGACGGCCTGCTCGACGCCGCGCTGCTGGTGCGCCTGGAGCAGACGCTGCGGACCGACAGCCAGCGCAGCCCCGCCTGGATCGCGCGCCAGATGGGCAAGATCGAGTCGGCGCTGCAAGCCATGTCGACCGGGCTCGGCGACAAGCCCTGGTGCGCCGACGGCAAGTACTCGCTGGCCGACATCGCCGTCGGCTGTGCGCTGGGCTACCTCGACTTCCGCTTCCCGCAGCTGGGCTGGCGGGCCCAGTTCTCGAACCTCGCGCGCCACGCCGACCGGCTGTTCGCGCGGCCGAGCTTCGCCGACACCGCCCCCGGCTGACCCGGCGCCGGCCGGCACATCTCCGGACCCATCTCCGGCTGACCCATCTCCGGCTGACCCATCTCCGGCCGCGCCGGCCGCCGGGCCTCGGCAGCCGGCATGCTCATCCGGCGCGCTCGATGACGCCGCCCCCCAGGCAGACCTCGTCCCGATAGAGCACCGCGCTCTGCCCCGGGGTCACGGCCCACTGCGGCGCCTCGAAGTCGAGCGCGAACCCCGCCGCGCCGGCGACCTGCAGCGCGCAGCGCGCGTCGTCCTGGCGATAGCGGGTCTTGGCGCCGAGTCGGCCGTCGTCGCGCGGCGCCGCGCCGGCGATCCAGTGCGCCTGCTCGGCGACCAGGCGCCGCGACATCAGCCACGGGTGATCGTGCCCCTGCACCACGGTCAGCACGTTGCGCGCGAGGTCCTTGCGGGCGACGAACCACGGCGCGCCGCTGCCGCCGCGCGTCCCGCCGATGCCGATGCCCTTGCGCTGGCCGAACGTGTAGAATGCCAGGCCGACGTGCTCGCCGATCACCGCGCCGGCCTCGGTCTCGATCGGCCCGCGCTGCGTGGGCAGGTAGCGGTTGAGGAACGCCCGGAACGGCCGCTCGCCGATGAAGCAGATCCCGGTCGAGTCCTTCTTCGCGGCGTTCGGCAGCCCGATGCGGCGCGCGATCTCCCGGACCTCCCGCTTGTGCAGGTGCCCCACCGGAAACATCGTGCGCGCGAGCTGCGCCTGGTCCAGCCGGTGCAGGAAGTAGGTCTGGTCCTTGCCGGGATCGACGCCGCGCAGCAGCTCGGACCGCTCGCCGGCATCGCCGGCGACGCGGCGCAGCCTCGCGTAGTGGCCGGTGGCGATCCGCGTGGCGCCCAGCGCCATCGCGTGGTCGAGGAACGCCCGGAACTTGATCTCGGCATTGCACAGCACGTCGGGGTTGGGCGTGCGGCCGGCGGAATATTCGCGCAGGAACTCGGCGAACACCCGGTCCCGGTATTCGGCCGAGAAGTTCACCGCCTCGAAATCGACGCCGATCACCTCGGCCGCGCTGGCGGCGTCGATCAGGTCCTGCCGCGTCGAGCAGTACTCCCCGTCGTCGTCGTCCTCCCAGTTCTTCATGAACAGGCCGACCACCTCGAAGCCGCGCTGCCTGAGCAGCCAGGCCGCGACCGCGGAATCGACGCCGCCCGACATGCCGACGACGACCCGCTCTCCGGCGCCGTCGCGCCCGGACGCGGCCGGATCGGGCGCGGGGGGCGCGGGCTCAGTCATCGCGGTCCAGGCAGCTCGGATGGGTATGGATCAGCTCGAGCGGGAAACGCCGGCCCGCCAGGTAGTCGTCGATCGTCTGCATGACCAGCGGGCTGCGGTGCCGGTCGCGGCACGCGCGCACCTGGCCGGCGTCGAGCCACAACGCGCGCAGGATCCCGTCGTCGAGCGCGCGCCCCGGCTGCTCGGACAGGGCGCGGCAGACGAACGCGAAGCGCAGGTAGGTGACGTCGGTGCCGCTCGCGGCATGCCGGTAGCGCGCCATGTAGATGCCCACGCCGGCCAGCGGCTCGACGCGCCAGGCGGTTTCCTCGAGCGCCTCGCGCGCGACCGCCTGCAGCAGCGATTCGCCCGGGTCGAGGTGGCCGGCCGGCTGGTTGATCCGCACGCCCTCCGGCGTGACCTCCTCGACCAGCAGGAACCTGCCCTCGCGCTCGATGACCGCGGCGACCGTCGTGTTCGGCTTCCAGATGCTCATGGCCTCGCTTCGCGCCCGCCGCGACCCGGCGTCCCGCGATCCGGATTCCATGATACTGGACTGCCCCCGGGGAGCCGTTTCGACCCGGTTGTATCGTGATATAAACCCAGGCTTGTGTCCGACCAGATTTCGGGGGGAGAGAATGCGCATCGGCATTCCTGCGGAGAGCCGCGCGGGCGAGACCCGCGTCGCCGCGACGGCCGAGACCGTGAAGAAGCTCGCGGCGGCGGGGCACGGGATCGTCGTCCAGGCTGGCGCCGGCACCGGCGCCAGCCAGACCGATGCCGCGTACGAGGCCGCCGGGGCGTCGATCGGCAGCGCCGCCGATGCGTTCGGCAGCGAGATGGTGCTGAAGGTGCGCGCCCCGTCGGCGGACGAGCTCGGCGCGATGCGCGCCGGCGCCACGCTGGTCGGGATGCTCGATCCCTTCGACCGCGAGGGCCTGCAGCGCCTGGCCGATGCCCGGCTCGTCGCGTTCGCGCTCGAGGCCGCGCCCCGCACGACCCGCGCGCAGAGCATGGACGTGCTGTCGTCGCAGGCCAACATCGCCGGCTACAAGGCCGTGATGATGGCTGCCAACGCCTACCAGCGCTTCTTCCCGATGCTGATGACCGCCGCCGGAACGGTGAAGGCGGCGCGCGTGGTGATCCTGGGCGCCGGCGTGGCGGGCCTGCAGGCGATCGCGACCGCCAAGCGGCTGGGCGCGGTCATCGAGGCCTCCGACGTGCGGCCCGCCGTCAAGGAGCAGATCGAGTCGCTCGGCGCCAAGTTCATCGACGTGCCGTTCGAGACCGACGAGGAACGCGAGATCGCGCAGGGGGTCGGCGGCTATGCGCGCCCGATGCCCGAGAGCTGGATGAAGCGGCAGGCGGCCGCGGTGGCCGAGCGCGTGCGCCAGGCCGACGTCGTCATCGCCACCGCGCTGATCCCGGGCCGGCGCGCCCCGGTCCTGGTCACCGAGGAAATGGTGCGATCGATGAAGCCCGGCTCGGTGATCGTCGACCTCGCGGTCGAGCAGGGCGGCAACTGCCCGCTCTCCGAGGCCGGCCGGACCGTCGTCAAGCACGGCGTGACGCTGGTCGGCGAGACCAACCTGCCGTCCAGGGTGGCGGCCGACGCATCGTCGCTCTACGCCCGCAACGTGCTCGACTTCCTCAAGCTGATCCTCGCCAAGGACGGCTCGCTGTCGATCGATACCGAGGACGACATCGTCAAGGCCTGCCTGATGTGCCGCGACGGCCAGCTGCTGCGCGCCTGAGGCGGGCGCACCCCATCACCGGAGCATCGACATGGAAGCGATCTCGCCGACCGTCATCAACCTGATCATCTTCGTGCTCGCGATCTACGTCGGTTACCACGTCGTCTGGAACGTGACGCCGGCCCTGCACACGCCGCTGATGGCGGTCACCAACGCGATCTCGGCGATCGTCATCGTGGGCGCGATGCTGGCCGCCGCGCTGACCGAGACGCCGCTGGGCAAGTTCATGGGCGTCGCGGCCGTGACGCTGGCGGCGGTCAACGTGTTCGGCGGCTTCCTCGTCACCCGGCGCATGCTCGAGATGTTCAAGAAGAAGGAACCGAAGGCGAAGGCGGGGGCGCGCACATGAGCCGCAACGCGTTCATCGTCCTGCTGCTGCTCACGGTGGGCGCGATCGGCGCGGGCGCGATGATCGCCGAGCGCTACGCCGAGCCGGGCCTCGGGCGCACGCTGATCGTCGCCATCTTCACCGCGCTGGTGGTGTTCCCGGCGGCGAAGTTCGCCGAGCACCGCGGCTGGATCCGCGGCGAGCTCGATTTCTCGAAGTTGGGCGCTCGCTCGCGCGAGGCGGCCGAGGAGCGCGGAGACCCGAAATGAGCCTGAACGTCGTCGTCCTGCTGTACCTGGTGGCATCGGTCTGCTTCATCCAGGCGCTCAAGGGGCTCTCCCACCCGACCACGTCCCGCATCGGGAACACCTTCGGCATGGTCGGCATGGCGATCGCCGCGCTCACCACGATCGCGCTGATCGTCAAGCTGACCGGCAGCGCCGGCGCGCTCGGCCTCGCCTGGGTCGTGCTCGGGGTGGCGATCGGCGGGACCGCCGGCACGATCATGGCCCGGCGCGTCGAGATGACCAAGATGCCCGAGCTGGTCGCGTTCATGCACTCGATGATCGGCCTCGCGGCGGTGTTCATCGCCATCGCGGCGGTGGCCGAGCCCTGGGCCTTCAACATCGTCGAGCACGGCCAGCCGATCCCGATGGGCAACCGGCTCGAGCTGTTCATCGGCACCTTCGTCGGCGCGATCACCTTCTCCGGCTCGGTGATCGCCTTCGGCAAGCTCTCCGGCAAGTACAAGTTCCGGCTGTTCCAGGGCGCCCCGGTGGTCTTCCCCGGCCAGCACCTGCTGAACCTGGCGCTCGCGATCGCGATGGTCGGCTTCGGGCTGTGGTTCTTCTTCACCCAGCAGTGGACGCCGTTCTGGATCATGACCGCGCTCGCGTTCGTGCTCGGCGTGCTGATCATCATCCCGATCGGCGGCGCCGACATGCCGGTCGTGGTCTCGATGCTGAACAGCTACTCCGGCTGGGCCGCCGCCGGCATCGGCTTCTCGCTGAACAACAGCATGCTGATCATCGCGGGGTCGCTGGTCGGCTCCTCGGGCGCGATCCTCTCGTACATCATGTGCAAGGCGATGAACCGCTCGTTCTTCAACGTGATCCTCGGCGGGTTCGGCGGCGAGGCCGCCGCGGCCACCGGCGGCGCGCGCGAGCAGCGGCCGGTGAAGTCCGGATCGCCGGACGATGCGGCCTTCCTGCTCACCAACGCCGACAGCGTGATCATCGTGCCGGGCTACGGCCTCGCGGTCGCCCGCGCGCAGCACCCGCTGAAGGAGCTCGCCGAGAAGCTGATCGCCCGCGGCGTCTCGGTCAAGTACGCGATCCACCCGGTGGCCGGCCGCATGCCGGGGCACATGAACGTGCTGTTGGCCGAGGCCGAAGTGCCGTACGATCAGGTCTTCGAGATGGAGGACATCAACTCCGAGTTCGGCGACACCGACGTGGTGCTGGTCCTGGGCGCCAACGACGTGGTCAACCCCGCGGCCAAGGACCCGAAGTCGCCGATCGCCGGGATGCCGATCCTCGAGGCGCACAAGGCGCGTCAGGTCATCGTCAACAAGCGCTCGATGGCCTCGGGCTACGCCGGACTGGACAACGAGCTGTTCTACATGGACCGGACGATGATGGTGTTCGGCGACGCGAAGAAAGTCGTCGAGGACATGGTCAAGGCGATCGAGTAACGGCGATGACCGGACCCCACGCCCTCGACGAGTCGCTGCGCAAGTACGCGATGCTCGGCTATGCGATGCACCTGCTCGGCCTGGTCTCGGTCGTCGGGTTCGTCATCGGTCTGATCCTCGCCTACATCAAGATCGGCGACGCGCGCGACACGGTCTACGCGTCGCACTTCGCCTGGCAGACGCGCTCGTTCTGGTGGTTCCTGCTCTGGTTCGTCCTGCTGCTGGTGCCGACCCTGCTCACGATCGGCTTCGTGCCCTTCTTCGTCATCGCGCAGGTCTGGTTCGCGTACCGGATGATCAAGGGCTGGATGCGCCTGAACGACGGCCGCCCGGCCCCCTAGCCCGAACCCCGCGGACCGGTGCTGCGATGAAACCCGCCCTGCCCCGTCCGCTGCGGCGACGCCTGCTGCTGGCGGCCGCGGCGTCGCCGCTGGGCTGCGCCGCGCCGAAATTCGTGGCGCCGCCACCCGGCATCATCCCGGCGCCGCAGGTCCGCGTCGGCCAGCGCTGGCGCTACGACGAAATCAACCGCTACAACGGCGAACGCCGCGCGGTGGTCACCGCCGAGGTGGTCGAACGATCGCCGCGCCTGCGCGTGACGCTCACCGACGAGCACGGCGAGCGCCGCGACGACGAGATCTACGATCGCCCCTGGCGCGTCGTCCAGGAGCCCTCGTACGACGCCACCCAGGTCTTCGACCGGCCGCTGCCGCTGCTGCCGGAACCGCTCGCGATCGGCGGCGGCGGGATCACGCGGGTCGGCTACCGTTCGGTCCTCGACCGCTCCACGCCGCTGGTCTGGATCGAGCGGATGGTCGGACGCGGCTGGGAGTCGGTGAGCGTGCCCGCCGGGCAGTTCCTGACGCTGCGCGTGGAACGCATCATCCAGTTCGTCCACATCGACTTCGTGCGCGAGGAATCGATACGCGAGGAAACGCTGTGGTACGCGCCCGAGGCGAACCGCTGGGTGCAGCGCGAATGGACCGGCCGCTACCAGCTGCCGGGTGGCCTCACGCGGCCGATCATTCGCGAAGACTGGATCCGCTGGCAGTTGCGCGACTGGCAGCCCGGATAGGCCGGTTGCCGGCGCCCGGCGCGGACGACCCCCCGGACGCGGTTCAGGCGCCGGCGAGGTGCCGCACGCGCGCCCAGAGGCATTCCTCCGGGCGGACCGAGAAGCGGATCGCCTCTCGCCCCGCGCGATCGGTATAGACGTAGGTGACCCGGACGCCGCGGCGCACCAGCGGCGCCGCCGACGCCTGGCCGCAGATGCCGTCCCGGGCGCGTTCGTGCAGCCGCGCCGCGGCCCCGGAAGCGGCGATCTCGCCGAGGTCCTGCTTGACGAGCCGGAAACGCAGCACCTGCTCGAGGCCGGCTCCGGGCTCGACGCCTTCGAGTCGCGTCTCCGCGTCGATCGCCACCGGCAGCTTCGCGGCCAGCCGGTTGGAGACGGTACGCAGGTCCTCGGCGGTGGCCGCGCCGATCCCGACGAGCCACGGCGCCGACCACAGCACCGCGCCCGCGACGGCCACCACGACCGTCGTGCCGGCCGCCAGCAGGAGGCGAGAGGCCCGTTTCACCAGCATTCCTCCAGCGTGAGCGTGCCGGTCTTGCCCTTGCGGCCCAGCTGGTCGATGCTCAGGTTGCCGCACTTCGCGTCGGCGTGGCCGTTCGCCGGCGTGGCGGTGATCACGAAGCTCGACGTGAGCGCGCCGGTCGTGCCGGCAGCGATCGACAGCGTGTAGGCACCCTTGGCGGCACTGTCGCCCGAATGCGTGCGCACGCCCGCCGTCGCCAGGCTCGACGGATAGGTATTGTTGTTGGTGAAGTGCCGCTCCACCCCCTGCGCCGCGTCGAGCAGCGCCGCCTTGCCCTCGGCGCGCTTGCTGCGCACGACGTAGTCGCGGAAGCTCGGGACGGCGATCGATGCCAGGATCGCCACCACGGCGACCGTGATCATCAGCTCGATCAGCGTGAATCCCTGCCCGCTGCGCCTCCCGAATCGTTTCACCTCGACCTCCCGGCTCATCGCTTCATGATCTCGCGCCACGCGATCCGGCCGCGCACGCTCGCCACCGACTCGGCCACCGACTCGACGCCGCCCGAGGAGCCGCTGGACACCTTGAACTCCTTCGGCGCGCCCGCGGTCAGCGGCGGACTGCCGCTGATGACGGTCGGCATCGGCGTGATCCCCACCCGCGAGCGGCGTCCGCTCACCGCCGTCGGCGTTCCGCCGGTGGGATGGGTCACCAGGTCGGCCGACGAGAACAGTTGATCGTTGTTGACGTCGAACGGCGAGGAGTCGAGGCGACTGCCGGACACCGCGTCCATCTCCATCAGCCAGCTGGTACCGCCCTTGTCGCAGGGGCTCATCGACGGGATCAGCGTCGGGAACACGACGCGCCCGAAGCGGATCTGCGGCGGGTACACGACGCGCTCGCCGGTCTCGGCCCCGCCGGAATCGAGCGGGAAGTCGAGGTACCAGCCGCGCTTGGTGCTCCAGTCGACGACGTTGGCCGAGGTGACCCGGTACAGGCTGCCCCCGACCGCGACCTCGCCTTCGACCGTCTGCGGCTGCAGCAGCGCGCGGCCGCTCACCGTCGAGCCGTCGTTCTTGTCCCAGATGCCGTAGAAGCTCTGCCGCTGGTACGGCGGCGACGGATCGGCCGGCTGCAGGTAGATCCCGGTGCCGAACAGCACCATGAACCCGCCCAGCGGGTGTTTCATCACTTCGACCGATGCGGTGATCGGCTGCGCCGTGCCCGCCGGCGCGGTCGCGGTGAACAGCGGCAGGCCGGCCTGGGCGACGCTCCAGGACGCGGACGCGGGCGCGCTCAGGTCGAACTTCCAGAGGTTGCCCTGCAGGTCGCCGGCATACACGTAGTCGACCTTGCCGTCGAAATCGACGTCCGCCGGGAACACCGTGGCGAGCCCGTTCGGCGCGGCGGTCGAGCCCGCGCTCGTCTGCAGCTTGATGTAGTCGGTGCCGAGCGTCCAGGTCCGCGAACCGGGGGTGCGGTCGAGGAACAGGATGAACAGCGCGGCGCGCCCGGTGGCGCTCGCGTGGCCGTCGCCCTCGGCGTTGTTGTAGCCGTTGCCGATCAGCACCGCCCACTTGTCGTTCGCGAGCTTGACGATCTGCGGCTGCCCGTAGGTGTAGCCGAGGTCGGCGTCGTCGCGATCGCTGAACTCCCACAGCACCTTCGTCGAGGCGCTGGCTTCGGTGACCGCCGACGGATCGGTCACGTCGAGCGCGAACACGCCCTGCCCGCCGCCGCCCAGGCCGCCGGCCAGCACCGTGGCCCAGCTGCCGTTGACCACCGCGTCGGCGACCGCCGGCGTGCCGTCGACGAAGTAGCGGTGGCCGTACGACAGGTCGGTGAGCCGCGACAGGTTGCCGTAGACCATCGACGGCACGTAGGCGAACAGCTCCTTGCCGGCATCCGTTCCGCTGGCGACGAAGCCGTGCAGCATCCCGTCGTTGGCGCCGACGTAGATCATCGGCGTGCGCGACAGGTTGTTCTGCCGGAAGGTCGCGTAGTTGTTCTCCCAGTACCCGGCGCTGGGCGCCCCGACGAACTGCGGGTTCGAGTTCACGATGTCGCCGAGCCTGGACACCGGGCGCCGCCGGAACTTCCCGGCCGACGAGCCTTCGTGGGTGGTCTCGCCCCGCATCCAGAGCAGGCGGTCGGCGCCGCGACCGTCGTTCGCCCCCAGCGAATTGATGTCCAACGCCGTCTTCTGCGCCGTCGACAGCGAGGCGAAGCGGAACGGAACGCCCGCGCTCGGCGCGAGCGGATCGGTGTTCCAGGTCAGGATCCGGCGGTCGTTCGGGGTCTGGACGTTGATCAGCTGCCCCGAGTCCCAGTCGGGCGTCGGCGAGATCGCGCCGTTGAAATCGATCGGGTAGGACAGCAGCTGGCCGCTCCAGTCGTTCGAGTTGAAGCGGGCCTGGTAGATCCGCGAACCGGTCTGCAGCGAGGTCGAGTTCGTCGCCACCGAAGACGCCGACGAGGTCGCCAGGATCGAGATGAACGCGCGATCGAGGGCCGCCTCGAGGGCGAGCGGGTTCGCGACGAAGAAGTAGTTGTCGGGAATCCCGTCGGACACCGGGAAGCCGTTGGTGTCGCGCACGTCCCACTCGCTCACCTGGTCGGGAATCCCGTTGCCGCTGCCCGACTCGATGAAGCCGCCGTACTTGGCCGCATAGAACAGCGGATCCTCGAGCTCGGCCGCGACCGTCGAGCCCAGCGCGTAGATGACGCTGACCGCGGCGTCGCCGAGCTGGCAGTTGCTGCAGCCGGTCACGCCGGTCGGGTCGGTGAAGTTGAAGTTCTCGATCCCGGAATGGAAGTGGGCGCCGTCGCGCGTGGTCCCGCTGATCGCGTAGCCGAAGCCCTGGGGCTGGTTGGTCGACTCGGCGATCACGTCGGTGGTCACGCGGATCGTGTTCGCGGTCGCATCGAGCTCGTACTCGATGATCCCCCAGACGTCCTGGTCGTAGTCGCCGCCCTGCTCGGAGTCCTCCCAGTTCACGTAGACCTTGCCGCGCGCGATGTTCCCGACGACCTCCTGGGACACGATCTTCAGGTCGACCAGCGCGCCGCCGCCCATCCCGGATCCGCCGAGGTCGAGCCGGTAGAGCGGCTGGATCACGACCTTCGGGGCGTTCGTCATCCCCGGAATGGTGACGTTCAGCGTCGGCACGTTGGTGGCGAGCTGCACGCCGTAGGTCGACACCTTCAGCGAGCGCTCGTCGTCCGAGGGCACCGCGCTCAGGTCCGAGCGGATCCGGTTGGTCTTCGCCAGGTAGGCCAGGCCCGGCATCAGGTAGCTGCCGGACACCGTCGGGCCTTCCGGGCAGATGCCGGCCACGCTGCCGAGCGAGGTGATCGTCTTGCCGTCGCAGAGCTCGTTGTTCGCGGCGCCGCTGCGGCCGATGAAGTAGTCGTTGCCGGTGATGCCTTCGAGGTCGCCTACCCGGTCCGTGATGGTCGAGGCGGTCTTCGAGCCGTCGCCGATGTCGCCCAGCGAGGTCGACGCGAGGTCGGCATCGTACGAGGACACGCTCGCGTTGAACACCAGCACGTTCAGCGGCGAGCAGTAGTTGTTGTTGTTCAACGGATCGGCCCAGGTCGCGCTGGGAAGCCCGAGGGTCGCGTCCGCCGATCCGCCGCCGTAGTTGTAGGCGGCGGTGCGCGACTTGCCGGCGAAGTACCTGAGCGACTCGTAGTAGATCTCCGACATCGGGTTGCCCCAGCTGCGGCAGTTCCCCTCGGTGATGTTGGTCAGCTGGTAGTTGCAGTTGTCGCCGCCGCCGCCCAGGTACGTTCCGTCGCCGTAGTTGTAGCCGTAGATCCGAAGCCGGTTCAGGGTGTTGACGATGCTCGCCGCGCCCGATGCCAGCATCCCGGACTGGAAGGTCCCGTTGGTGCTCAGGTTCACTTCGTTGGCGAAAGCGCTGATGTTCTTGCGCAGCACGCCGCCCGAGACGTTCTTCTGGTAGCTGCCGGTCATCAGGCCGAACTGCATCAGCCCGGGCTCGCCGTACACCTGCAGCAGCCCGATCGGCTTGTAGTTGCCGCTCGGGTACTGCTTGCACTTCTCGCTGCCGAGCAGGCCCGCGACGCAGGCCTGGACCCGCACCACGTACTGGCCGTTGTCGTAACTGGTGCCCCGCCCCGCGGCATAGCCGTTGCCCAGCCCGCGCTCGAGCTGGCTGGGATCGACGGTGCCGGCCGCCAGGCCGCTCTGGCTCATCCGGTTGCTGTTGCTGCGGGTCGAGCCGGCGTTGAACATGCTGGTGTCGCCCGCGCGCGCCGGACTGGTCGTTTCCTCGCGCCACTGGCACTGCCAGCGCTCGTTGGCGGCCCACAGGCCGTAGTTGCCGCGCGCCACCCGCATCACCGGCGGCTCCGTGTTCGCCTGCGACGTCGTGGTGCCGATCGTCAGGTTGCAGATCGACAGGCCGACGTCGGTCAGGTTCGCGACCGTCCAGGCGGTGGCGGCGGTATTCGAGCCCGAGCCGACCACGCCGGTCGCGTGCACGTCGATCCGGAAGCCGGTGCCGCAGGTCCCCCCGCCGCCGACCGCGATCACGGTGCCCAGCATGTAGTCGTTGACGGTCCGCGAAACCCGGACCTGGTCGCCCACGCAGACCGTGACGGCGCTGTTGCGGAAGTACTTGGCGTTGCCGCTGCCGACGCTCTGCGAGCCGTTGGCCGAGTAGCTGTTGTTGGAGCCGTTGGCCGTCCCGGTCGGAACAGTGCTCGCCATCGTGAACGGCGTGAGCTGGTTCAGGTCGGCGCCGACATAATGCTTGGCCCAGGCGTGCGCGTCCGGCGGCAGGTAGGTGCGCTCGAGCACCGTGGCGGCGCCGGTATCGGTCGAGCGCAGGCCGCCGTAGAGCAGCTTGCGCACCGCGTCCATCCGGGCCATCGTCGCCCAGTTCAGGAAGTTGCCGCTCCACTGCCCCGCGCCGGCGGCGCAGTACTTGCCCGCCGCCGCCGCCGCGGGCTCGAAGCGCTGCGAGGCGGTACTGTAGGCGTAGCACTTGCTCGAGTCGAAGTAGCCGTAGTAGTCGATCGAGTGCTTGTAGCCGGTCTCGATTTCCCCGTCGCTGTCGAGGTCGGAGTAGTCGTTGTAGGCTTTCTTGTAGAGCTGCTGGTCCTTCGACAGGTCGAGCATCACCAGCGGCGGGATCGCGCCGCCTGCATAGAGCGGCGCATCCGCGAGCGTAAGCGCGAACGCGGGCGTGACCGGCGTGATCTGCAGCGCGATCGCGCAGAACGCGACGATCCGCGCGCGCCGGAGGCGGCAGCTCGAGCGGGTCGGGCCGGTCGGGTGAAGGTTTTTCCTGTTCATGGCAATGCCCCGCATACCGCGTCAGGGTCTGAAGAATTCCTGCAGCATCACGCGCGTGCCCGGCAGGGCGCCGTAGCCCAGCGCGGTGATGCGGTACAGGTAGCGCGCGCTGCCGGCGCGCAGGCTGGTGCCGGTGGCGTCCGGAACCGCCTCCACCAGGTAACGCGGCTGCGCCGAGACGCCGCCCGATTCGGTCGCCGGCCGGAACCCCGGCACCCCGGTCAGCTCGCCGTAGGCGAGCGAGCGGGTGTTGTCCTCGAGATACGCCTCCCAGCGCTGCGTGCCGGTCGAGGCAGGCATGCACAGGCCCTTGCCGCCGGTCTGGTTGCAGGTGGCCGAGAACAATGTCGCGCCCGAGATCGCCCGCGTCGAAACGATGTCGCTCTCGGCGTCGCGCAGCGCCGCCTCGGCGGCCTGCAGCGCGATGCTCGAATCGCGCGCGTTGCGCGCCATCCGCTCCTCGCTCGTCGACAGCTTGGCGCCGGCGATCCCGATCATCGTGATCGCGATCATCATGACGAGCGCGACGAACAGGGATGCGCCGCGCTGCCTGCGGATCGAAGGGGTTCTCATGGCGGTCATCCGATCCGGTTGCGCAGGCCGATGGTGAACTGGAACATCCGGCGCGGCCGCCGGTCGTCGGGCGGGTCGAAGACCGCCCCGGTGTCGGTGCCGGGCGCCACGTCGCCGGGCGCGTAGGCCGCGCCGAAATGGTTGTGCAGGGTGGTGCCGCCGGCCGGATCGGTGAGCCGCTCGCCGCGGATCACCGCGGAAACGATGGCGCTGATCACGCGGTCGGGGTCGACGGCGCCGGCCGGCGCATAGCGGTTCGGCGCGCCGTCGGTGTCGGTATCCTCGCCGTAGAGGATCTGCAGGCTCTCGACGCCGGTGACGAGCACCACCGGCGCGCCCGGCGCCGAGGACGATTCGCAGTGCAATGCCGGCTCGCCGGTGGTGGCTTCGGCCGCCACGTAGTAGCGGTTCACCGAGAGGACGTTGGCGGCGACGGGGTTGCCCAGGCAGTCGAGCACGCCCGAATCCGCGCCGCCGCCGGCCGCGCTGGACCCGAAGTAGCGCACGGTCAGCTCGTCGCTGCTGTTCAGCCCGGTGTCGTTGGCCATGCTCAACGGAGGCGTCGCCGCCGTGAACGCGACGCCGGCGGTGTAGTCGCGGTAGCCGGCCATGCGCAGCTCGCGCCCGAGGGTCTCGAGCACGTAGCGGCCGGTCTCCTGGAGCAGCGCGCTGTCGCTTTGCACGCGGCTGGTCTGCTTGCTCGACAGGAACATGCCGGAAGCGGCCAGGACGACGAGCAGCCCGAGCACCAGCGAGATCATCAGCTCGATCAGCGTGACGCCGGCCTGCCGGCGACGGAGGGTCGTCGCGGTCATGGCCGAACACTCTGGACGAATCGCTGGCTGGCGGAACCCGACCGGTCGTCGTCCCACCAGATCTTGACCGCCAGGTTCGCGCCGGCGACGTTGTCGCACGCGGGCGCGCCCGGCGTGCCGTCGTTCGGGGTGCTGTCGATGCAGATCACGCCCTGTCCGCTGGGAAGGACCGAGGCGTTGGTCTGGTTCCACAGGTACACGTCCATCTCCGCCTGCTCCTGCGGCGTGCAACCGGCTGCCGAGAAGCACGCCGCGTGGTTCGTGCCCGCCCCGGTGCTCGCGTAGGTGCCCGCGCGGTACGCGGGCATGTTCGCGCGCGCCCGGTCGGCGATGTCGTAGGCCTGCTGGGTCGCGATCGTGCGCAGCATCGAGCCGCCGGTCGCGCGCAGCGAGCCGAGCTGGAGGCCGCCCATCGCGAGCACGGCGATCGCGACCACGAGGATCGAGACGAGCACCTCGATCAGCGAAAAGCCGGCCTGGCGTGCGGGCGACGCAATCATGGGCAGGTCACCTGGCGCAGCGCGATCCGGCCGGCCGCATTGAGGTCGACGCGCCGGCCATAGTCGCCGCTGCGGCTGTCGCACAGATCGAGCGTGCCGGCCGCGCTGGCCGCGCCGGTGGGACGGAACGTGACCAGGGTCGTGAAGCCGCTCGCCGACGCGGTCAGGCCGTGGTCGAACGCCGGCGACCAGCGGATGATCTCGCCGGCGTCCACCGAACCGTTGCCGTTGGCGTCGACATACACGATCCGGCCGGCGTTCCAGTCGGTGCCGTCGCAGGCGGTCCCGGCCGTGCTCGGGCAGACGGAGACGCTCAGGTAGGTGCGCGCGGCTTCGGCGCGCGCCGCCGACAGATCGGCGACCACGCTGGTGGCGGCGCTCTGCAAGCGGTTGTTGCGGATGAAGTCGCTGAACGCGGGGATCCCCGCCGACAACAGGATCGCGGCGATCGCGATCGTGATCAGCAGTTCGATGAGCGTGAAACCGCGCGACTTCAAGGTCTGCACCGTCGGGAGCATGGCTTGGAGCACGAGTCTGCCCGGACGGCACCGGCCGGCGGAGCCATCCCGGACAGGCGGCGGATACGCGGGTGCCGACGGCGGGGTGCCGCGGCGGATGCGGTACTAAGTCACGAATGCGGCCAAGTCACGGACGCGGCGTCCATCGCATGGTCGAGCCATTCGATCCAGTGCCGCACCGGCGTGCCGGTCCCGGCCTGGAGGTGCGCCAGGCAGCCGATGTTGGCCGACAGGATCAGCGCCGGCCCGCCGGCATGCAGCGCCGCGAGCTTGCGCTCGCGCAGCCGCAGCGAGAGATCGGCCTGCAGCACCGAGTAGGTCCCGGCCGATCCGCAGCACAAGTGGGAATCGGCGACCGGGACCTGCCGCACGCCGAGCGCGTCGAGCAGTCGCTCGACCTCACCGCGGATCTGCTGGCCGTGCTGCAGCGTGCAGGGCGGATGGAACGCCACCGGGCCGGTGACGCCAGCGGCCAGCCGCGCGCGGATCGCGTCGATCGAGCCGGCCAGGCGCGCCGGCAGCCATTCGGCGAGGTCTTTCGTCGCCTCGACCACGCGCTGCGCCCCGGCCGCGTAGCGCGGATCGTCGCGCAGCAGGTGCGCGTAGTCCTTCACCATCGCGCCGCAGCCCGATGCGTTGATCAGGATCGCCTCGGCGCCGCGCTCGAGGTGCGGCCACCAGGCGTCGATGTTGCGGCGGGCCTGCGCGAGCGCGCCGTCGGTATCCGCGAGATGGTGCCGGATCGCCCCGCAGCAGCCGGAGCGGCGCTCGACCACGGCCTGGATGCCGAGCCGGTCCAGCACCCGCGCCGTGGCGGCATCGATATCCGGCATCATCGCCGGCTGCGTGCAACCGTTCAGCAGCAGCACCTTGCGCGCATGCTCGCGCCGCGGCCACGGTCCGGCCGGACGGCGCTCCGGGACCTTGTCCCGCAGGGCCGCGGGCAGCATCGGCCGCAGCAGCTGCCCGAGCCGCATCGCCGGCCCGAACAGCCAGCGCCGGGTGAGCCCCTCGCGCAGCGCGAAGCGGATCAGCCGCTGCGGCAGCGGGCGTCGCACGCGCTGCTCCACCAGCCGGCGGCCGACGTCGAGCAGACGTCCGTAGGCGACGCCCGACGGGCAGGTCGACTCGCAGTTGCGGCAGGTCAGGCAGCGGTCGAGGTGCGCCTGCGTCGACGCGCCGGGCTCGGCGCCTTCGACGACCCGCTTCATCAGATAGATGCGGCCGCGCGGCCCGTCGAGCTCGTCGCCGAGCAGCTGGTAGGTCGGACAGGTGGCGGTGCAGAAGCCGCAGTGCACGCACTTGCGCAGGATCGATTCCGCCTCGATGCCGTCGGCGCTTCCCTTCAGCCAGTCGGCCAGATGCGTTTCCATGCTCAGCAGCTTCCTCTTGCCGCGCTCGAGCCGCGGCCGACGGAACGGGCGCCGGGCTCGCCGACGGCGGGACGGGTGCGAGTGCGGGCAGCGGGCGACGGCAGCGCGAGCAAAGGCGTGAACGGCCGGGAAGGGGCGCGCCGGGTGCTTGCCCCCACTTCGTGGGGGTGCCCTGCGATGCTCGGAGCGCCGGCCTGCGCGGCGAAACTCGCTGCGCGGGCTACGCGCGCTGCGCGCGCGGGCCGGCGCTCCTGCGCTTCTCGGCTGCGCACAAGGCGCGCCCCTCCCCGGCCGTTCACGCCTTTGCCGATACCGTCGTGGCGTGCGGGCGGAAAGGCCCCGTCGGCGTTCCAGGCATCATCAACACATCCCGAGCGGCGGGCGTCGGATCGGGCCGGCGCCCGAATTGAAAGGGGGAGGGGTTTCACGTCAGAGATCGGGGTACATGCGGCCGGGGTTGAACAGCCGGCCCGGATCGAAGGTCTGCTTGAGCCGCCGCTGCAGCGCCGCCGAGACCGGCGACAACGGATGGAACACGCCGGCGGCGCGATCGCCGCCCCGGAACAGCGTCGCCGTGCCGCCGACACGCGCCGCCGCGGCGCGGATCGCATCGGCCGCAGCGTCGCTGCGCAGCCAGCGCTGCGCGCCGCCCCATTCGATCATCGACGCACCCGCCAGCCCGAGCGCCGGCGCCGTGGCCGGCACCGACAGGCGCCAGAGCGGCGCCGCGCCGCCGAAGAACGGATCGGCCTGCTCGCGCACCCCGGTCCAGAACGCCTGCGCCCGCGCGGCCTCGAGCGGTAGCGCGCCACGCTCGCGCACCAGGCGCCGCTCGGCGGCATCGACCGCCGGCTCGGCCCCCGACAGCCGCAACGTGAGCGCGCCGTCGTGCCAGGCGCTGGCGGACAGCGGCAGCGGCTGCCCGCCCCATTCGTTCAGCGCATGCAGCGCCGTCGCCTCGTCGAGCGCCATGCGCACGCTGCGCTCCGCGGGCGGGATCGGCAGCACCTTCAGCGAGACCTCGACGATCGGGCCGAGGATGCCCAGCGACCCGCAGGCCAGGCGCGAGAGATCGAAACCGGCCACGTTCTTCATCACCTGGCCGCCGAAGCGCAGCACGCTGCCCGACCGGTCGAGGAGCGTCGCGCCGAGGACGAAATCGCGCACCGCGCCGGCGCTGGCGCGGCGCGGCCCCGACAGGCCCGCCGCGACCGCGCCGCCGATCGTCGCCGCCGGACCGAAAGCGGGCGGCTCGAACGCGAGCATCTGGCCGCGCGCGCCGAGCTCGGCCTGGACCTCGGCCAGCGGCGTTCCGCAGCGCACGGTGACGACCAGCTCGGTCGGCTCGTAGCTCGTGATGCCCCGGTAGAAGCGCATCTCGAGCGGCACGCCGGCCGGCGCCTGGCCGTAGAAATCCTTGGTGCCGCCGCCGCGGATGCACAGGCCGGTACCGGCCGCGGCGGCGGCCCGCACCCGGTCCTGGAGCTCGGCGAGCGCGCGCTCCACGTCAGAACCGCGACAGTTCGGGGAACGCGAGCCGCCCCCCGTGCACGTGCATCCTGCCGTACTCGGCGCAGCGCGCCAGCGTCGGGATCGCCTTGCCGGGGTTGAGCAGGCCCGGCGGATCGAAGGCGCGCTTGACCGCGAAGAAGGCGTCGAGCTCCTCGCGCGTGAACTGCGCGCACATCGAGTCGATCTTCTCGATCCCGACGCCGTGCTCGCCGGTGATGGTGCCGCCGTACTCGACGCTGAGCGCGAGGATCTCGGCGCCGAAGCGCTCCGCGCGTTGCCATTCGTCGGGGTCGTTGGCGTCGAACAGGATCAGCGGATGCAGGTTGCCGTCGCCGGCATGGAACACGTTCATGCAGCGCAGCCGGAACCGCTCCTCCATCTCGGCGATCGACGCCAGCATCCGGCCCAGGTTGCGGCGCGGGATGGTGCCGTCCATGCAGTAGTAGTCGGGCGAAAGCCGTCCGGCCGCCGGGAACGCGTTCTTCCGCCCCGACCAGAACAGCAGCCGCTCGGCCTCCGACGACGACACGCGCAGGCCGGTCGCGCCCGCCTCGCGCAGCACCTGCTCGATGCGCGCCACCTCGTCGGCAACCTCCTCCGGCGTACCGTCGGACTCGGCCAGCAGGATCGCCTCGGCCTCCAGGTCGTACCCGGCGTGGACGAACTCCTCGACCGCGACCGTCGCCTTGCGGTCCATCATCTCGAGCCCGGCCGGGATGATGCCGGCCGCGATGATGCGCGCCACCGCGTCGCCGGCGGTGACGACGTCGTCGAACGAAGCCATGACGACGCGCGCGAGCGGCGGCCTGGGCACCAGCTTCACGGTCACCTCGGTGGTGATCGCGAGCATGCCCTCGGAGCCGATCATCAGCGCGAGCAGGTCGAGCCCCGGCGTATCGAGCGCCTCGCTGCCGAACTCGACCGCCTCGCCGTCGATCGTCAGGCCGCGCACGCGCAGCACGTTGTGGACCGTCAGCCCGTACTTCAGGCAGTGCACGCCGCCCGAGTTCTCGGCGACGTTGCCGCCGATCGAGCACGCGATCTGCGACGAGGGATCGGGCGCGTAGTAGAGCCCGTACGGCGCCGTCGCCTCCGAGATCGCGAGGTTGCGCACGCCGGGCTGGACCCGCGCGATCCGGGCCAGCGGATCGATCGACAGGATGCGGTTGAACTTCGCCAGCGACAGCACCACGCCGGAGGCATGCGGCATCGAGCCGCCCGACAGGCTGGTGCCGGCGCCGCGCGCGACGACCGGGACGTCGAGCTCGCGACAGGCCTTCAGGACGGCGCGCAGCTGCGCCTCCGACTCGGGCAGGACGACCGCGATCGGCAGCTGCCGGTACGCCGACAGCGCATCGCATTCGTAGGGCCGGGTCTCCTCCTCGCGGAACAGCAGGCAGTGAGCCGGCACGGTCGCCCGCAGCCGCTCGATCACCTCGCGCCGGCGCGCCGGCGACGGCGCCGCCCCGAGATCGGCGAAGCGGTCCTCGGGGGCATGGCCGGCCGGGGCGGCCGGTGCCGGGGCGTCGGTGGCGTGCACGGTCGATCGGTTCATGGGCGAATCCCCGGATTGTGCCCGATCCCGCACCGGCGTCGGAACGCGGCGTCCGGCGGCCTCATCCAGCCGGCCCGGCCCTCAGCCGCTTCCACAGCGTGGTGCGCGACATGCCCAGCCGCCGCGCGGCCTCGGCGCGATTGCCGCCCGCTTCCTCGAGCGCGGCGCGGATCCGGGCCCGCTCGTCCTCGGCGCGCGGCGCACGCCGGTAGTAACGTCCGGCGGCCTCCCGCGCCGGCGCGCGCGGCCCCGCCGCGGGCTCGTCTCGCGGCCTTTCCCGGGGCCCCTCTTCCTCCCCGCCTTCCGCCCCGCCTTCCGCCCCGCCTTCCTCCCCACCTTCCTCCCCACCTTCCGGCGCGCCGGACGCGCGACGGGCAGCCGGCGCGAGGATTTCCGGTAGCAGGTGACCCGGCAGGATCACCGGGCCGTCGGCCTGCACCAGCGCAAACTCGAGCGCGTTGAACAGCTGGCGCACGTTTCCGGGCCAGCGACAGGCCTCGAGCGCGGCCAGCGCTTCGGGCGAGACCCGCGGCGGAGCGCGCCGGTAACGCTCGGCGAGCGCCCCGAGCATGTGCGCCGCCAGCAGGGCAATGTCGCCGGCACGCTCGCGCAGCGACGGCACCCGCAACGGCAGCACCCGCAGCCGGTAGTACAGGTCCTCGCGGAACGCGCCGGCGCGCACCATTGCGTCGAGGTCTCGATGCGTGGCCGCGACGACCCGTACGTCGACCTTGCGCGGATGGTTCTCGCCCAGCCGCACCACCTCGCGCTCCTGCAGCACGCGCAGCAGCTTGGTCTGCATCGCAAGCGAGATCTCGCCGATCTCGTCGAGCAGCAGGGTCCCGCCGCCGGCCGCCTCGAACCGCCCGACCCGCGCCGCGGCCGCCCCCGAGAACGCGCCCTTCGCGTGCCCGAACAGCTCCGACTCCAGCAGGTTCTCGGGCAGCGCGCCGCAGTCCAGCGGCACGAACGGCCCATGCGCGCGCGGCGAGTTGTCGTGCAGCGCCCGCGCGACCAGCTCCTTGCCGACGCCGCTCTCGCCGGAAACGAGGACGCTGGCCTCGCTCGCCGCCACCCGCAGGATCTGCGCGTACAGCGCCTGCATCGCGGGCGTGCGGCCCACCAGGCCGCCCAGCCGCCAGCGCTCCCGGACCTCGGCCTCGAGCGCCACCTCGCGCGAACGATCGCGCAGCACGATCGAGCAGTGCAGGCCGGCGTCGTTGCGCGGCAGCAGCAGCGCCCACATCCGCAACGCGATCTCGCTGCCGTCGGGGCGCTGCAGGGAAACGTCCTGGATCCGGCGCGCCTGGGCGCTCTCCGGCAGCAGCGAACAGTGCCCGCTGCGGCCGCAGTCGTTCGCGCAGCGGGTGCCCGCGAACAGCGTGGGACAGGGCATGCCGATCAGCCCGGCGCCGTCGCGGCCGAGCAGCCGTTCGGCCGCGGTGTTGACCTCCACCACGCGCCGGCCGGCATCGATGAACACCACGCCTTCCTCGAGATGATCGAGCAGATCCTTCAGCGCGGCGATCGTGAGCATGGTGTGGGGCTTCGTCCCTCGGCGTTCAGTATGGACGTCCACTTCGACGTTCACAACGAAGCCCCCGGTGCCGGAAGGTTGCGTCGCGCGACCCCGTCCGGCGACCCCGTCCGGCGAGCGCGGCCGCGGTCAGGGCGCGGCGATCACGGCCGCGACGGGACGATCACGATCGGGGTCATGGTCATGGTCACACGGGACGCTGGCACGAATCTGGCTCCGGGATTCGCACCGGGGCGGAATCCGCGCCCCGGCCTCGACAGGAGATGCAGTCGCCATGAAGACCACGATCAAGCCTCTCGCCGGCCTGGCGGTGCTCGGCCTCGCTTTCGCCGGCCTCGCCGGCGGCGCCCGCGCGGCACCGCCGGCCGAGGACCCGGTGGTCGCCAGCTTCCAGCGCATGCTCGACCACGCCCCGACGCCCACCGCGCAGATCGACCTGGCCGCGTTGCAGCGCAAGGACGGTACCGATCCGCTGGCCAAGGCGGTCAACCTGGCACTCTGGGAGCAGGACCCGCCGCAGTATCACCTGGCACCGCAGGCATCGGTCGGCCAGCCTGCCCGGCACTGAGCATGCAGCGCCGAGCGGCACCGGGCGCAGGTGCGCTCAGGCGAACGGCAGGACGATGCCGCGCAGATTGCGCCCGGCGATCAGGTCGGCATAGCCCTCGTTGATGGCGTCGAGGGGATAGCGGCGCGTGACCAGCTCGGCCAGCCGGATCGCTCCCCTGCGATGCAGGGCGATCAGCTCGGGGATCTGCACCCGCGGGCTGGCGAAGCCGTAGACCGCCCCCAGGACCGCCTTCTGCGAGGTCACGAGCTCGAGCGGCGGGATCGGCAGGGACGCCTCGTCCGCGGGCGTGAGCGCGGTCACGACCACGTTGCCCGCCTTGGCCGTCGCGCGAAACGCCGGCAGCAGCGTGCGCGGCGGGTCGATGCAGACGAAGGCGTGGTCGACGCCGATCCCGTCGGTGAGCGCGTGGACCGCCGCCACCAGGTCCTCCCGGCCGCTGTCGATCGTATGGGTCGCTCCGAATGCCCGCGCCCATTCGAGCTTGCGTGGCACGAGATCGGCGGCGACGATGGTCGTCGCCCCGGCCAGCCTGGCCCCCTGGACCACGTTGACGCCGTCGCCGCCGACGCCCACCACCAGCACCGACTCGCCCGGCTTCACCCGGGCACGATGACGGGCGGCGCCGACACCGGCCGGCACCCCGCAGGCGACCAGGCTGGCCAGATCCAGCGGCAGGTCGCGATCGATCACGATCGCCGACGCCCGGTGCACCACCGCGTACTGGGCGAAGGCGCCGATCATGCAGAAGGCGCCCACGTCACTTCCGGCGGCATCGCGACGGCGATAGCTGCCGTCGACCTGCGGCCCGAGCGTGATCCGCGGCCCGAGTGCGCACAGGTGCTCGCGCCCCTGCCGGCACCAGCGGCAGTTCCCGCATCCGGGGATGAACGTCAGCACCACGTGGTCGCCGGGGACGATGCCCTCGACGTCCGGCCCGACCGTCTCGACGACGCCGGCGCCCTCGTGCCCGAGCACCATCGGGCTCATCGCGACGCGCCGCTCGCCCTGCATGACATGCCAGTCGGTACGGCACAGGCCCACCGCCTCGATGCGCACCAGCAGTTCGTCCGCCCGCGGGGGATCGAGCTCGATCTCCTCGATCGACAACGGATCGCCGGGGCGGCGGAAGACGGCGGCGCGCACGCGCATCGGGAATCCGCGCATCGGGAATCACGGCCTCTCGGGAATGGCGACCCCGCAGGATCGGCCCGGCCCGGCGGGATGTCAACGCGCGGCACCCGGGTGCTAACGTGTGGCCGCCATGAGCGCCCCCACCCCGACGCGCGAACGCCTGGCCGGCTATGGGCTGCTGCTCGCCGGGATGGCGCTGGTCGGCCTCTACGTGGCGCTGTCCAAGCCGCTGGTGGCCGCGGTACCGGTGTTCCTGCTCGCCTGGCTGCGCTTCGGGATCGGCGCGCTGGCGATGCTGCCGTGGCTGCGCGCGGGCCCCGGCGACGCGCCGATCGACGCGCGCATCGGGCGCGCCCTCTTCCTGCAGTCGCTGTTCGGCAACTTCCTGTTCTCGGCGTTCATGCTCTACGGGGTATCGATGACCTCGGCGAGCGCCGCCGGGGTCGTGCTCGCGACGCTGCCGGCGATGGTCGCGCTGCTCGCCTGGCTGTTCCTGCGCGAGACGATGACGCTGCGCACCGGCGCCGCGGTGGCGCTCGCGGTCGCCGGCGTCGCGCTGCTCGG
>JBDHRX010000147.1:0-6473 GCA_039807785.1 Burkholderiaceae bacterium
CCTAGCCCATCGTCGAGGGCAGCCAGAGCGAGATCGACGGGAACGCGGAGAGGATCACCAGCCGCAGGATGTCGATCCCGATGAACGGCATCGTGCCGCGGTAGATCGTGCCGAGCGGGACGTCCCGGGCGATCGAATTGATCACGAAGACGTTGATCCCGACCGGCGGGCAGATCATCCCGAAGGTGACCGCCATGACGATGATCACGCCGAACCAGACCGGGTCGAAGCCGAGCTGCATCATCGCCGGGAAGACGATCGGCACGGTGAGCAGGATCATCGCCAGCTCGTCCATGATCGCCCCGAGGATGAAGTAGCCGACCATGACCAGCGCGAGCACGCCGTAGGGCCCGACGGGCAGCGCGACCAGGAACTCGACCGCTTTCTGGGTGAACTGGGTGATGGTGAGGAAGTAGCCGAACAGGTAGGCGCCGAGCACGATCATCATGATCGCCGAGGACACGCGCAGCGCGTCGACGAGCGCGGCGCGGATCTGCGGAAGCTTGAGCTGTCCGCGGACGATCCCGATCAGCAGGGTGCCCGCGGCGCCCACGCCGGCGGCCTCCTGGACGGTGAAGATGCCGCCGTAGATCCCGCCGAGCACGAACAGGAACAGCAGCATCACCGCCCACAGATCCTTCAGGCTCGCGAAGCGCTGTCGCCAGGTGTGGATCTCGCCGCGGGGCATGCTTTCCGGCGCGCGCCAGCCCATCGCCTGGATCACGAGGAAGTAGAACCCGATGGCCAGGAGCCCGGGGAGAACGCCGGCGGCGAACAGCTTCGTGATGTCGGTCTCGGTCATGATGCCGTAGAGCACGAAGATCACCGACGGCGGGATCATGATGCCGAGGGTGCCGCCCGCGGCGATGACCCCCGCCGAGAATCCCGGCGCGTAGCCGGCGCGCCGCATCTCGGGCAGCGCCACCTGCGTCATCGTCGCCGCGGTCGCGACCGACGAGCCGTTGATCGCCGAGAAGCCGCCGCAGGCGGCGACCGTCGCGAGGGCGAGCCCGCCCCGGCGGTGGCCGAGCCAGGCGCGCCCCGCGCGGAAGAGCTCGCGGCTCATCCCCGAGTGCGAGGCGAAGGCGCCCATCAGGATGAACATCGGGATCACGCTCAGGTTGTAGTCGGTCAGCACCGACAGCGGCACGTTGGCCAGCAGGTTCAGGCCGGTCTGCATGCTGGTGAGCGCCGCGAAGCCGAGCACGCCCGCGATGCCCATGGCGAGGCCGATCGGCACGCGCAGGGCCATCAGCACGAACATCCCGACGAAGCCCAGCAGGGCGACCAGGTCACGATCCACGCGCATCCTCCGCGATCGGGCCGGCGGCTTCGGGCTCGGTGCCTGCGCCGCGCGCGAGCTCGATCGCCCGCAATGCCCCCAGCAGGGCCGCGACCGTCGCGCCCAGCGCGCCGATGGGATAGAACCAGAGCAGCGGGATGCGCAGGTCGCTGGTGGCCTGCATGCCGGTGCTGCCGACCTTGACCCAGACCATCCAGGCGAGCGGCGCCAGGAAGGCGAGCGTGACCAGCGTCGCGAACAGGTCGAGCCAGCGCCGGCCCTTCGGACCGAGGTGCTCCCAGACGATGTCGACGCAGATGTGCCCGCCCCGATAGGTGGCGATCGCGATCCCCCAGAACAGCGCGATCGCCTGGAGCTGGCGCGAACCGTCGAACCAGTCGGGGATCTGCGTGCTGAAGAGGTCGCGCAGCGCGACGTTGGTCGCCGTGATCAGCGCGATGGCGAGCAGGAAGAGCGCGGCGATGTTCTCGGTGGTCGCCAGCAGGCGTTTCATGGAGTCACCCAGCGATCCGGGGCGGGAGAAGCGCGCAGGCCGCGCGACGCGGCGCCGGGTGCGATGCCCGGCGCCGCGAGGCGGCCTCGCGACCGGCTCAGTTGAGCGCGTCGCGCTGCTTCAGCTCGGCCTGCAGCGCCTGGAGCGCGGCCTTGCCGTCCTGGCCGGCCTTGCCCGCCGCCTCGATCCACCGCGTATAGAGCGGATCGGCGGCGTCGCGCCAGGCTTTCTTCTGGGCCGGCGACAGCGTCACGATCGTGTGCCCGGGCAGGGCTGCCATCTTGGTCTGGCCCGAGTCCTCGTCGTTGCCCCAGGCGATGCCGACCTTGGCGGCCCATTCGTTGTTGCAGTGATCGTCGATCACTTTCTTCTGGGCCGCTGACAGCCGGTCGTACCAGCCCTTGTTCATGGTCCAGGCGAACGTCGACGCATAGAGCTTGTGGTCGTTGTGGAACTTCACCACCTTGTCGATGTTGAAGGTGATGATCGAGTGCCACGGGAAGACGATCGCGTCGGCGACCCCCTTCTCGAGCGCGTCGCGGGACTCCGGGGCCGAGACCTGGACGTTGGTCGCGCCGAGCAGCGACATGTAGGCGGCCATGGTGCCGTTCGACGGACGGATCTTCATGCCCTTGATCTGGCCCGGATCGGTGATCGCCTGCTTCGAATGCAGCGTGCCGGTGTGAACGTGCGCGAAGCAGAACCTCACGTCCTTCATCTCGTTCGCGGCGTACTTGCGGTACCAGGCGTCGAGTGCCCCCGAGCCGCGCCCCGCGTTGCTGATCTGCATCGGGAGCTCGCCCGCCGCGAACATCGGGAAGCGGCCGGCCTGGTAGCCCGGGTTGACCCAGGTCAGGTCGGCGATGCCGTCGCGCGCCATGTCGTAGTGGTCGGGCGCCTTGCCGAGCTGCTGCGCCGGGAACAGGGCGACCTTGATGGATCCCTTCGACGCCGCCTCGACCGAGCGTGCCCACGGCTCGAAACCGAGCTTGGCCAGCGGGTGGGTCGGGGGCAGCCAGTGGGCGAAGCGCAGCTCGACGGGCTTGTCCTGCGCGGCGACGGGCGCGGAAGCGAGCGCCAGGGCAGCCACGGCGGCGGCGAGCGGGATCCTCAGGATTCTCATCGACGGTCTCCTCTTGCAGGTCGTGTCATCGCCGGATCGTGCGCCCGGCTCAGCGGGACGTTACTACAGTTGCGGATGCCTCGCGCGGCTTTTTCATCCAGACGATCGGTTTGGCGACCGGCGGGCGCGGCTCGATCCCGGCCTGCTCGAGCGAGCGCTCCAGCGCGCGTCCCTCGGGTTCGGCGAGGGCTGCGTCGATTGCCGTCAGCAGTTCCCGTTCCGCCCCGGCGGGCGGCCCGCCGCCGGCGTCGAGCGCGCGCTGCACGAGCGTGTCGAAGATCCGGTCGAAGCTGGCGCGCCCGCGTCGCTGGGTGTCGCCGTAGCCCTTGAGGACGCGCGGCAGTTGCGCCAGCGCGGCGCCGAACGCCGGCGCGGCGGGCAGGGCGCGATCGAGCGCGGCGAGCCAGCGCTCGATCGCCTGCTGCTCCTGGTGAAAGCGCAGCGAGCGCGGGCGCAACGGGCGCAACCGGGCGAGCAGTCGCAGCATCAGGTAGCCGTGCACGCGGGTGCTGGGCAGGTGCATCCCGCGATTGAGCGTGTCGAGCCGGCCGCCGCGCTCGGCCCAGCGGCGCAGCCGCTCGCCGAGCGCGCGCGGCAGGATGGACGCCACCTCGTCGACGCCCGGCTTCAGGTACTCGACGACCTCGAGCAGGTCGTCGTCGCGCAGGCGCGCCTCGTCGCGGATCCGCGCCACGCGGCTGCGTCGCGACTTCAGGTCGGCGACGCGGATCACGTCCTCGTAGCTCATCCAGAGGGCCAGCAGCCGCGCCGCCTCGCCGAGCGCATGCGCCGTCCCGGGGTGCGCAGGCGCCTTCTCGGCGGCCGCGGCGATCCGTTGCAGGCGTTCGAGATAGCGCTTCGCGTACGGGGCATCCTGGTAGTCGAGCATGCGCACCACGCCGTGCGCCGCGTTCTCGCGCATGGCCGTGGGCAGGGCGGCCAGCAGCGGCGCCCATACCGAGGGGCTGGAGCGCGGCGTCAGGCCCGCGCCCGCGTCGGCCAGCGCCGCGCGGGCGGACTCGTCGGCGACCGCATCGAACGCCGCGGCGAATCCGGCGAGGCTCGCCTCGACCCCCAGGCCTCCGTCCCGGATGACCTGCTCGCATGCCGCGCGCGGCCACGGCAGCACGCCCGCGCCCGCGAGCGCTCCGAACATCACGGCGCTGATCACGGTGCGGTGGGCGGCGGCGATCGACGCCATGTCGAGGCACAGGTAGCGCTGCGCCATCTCGCGCGCGCCGGCATGGACGCGCGCGTCGTCGAAGCGCCCGTCGCCCATCTGCATCTTCTCCTGCGTGGTGTAGACGCGATGCGAGGCGGAGATCAGCGTGGTGCGTCGCGGATGGACGAAGCCCCGCTCGATCATCCGTCCGGCCTCGACGAGCTCGCTCGCGAGCACGACGTCGACGCATCCCGGGGTCGGGTTGAGCGCGAAGACCGGCTGCGCGCCGGCCGGCGCTGCGCCGCGCATCATCTCGATGTAGTAGCTGGTCGAGCCGGTTCGCTGCGCCACGCCCGGCACCGACGTGGCCTGCACCGGCAGCCCCTGCGCGAGCGCGCATTCGACGATCCAGTCGGCGAGGACGCCGCCGCCTTCGCCGCCCAGCGCGGCGATCAGGAGTGTGAAGGGTTTCGAGTCGTTCATGTCAGGCAGGCTGGATCGCCCGGATGATGGTTTCGCGCAGGCGCGCCTTGAAGCGGTCCCAGCGCGTCGGGTTGCTGATGATCTCGGCGCGCCAGAACGACGGGCAGAGCACCGCCGCGTGGGCGACCTCGCCGCACAGTCCGCAGCCGACGCATTCGTTGGTGACGTGCGCGACCGGATCGACCTTGAGCGGATCGGTCGGCGTCTTGACGGTGAGCGTCGGGCAGCCGGAAAGACGGATGCAGGAATGGTCGCCGGTGCAGGTGTCCTCGTCGACCCCGAACCGCGTCCGCACGACCCGCCGGCCCTCCTTGAGCATGCGCGCGCGCAGCGGCTTGATGCGCCGCTGGCGCTCGAGCTGGCACTCGCCGTCCGCGATGACCACCTTCAGGCCCTCGAACGGGGAGGTGAGGGCCTCCCGCAGCGTGTCGCGCACCGCGCCGACCTTGTAGTTGTCGACCGTGCGCAGCCACTTCACGCCCATGCCGCGCAGCGTGTTCTCGATGGTGACCTCGCTGCCGGTCGCGCTGGTGCCTTCGGCGACCCGGCGCGACTCGGAGCTTGGCGTCGAGATCGTCTCCTGGGTGCCGGTGGCCGAGGTGTAGCCGTTCTTCATGATGACGAGGACGCCGTCGCCCCGGTTCAGCAGGGCCGACGACACGCCCGACAGCAGGCCGTTGTGCCAGAAGCCGCCATCGCCCATGATCGCGACGGGTCGCCGCGCCGAGAAGTTGCGGACCCCGGCGCTGCTCGCCAGGCTCATCCCGTAGCCGAGGATCGAGTTGCCGAACGAGAACGGCGCGAAGGTCGCGAACGAATGGCAGCCGATGTCGGCCGAGACGTGCAGCTTTCCGAGCTCCTGCTCGACCAGCTTGAGCGCGGCGAACACCGGTCGTTCCGGGCAGCCGGTACAGAAGTTGGGCGGGCGTACCGGCAACGGGCCGCTGAACGCCTCGGCGGCGCGGCGGCGCAGCCCCGCGATGTCGTCGAGCAGCGTTTCGGCGGCCCGGCGCGGAAGGTCCGGCGCGTGCTCGCCCAGGTAGCGGACGAGCCCGGCCAGGATCAGCTCGGCCGTGTACTCGCCGCCCATGGCGAGGAGATCCTTGCCGTGCAGCCGGGTCTGCAGGTCGGCGCGACGCAGGATCGTGTTGATCTCCTGCTCGATGAAATCGGGCTGGCCTTCCTCGACGATCAGCACCGCGCGCTTGCCGGCGCAGAACGCCCCGATCTGCTCGGGGACGAGCGGATAGACGACGTTGAGCGCCAGGATCGGGATGCGCGAGCGGCCGTAGGCGTCGGCCAGCCCGGCGGCCTGCAGCGCCCGGATCAGGTTGTTGTACAGCCCGCCCTGCACGACGATGCCGAGCTCGCCGAGGTCGCCGTCGAAGATCTCGTTCAGCCCGGCCTCGACGATGCGCCGGCGGGCCGCGGGCATCCGTACCTCGTACTTGAGCTTCTCGTGCTGGAACGTCACCGGCGGGTGCGACAGCCGCGCGTAGTCGAACCCGGCGGGCTCCATCTGCAGCGTGCGGGTCGAGATCCGCGGCGGGACGTTGTCGCGCGCGACGAAGCTGCCCCGGACATGGCAGGCGCGGATGCGCAGCCCGAGGATCACCGGGGTGCCGGAGGCCTCGGACAGCTCGAAGCCTTCCTCGACCATGCGCACGATCGTCGGGAGGTTCGGGCGCGGGTCGAGCAGCCAGAGGCCGGACTTCATCGCGAACGCGTGCGTGCGCTCCTGGATGACGCTCGCGCCCTCGCCGTAGTCCTCGCCCACGACGATCATCGCCCCGCCCATCACGCCGGGGGAGGCCAGGTTGGACAGCGCATCCGAGGCGACGTTGGTGCCGACCACCGATTTCCAGGTGACCGCGCCGCGCACCGGATACATGATCGAGGCGCCCAGCAT
>JBDHRX010000148.1:0-6409 GCA_039807785.1 Burkholderiaceae bacterium
GCCCCCGCAACCATCCAGGAAGCGCCGACTCCGGTCACCGGGTCGGCGCTTTTCCTTTCCTCTTTTCCTTTCCTCTCCTCCTCACCCCTGCCCCGCACCGGTTCCGGGTCGGGCTCAGCGGGCCAGGTTCAGTCCTCCGGCCGCAACCAGAGCCAGACGGCGACCGTCGCCATCAGGCACGGCACGGCGACCTTCGTCCACAGCGGCGCCCCCGACAGCGCGAGCCCCACCGCGCTGGCCGCCATCATCACCGACGACAGCCACTTGGCGCGGCGCGGCACCGCGCCGTGATCGCGCCAGCGCCGGATCGCGGGGCCATGCTTCGGATGCCCGAGCAGCCAGGTCTCCAGGCGCGGCCAGCCGCGACTGCCGGCCCAGGCGGCCACGATCAGGAACGGGACGGTGGGCAGCACCGGGAGCACGGCGCCCAGCACGGCCAGCACCACGCAGACGATCGCGAGAATGCGCCACAGCAGGATCGACGCGGCGCGCCCGATCATCGTCGGGCGTCCGCTTCGGATCGAGTCGGGCCGGAGCCGCGCACGCGGGAGACCTCCGGTCGGCAGTCGGGGCGCATGCCCCGAGTTTAGCGGGGCCCCTCGAGGGACGGCCGACACCCCGGCCGGGCGCCGGACACCGGCCGCCGCTTTTCACAAGGTGGTATAGAATTCCGTTGTGTCGCTGCCCCGCGCAGCCGATCGCGACACTTCCGCCGATGCCACGCCCCCGACAGTCGAACAGCGAAGACGGTCGTACCGCCATCCAGGTCATCGAGCGACTGGTTTCCCTGCTCGATGCCCTGGCGGAACAGCCGGACCCGGTCAGCCTGAAGGAGCTCTCGGGCCGCACCGGGCTGCACCCGTCGACCGCCCACCGGATCCTGAACGACCTGGTCACCGCGCGCTTCGTCGACCGCGCCGAGCCGGGCACCTACCAGCTGGGCATCCGGCTGCTCGAGCTCGGCAACCTGGTCAAGGCGCGGCTGAACGTGCGCGACGCGGCGCTGGGGCCGATGCGCGAGCTGCACCGCGCGACCGGGCAGCCGGTGAACCTGTCGATCCGGCAGGGCGACGAGATCGTCTACATCGAGCGCGCGGTCTCGGAACGCTCCGGGATGCAGGTGGTGCGCGCGGTCGGCGGCCGTGCGCCGCTGCACCTGACCTCGGTCGGCAAGCTGTTCCTGGCGGTCGACGATCCGCGCAACGTGCGCGCCTACGGGACGCGCACCGGCCTGGCTGGCCACACCCGCAACAGCATCACCGACCCGACCCGGCTCGAGCGCGAGCTCGCGCTGGTGCGCGCGCGCGGCTACGCGCGCGACAACGAGGAGCTGGAGCTGGGCGTGCGCTGCATCGCCGCCGGGATCCGCGACGACGGCGGGAAGCTCGTCGCGGGACTGTCGATCTCGGCGCCGGCCGACTTCATCCAGGACGAGTGGATCGACAAGCTGTGCAGGACCGCCGCCGAGATCTCGGCGGCGCTGGGCTACGAATCGCGCGACGCCTGAGCCGCGCCCAGCGCGCTGACCTTGCGCCCGCCGGCGTCGGGGTCGACATTGGCGTCGGGACGGGGCTCGTGCTCGAGCCAGCGGCGGATGCGCTGCGCATCGCCGACGCGCGCCATCCGGGCCTGCGCATCGAGGAGCACCATCACCACCGGCCGGCCGTCGATGCGGGTCTGCATCACGACGCAGTTCCCCGCCTCGGACAGGTAGCCGGTCTTCTGCAGGCCGATCTCCCAGTCGGGGTTGCCGACCAGCCGGTTGGTGTTGCGATAGCTCACCGTCCGGTAGCCGGTATCGACGGTGAGCCCGCTGGCAGTCGAGTACTCGCGGATCAGCGGGTACGCGGAGGCGATCCGCACCAGCGTCGACAGGTCGCGGGCGTTCGATACGTTCCGGCTCGACAGGCCGGTGGGCTCGACGAAACTGGAGCTGGTCATGCCGATCTCGCCCGCCTTGCGGTTCATCTGCGCCACGAACGCCGGCATCCCGCCGGGGTAGCTGCGGCCCAGCGCGTGCGCGGCGCGATTCTCGGACGACATCAGCGAGAGCTGCAGCAGCTCGCCGCGCGACAGGCGGGTGCCGGTGTTCAGCCGCGACCGGGTATTGCGCTCGGTGTCGACGTCGGCCTCGGCGATCTCGAGCATCTCCGACAGCGGCAGCCCGGCGTCGAGCACGACCATGGCGGTCATCAGCTTGCTGATCGAGGCGATCGGCAGCACGGCCTGCGAGTTCTTGTCGAACAGCACCTCGCCGGTTTCCTGGTCGACCACCAGGGCGACCGCGGACTGCAGCGACAACGGATCCTCGACCACGTGCAGGCCGATCGCATGGCCCAGCGACGGCCGCGCCGGATCGGCCGGACGCAGCGGCGCGGCGGCCGGCCCGCGCCTGGTCGCGCGCGGCACGGCGACACCGCTACGCGAGATCGTGTAGCTGGTGCGCTGCATCGCCTTGCCGTCGGCGGCCGCCGCGGATCTCTTCGCGCTGCCGCCGCGCGTCGCCGCGGCGCGGGAGGCGGTCCCGGCGGGCGATTTCCGGCTCGCTTTCGCGCTCGACTTGCCTGGCTTGCCCGGCGCCGGCGCGGCCGCGGGCGGCCGCTTCGCCGAGGGCGAGGCGTCGCGCGCCGCGACGTCGGTGGCCCAGCTCATCGCCAGCAAGGCCGTGCACAGGACCAGCGACGCGCCGAGGCGCGAAAAACCGAGCGAGCCAAAGCAGAACATCGTCGCGGTCCCCAGACGAGCGGAAACGAGTGGCAGGTTGTCACGGATAGTAACGAAAAATGACGGAAATAGAATCGCTTACGTGAGATCGCTCACGCGGATTCTCGATAATCGGTCGCTTTTTTGCGACAGGCGGGACGCGCGTCGCCCGCAACGGAGGGGCGCCGGGCGACGCCCCCGCCGCCCTACCAGCCCTCGAAACGCGCGAAACCGTCCACCGGCTCGCGCTCGGTGTGCAGGCGATTCTCGGGCGCCAACTCGTCGGCGTAGCCGAGCGACATGCCGCAGACCACCATCTCCTGCGCGGGCAGCTCCAGCTCGGCCTCGATCACCCGATGAAACGGCGCGAAGGCGGCCTGCGGGCAGGTGTCGAGCCCGCGGGCCCGGGCCGCGATCATGATGTTCTGCAGGAACATCCCGTAGTCGAGCCAACTGCCGCGCTCGAGCGCGCGGTCGATGCTGAAGATCATGCCGACCGGCGCGCCGAAGAAGGCGTAGTTGCGCCCGTGCTGGGCATGCATCCCCGCCTTGTCGCCACGATCGATCCCGAGCAGGCCGTACAGGTCCCAGCCGACCTTGCGGCGGCGCTCCAGGTACGGCGATTCCCATCGGTCCGGGTAGTAGCGGTACTCGGCCACGTGCGCCCCGTCCTGCCGCGGATCGTCGAACGCCGCCAGGATGCGGCGACTCAGCCGCTCGCGGGCCGCGCCGGCCAGGACGCGGACCTTCCACGGCTGCGTGTTGGTCCCCGAAGGGGCGCGCCGCGCCACTGCCAGGATCTCCTCGACCGTCGCGCGCGGCACCGGGCGGTCGAGGAAGGCGCGCACCGAGCGGCGCGACAGGATCGCCTCATCGACGAGACGGCGGCGCGCGTCCTCCGGCCGGGCCGTCATGCCGCGATCGCCTGCAGGGCCGCGCGCAGCGGCGGCGGCAACGCGACCGGGCGCCGCGTCTCGCGATCGACATAGACATGGACGAAATGTCCCTGCGCCGCCGCGCGCGGCGCGTCCCCGCCGAACAGCGCCACCTCGTAGCGCACGCTGCTGCTGCCGAGCCGCGCGACGCGCAGCCCCGCGTGCACCGTCTCCGGGAACGCCAGCGGCGCGAAGTAGTGGCAGCCGGTCTCGACCACCAGGCCGATCACCGCCCCGCGCGCGGGGTCGAGCACGCCGCGCTCGATCAGGTAGCGGTTCACCACCGTGTCGAAGTACGCGTAGTAGACGACGTTGTTCACATGGCCGTAGAGGTCGTTGTCCATCCAGCGGGTGGTGATCGGCAGGACGTGGCGGAAGGCGCTGCGCGCGAACGGCTCGGGACGCGCGCCGGCCGGCCGGCCGGCATCGGCCTCGGGGTTCGGATCGGGAGAGGTCATCGCGTTCGGCTCCATTGCGGCGCCGCCCGGCGCGGCCGCCGCGGCACATGATAGGCGAGGCGTCCCGGGTCGCGCCCGAACTGTCGGATGCGTCAGCCGAAGTGCCCCGGACGCGGATCTCATTCCCCTTCCGAATCAACGGGTTGCGTCTTTCACCCCACCCGGGCAACTTGTTTTGTTGCGACGCATCAAAAAAGTCTTGACTTCGCGAGAACCGTCCCTACAATTCGTTTTGTTGCGACGCACAAACCCCCGGTGCGGAGCGTTCTCGGTCCCCAGTTCCTCAAAACGGTCACGGAGAGTCGAAATGGTCACCACGCCCGAACAGTTCCTGCAGATCCAGAAAGCCGCCCTGGAGATCTTCCAGAGCGCCACCCTCACCTCGATCGAAGGCATCGAGAAGCTTGCCGCGCTGAACGTCCAGGCGGCCCGTGCGTCGATCGACGAGTCGACCGACGCGCTGAAATCGATGTCCGAAGTCAAGGACGCCAAGCAGTTCGCCGACCTGGCGACCAGCTCGGTGCAGCCGGCGACCGACAAGGTCACCGCGTACTACAAGCATGTCTACGAAATCGCCAACGAGACGGGCAGCGAGCTCGCCAAGCTGGTCGAGAAACAGTTCGCCGACGGCAACCGGCAGCTCTACGCCGCGATCGATGCGCTGGCGAAGAACGCGCCGGTGGGCACCGAAGGCGTGGTCACGCTGGTGAAGCAGGCCGTCTCGGCCGCCAACACCGCGTTCGACCAGGTCAGCAAGGCGACCAAGCAGGCCGTCGAAGTGGCCGAGGCGAACATCGCGGCGGCTGCCAAGACGACCTCGGGCCGCGCCCGCAAGGCCGCCTGAACGCAGATCCCGCGGTTCCCGCGGCGGGTGCCACCGGCGCCGCCGCGGGCCCCGAGCCCGGCCTTTCGGCCGGGCTTTTTTTTCAGCCGGCGACTGCCTCGCGCTCGGCCGCGAAATACGCGTCGAGCAACTGTTGCCGGCGCGCCAGCGCGGCCTCGACGTTGCGCATCTTGACGTGGCCGAAGCCGCGGATCTGCTCGGGCACGGCGGCGATCTGGATCGCCAGCTCGAGACGACGCACATCGAGCGCCGCGAGCAGCCGCTCGATGTCGGCCTCGTAGTCGACGATCAGCCGGCGCTCCATGCGCCGCTCGGCGCTGCGCCCGAACGGGTCGAGCACGCCGCCGCGCAGGCGGCGCAGCCGTGCGAGCAGCCGGAACGCGCGGAACATCCAGGCGCCGTACTCGCGCTTGACCAGTTCGCCCTTCGCGTTGCGCTTCGCCAGCAGCGGCGGCGCGAGATGGAAGCCAAGCCGGAAGTCGCCCTCGAAGCGCTCGTTCAGTCGTGCCATGAACGCGCCGCTGGTGTACAGGCGCGCCACCTCGTACTCGTCCTTGACCGCCATCAGCTTGAACAGGTTGCGCGCCACCGCTTCGGTGAGCGCCAGCGGCGCGGCGCCGACCAGCGCGCGCTCGGCCGCCTTGACACGCTCCACCGTGGCGGCATAGCGGCGCGCGTAGCGCTCGTCCTGGTAGTCGGCCAGCTCGTCGATGCGCCGCGCCACGAGCTCGTCGAGCGAGCCCGACAGGCGGCGCGACACCGGCGGCGCGCCCACGGGCTCGACGGCGGCCTCGACGCGCGCCGGATCGACCGCCGCGACGCGGCCCCAGGCGAAGGCCGCCCTGTTCTGCTCGACCGCGACGCCGTTCAGCTCGATCGCGCGCTCGATCGCCGCCGCCGACAGCGGCACCAGCCCGCGCTGCCAGGCGTAGCCGAGCATGAACGGATTGGCGGCGATCGCGTCGCCGAGCAGCGCGCCGGCCAGCCGCGTGCCGTCGACGAACCAGGCCCGGTCCGCGCCCACCGTGTCGACGATCGCCGCCTCCATGGCGCCGAGCGGAAACTTCCAGTCGGGGTTGCGGGTGAAGTCGGCGGTCGGCGTGCTGGCGACGTTGGCGACCACGCGCGTGCGGGTTTCGTCCATGCGCGCCAGCGCCTCGCGACCGGCCGCGACGACGACGTCGCAGCCGAGCACCGCATCGGCGGCGGCGGTGCCGATGCGCGGCGCGTATAGCGCTTCGCCGGCTTCGGCGAAACGCACGAAGCTCATCACGGCGCCGTTCTTCTGCGCCAGCCCGGTCACGTCGAGCACCGTCACGCGCTTGCCTTCGAGGTGCGCGGCCATGCCCAGCAACTGCCCGATCGTGACCACGCCGGTGCCGCCGATGCCGGCCACCAGCAGGCCGTAGCCGCCGCGCACCGGCGGCAGCACCGGCGTGGGCAGCCCCGCGGCCGGCGCTGCGCCCGGG
>JBDHRX010000149.1:0-6313 GCA_039807785.1 Burkholderiaceae bacterium
GAGCGGGCGGCCTTGCCGCAAGGGCCGGCGTGAGCCCGCGCGCGGGCCGTCGCCCGCCCGAGGCCGGCGACGGCGCCGCGGCGCGGCAGGACATCGACCAGTCGTGCCTCGGGCACCTGCTCGGCTACCGGCTCGCGCAGGCCAACGTCCCGATCCGCAGGGCGTTCCTGGCGCACATCGGCGAGCCGCTGCAACTGGGCACCGTCGAGTTCACCGTGATGACGCTGGTTGCGCACAACGCGCGCGTCACGCAGAAGCAGCTGTCCCAGGCGCTCTCGGTCTCGGCGCCCAACCTCACTGCCCTGCTCGACCGGCTCGAGCAGCGCCAGCTGCTCACGCGGGTGCGCAGCGCCGCCGACCGGCGCGCGCAGGAGATCCACCTGACCCGCAAGGGCGGCGCATTGGCGCGCAAGGCGCACGCGGCCTCGCGCGCGATGGAGCACGAAGCGCTGCGGCACCTGAGCGAGGCCGAGCGCGGCATCCTGATCGAGCTGCTGCAGAAAGTCGCGCGCCCCCGGCGCGCCTGAGCCCTGCGGCGCCTGGCGCCGCCACGCCCTCCGCGGCGCTCCCTCCGCGACGCTCAGCGCGCCGTCGCTTCGTTCGGCGCGTGCGCCCGGTACCAGCGCGCGAACGGCTCGGGGGCGAGGGCGGCCGAGACGTGCCAGCCCTGCGCGAGATCGCAGCCGAGCGCGCGCAGCGCGTCGGCCGTGGCCGCGTCCTCGACCCCTTCCGCGACCGCGTGCATCCCGAAGGTGTGCGCGAGGTCGACCAGCGACTGCACGATGCGCAGGTCGGCGGCCCGGGTGTCGGTGCGCTTCACGAACGACTGGTCGATCTTCAGCTCGTCGAACGAGAACTGGCGCAGGTAGGTATAGGGGGAGTAGCCGGTGCCGAAGTCGTCGATCGACAGCCGGCAGCCGAGCGCCTTGAGCCGGACCATCGTCTCGCAGGCGACCTGCTGGTTGCGGATCAGCGCGCTCTCGGTCAGCTCGAGCGTCAGTCGCTCCGGCGGGATGTCCCAGGTGTCGAGCGCCTGCGACACCATCAGCGGCAGGCTCGGGTCGGACAGCGTCGCCGCCGACAGGTTGACCGCGACCGTGAGCTCGAACCCGTACGCGTCCCAGCCCGACATCTGGCGCAGCGTGGTGTTCAGCGTGAACCGGGTGAGCTGCAGGATCAGGTCGCGCTTCTCGCAGATGGCGACGATGTCCTCGGGGTTGACGGTACGGCCGTCCGGATGGCGCCAGCGGATCAGCGCCTCGGCCGAGCGGCAGCGGCCGCTGCGCAGGTCGACCTGCGGCTGGAAGTGCACCTCGAGCGCGTTGGCGTCGAGCGCGCGCGCCAGGTCCTGCTCCACCTGGCGTTGCACCGGCGCGTTGTCGCGGGTGGCGCGCACGCGCCGCAGCTGGACCCGCCGGCTGCCGTGGCGGGCCGCGGCCGCTTCGTTCGCGACCGCCAGGACCGACAGCGCGTCGATCCGGCCGCTCGCCGCGGTCCAGGCGATGCCGACCGTGGGCTGGAGCGGAACCGCCGGGGCCGCGATCGGGCGCAGCAGGCGATCGAGCAGCGTGCTGCCGGCCAGCTCGGCGAGCGACTCGCTGGGCAGGTCGGGAAGCAGCACCCAGACCTCCTCGCGCGAGGCGAACGCATAGCAGTCGGGCGCGCGCAGGACGGACTCGACCCGGCGCGCGACCTCGGCGAGCGTGGCCCGTTCGGCGTGGCCGTGCCCGAGCGCCAGCCGGCGGTCGGACGGGCTCAGCGCGATCGCCACCAGGGCGATGCGCGCGCCGTCGCCGAGCGCGAGCCGCTCGTCGAGGCGCCGCAGCAGGGCGGCCGGGGAGACCCGTCGCGCGTCGCGCTCAGACCGCTGCAAGTAGGTCGCCCTCGCGGGAGGCGTGCTCGTCCGCGTAGTACTCGCCCGGCTGCAGTCCGTAGGCGCCGGCCGGCAGGCCGCGCGCGATGCGGATCGCGCGGCCCCGGCCGTCGACCGGGCGGCTGAGCAGGTCGCGCTCGAACGGCCGGTCGAGCGGCCGGCGCTCGGCGTCGGTCAGGACCAGGACGCGCGGCTCGAGGCGCCGCACCCGGTTGTGCGCCAGCACGATCCCCGCCTCGCCGTTGGACAGCTCGACCAGGCTGCCGACCGGGAACACGCCCACAGCCTGGACGAACTGCTCGAGCAGCGGTTCGTGGAAGGAGGTTCCGCACCACTGGTACATCTGCATCAGCGCGTCCTGCGGCGAGACCGCCCGGGCGTAGGGCCGGTCGGAGATCAGCGCGGCGAAGCAATCGGCGATCGCCGTCATGCGGCCGAAGATGCCGATCTCCTTGCCCTTGAGCCGCTTCGGGTAGCCGGATCCGTCGAGGCGTTCATGGTGCTGCAGGATACCCTGCTCGACACCGGCGTCGAGCGTCATGCTCTTGCGCAGGGCCTCGACGCCGAACTGGACGTGCCGCTTCACGACCGCGTGCTCGGCGGGGGTCAGCATGCCCGGCTTCTCGAGCAGCGCGCGCGGCAGGCGGATCTTGCCGACGTCGGCGAGCATGCCGACCTGGCCGAGCCGGACCAGGTCCTCGCGCGGGAACCCGATGTGACGGCCGAGCGCGATCAGGTAGATCGCGACTTTCAGGCAGTGATGGTAGGTGCTCTTGTCCCGGTCGCGCATGCGCGCCACCCAGAACATCGCGTCGGGCGTCTCCACCATGCTCTCGACCAGCCCGTCGGCCACCTCGTCGATGTCGCGCAGCTCGCCGTGCGCGTCGTCGCGCAGGTCGTCCATCAGCGTGCGCAGCGCCTCGGCCCCGCGCGTCCACGAACGCGTCGCGCGCGGCAGCTCGACCTCGATCGGCGCCGGGTCGGCATAGGGCCGCAGCGTCGTGCCGGCCGGCAACTGGAGCTCGGCGGCGGTGGCGCGGCGTGGCGTCTCGGCCTCGTCGAGATCGTCCCGCGGGTTGCGCTGGCGCAGCCAGGCGAGCAGCCGGCCGAGCGCGGCGGGGCGCTCGGCCGCCGGACCGGCGCCCGGCGCGGACGGCACCGGATGGGCGGCCACCACCACGCGCGCGACGTCCCCGAAGGGCCCCGCCGGCGGCGGAGCCGCCCGGACCGGCGTGCCGCGGGCCGCCAGCGCCCGGCGCAGCGCGTCCGCGGCGGCGCCGGTGGAGCGATCGAGATCGACCTGCACGAACCGGCAGAACTGGCGCAGCGTGGTCAGCTCGGCATCGTCCCGCAGCAGCAGGCCCTCGAGCAGGAACGGGGTGTCGAGCCAGGGCCGGTCGAGTTCCGCGACGAACAGGCCGTGCGCGAGCCGCTCGACCGGAAGCCGGATGCGGGATGACGGGGCGGGCGTGAGCGCGGCGGACATGGATCGGGAACGGGGCGGATCTCGGCGAGAAGGTCGACCTGGGATCATGGTAGGCACTGCGGTCGGCGGCGCCAAGGAATCGGGCACGCTTTCGACGATGCCCTGCAACGAGGCCCGACGAGTGGCGCCGGGTGCGGCCCGGGCGGTTGCCGGCGCGGGGACGATCGTCGCGCGAACCGGCCCTAGCCGGGGCGGCGCCGCAACAGCGGCGTCAGCACCAGCGGCGCGAAGTACATCGGGATCTGGGCCACGCCGACGTACAGCGAGAAGGCCTCGCCGGCGGTGCCCGCGGTGATGACCAGCATCAGGCCGAGGTTGCGGTTGCCGCTCATCAGCGCCGCGGTATAGGCCGCCGAGGCGCCGGCGCGCCGGAACAGCGCGTAGCCGGCCGCGTGCAGCAGCGCCGCGGCCGCGCAGGCCGTCGCCAGCAGGCTCGCGACGAAGCCGGGGTCGCGCAGCAGCCGGTCGGTCACGCCGTGCATCACGGCGATCGCGAAGATCACCAGCAGCACCACGTTCAGGCCGGTGATCGCCTCGCCGTAGCGCGCCAGGCGCGCCGCGCCGACCGCGCGCCGCACGGCCCAGGCGAGCGCGAACGGGGCCACGACCAGCATCAGCACGCGCACGAAGAACGCGGAGAGGTCGATCTGGATGCCGGACTGCGGCATCAGCAGCGCGACCAGCGGCGTCAGCGTGAACGGCAGCAGCATCGTGGTCGACACGGTGCCGATCATCGCCAGCACCCCGTCCAGGCCGAGGATCATCGCGAACACCGCGGTCGACCCGATCGGCGAGGCGGCGGCCTGCAGCACCAGGACCAGGCGGAAGTCGGGCGGCAGCCCGACCAGGGCGGTGGCGAGCCAGACCGCCAGCGGCGAGCCGACCAGTTGCCAGGCCGCGAGCGCCGCCGGGAGCGCGGGGCGGCGCGCCGATTCGGCGAGCCGGTCCCAGTCGAGCTGCAGCAGCGCCGCGGTCAGCGTGCCGATGACCGCGATCGTCAGCAGCGGGCGCAGCAGGTCGGCCAGTCCGGGCAGCGCGATGCCGACGAAGACGCCGGCAGGCAGCGCCCAGCGCGCCTGCCGCCCGAGGAGGCGAAGCAGCTGCACCAGGCTCATGGCCGGCCGGAGGCGGCGGCGGGCGTGCGGGGGTCGGGCGACGGGAGGGGGAGGTGGCGAGGGTGCATGGGCGCACACGATAACCCATGGGGCGGGCCGCTCCGGCCGCGACGGCCGGCCCCGAATCCGCATGCGCGATGCATGTTATCCGCCGTCGGGGGCGACGGTGCCGCAGGCCGGCCCCGGGGCAGCGGGATTCAGCGGCCCCGCTCGAGCGACAGCAGCTCGGTGCGCATGCCGAGGTTGGTGAGCAGCTCGCCGAGCATCGTCGAGGTGACCGTCTCCTCGCCGATCGCGCGGATGCCGCGGCTCTCCATGCACAGGTGGCGGCACCGGATCACCACGCCGACCGCGGTCGGCTGCAGGTGGTTCATCAGCGCGTCGGCGATCTGGCGCGTCAGGCGCTCCTGGACCTGCAGCCGCTTCGCGAAGCAGTCGACCAGCCGCGTGAGCTTGGACAGGCCGACGATCGTGCCGTTGGGCACGTAGCCGACGGTGGCGGTGCCGAAGAACGGCGCCAGGTGGTGCTCGCAATGGCTGTAGACCGGGATGTTGCGCACCACGATCAGCTCGTTGTACCGCTCGGCGCCGTCCTCGAAGACCTTGAGGATCTCGGCCGGGTCCTGGGCGTAGCCGGAGGTCCAGTGCGCCCAGGCGCGCTCGACCCGCGCGGGAGTCTCGCGCAGGCCCGGGCGGTCGGGGTCCTCGTGCAGGCTGCGCAGCAGGCGGCGCCAGTCCGAGCGGTTGAACGGTCGATCGTCGGAGGCGTCGCTCATGGCCTGGGATCTCCGCAAAGGGGGGACTCCGGAGTCTACTGGACGCACGCGGTGGATCCGGTAGCATGCCGGGCATGGTCAAGCCTTCGCCTCTCCGGGAGCGGACGGTCACTCGCGATCCCGAAGCCACGCGCGAAGCCATTCTCACCGCGGCCACCGACGAATTCGCCCAGCATGGGCTGGCCGGCGCGCGCGTCGACCGCATCGCCGAACGCGCCGGCGTCAACAAGCGCATGCTGTACTACTACTTCGGCCAGAAGGAGAGCCTGTTCCTGGCCATCCTCGAGCGCGCGTACCAGCGCATCCGCGCCGAGGAGCACCAGCTCAACCTGGCGCAGGTCGAGCCCACCGAGGCGATCCGGCGGCTGGTCGCGTTCACCTGGAACTACTACATCGCGCATCCCGAGTTCCTCACGCTGCTCAACACCGAGAACCTGTACCGGGCCCGGCACCTGAGGAAGTCGTCGCGCGTGCGCACCATGCACTCGCCGTTCGTCGCCACGATCGCCGAGGTGCTCGAACGGGGCCACAAGACCGGCGTGTTCCGGGCCGGGGTCGACCCGGTGCAGCTCTACGTCTCGATCGCCGGGCTGTCGTATTTCTACCTGAGCAACAACTTCACCCTCTCGACGATCTTCGACCGCGACCTGATGACGCCGAAGGCCCGGGTCGAGCGGCTTTCCCACATGACCGACCTGATCCTCGGCTACCTGGTCCGGGACTGAGCCGCGCCTGCGCCGGCGTGGCGCGCCGGCGGCCGCGCCGGCTATTCCATGCCCAGCAGCCGGTAGATGCGCCGGGTGTAGGCGCCGAAGCGCTCGCCGGTCTTCATGTCGAGCGTGCGCGGGTGCGGCAGGTCGATCTCGAAGTTGTCGGCCATGCGGGCGGGGCCGGCGGTGAAGACGACGACCCGGGTGCCGAGGAACACCGCCTCGGAGATCCCGTGGGTCACGAAGACGATCGTCTTGCCGGACTCCTTCCAGATGCGCAGCAGCTCGAGGTTCATCTTCTCGCGCGTGAGCGCGTCGAGCGCGCCGAAGGGCTCGTCCATCAGCACCAGCTT
>JBDHRX010000019.1:0-34499 GCA_039807785.1 Burkholderiaceae bacterium
CCGGAAGGTCCGTCCCCCGGCTAAAGCGGCGAACGATGGCGTGGCGCGCGGCTTCGGCGGCTGGATTCGGGAGTGCGAGGCTCCCGCCGAGCCCCACGCATGGCGCCGGCTCGCCGGGAGGCGCGTGCTAGACTCGCACGATTTCCCTCCAGGTCGTGCTCCGCGGAGGCGCGGCCGGCCCGCGACCGCATGCTCCAGAACTTTCTTACCCGGATCTTCGGCAGCCGCAACGAGCGACTGCTGAAGAGCTACCGCAAATCGGTCGAGCAGATCAACGCGCTCGAACCGAAGATCATGGCGCTCGGCGACGCCGAGCTGGCGGGTCGGACCGCCGAGTTTCGCCAGCGCATCGCCGCCGGCGAGACGGTCGACGCGCTGCTGCCCGAGGCGTTCGCCGTGTGCCGCGAGGCGGCGCGGCGGGTGCTCGGCATGCGCCACTTCGACGTCCAGCTGATCGGCGGCATGGTCCTGCATGCCGGCAAGATCGCCGAGATGCGCACCGGCGAGGGCAAGACCCTGACCGCGACGCTGCCGGTGTACCTGAACGCGCTGGCCGGCAAGGGCGTGCACGTGGTCACCGTCAACGACTACCTGGCCAGCCGCGACGCGGAGTGGATGGGCAAGGTCTACCGCTTCCTCGGCATGTCGGTGGGCACGATCCTGACCCAGCAGGCGACCGCCGACAAGAAGACCGCCTATGCGGCCGACATCACCTACGGCACCAACAACGAGTTCGGCTTCGATTACCTGCGCGACAACATGGAGTACTCGGTCGGCGACCGGCGCCAGCGCGGGCTGCACTACGCGATCGTCGACGAGGTCGATTCGATCCTGATCGACGAGGCGCGCACGCCGCTGATCATCTCGGGCCAGGCCGAGGACCATACCGAGACCTACCAGCGCCTGAACGCGCTGCCGCCGCTGCTCGACGAAATGCAGGCCGAGCCGAAGTCGGGCGAGGAAGAGCCGCCCGGCGACTACTGGGTCGACCGCAAGGCGCACCAGGTCTACCTGTCCGAGGCCGGCCACGAGAAGGCCGAGCAGATCCTCGCGCAGCAGGGCCTGCTGCCCGGCGGCGCGAGCCTGTACGACGCCGGCAACATCGGGCTGATGCATCACCTGATGGCGGCGCTGCGCGCGCACACGCTGTTCCATCGCGACCAGCAGTACGTGGTGCAGAACGGCGAGGTGATCATCGTCGACGAGTTCACCGGACGGCTGATGCCGGGCCGGCGCTGGTCCGACGGGCTGCACCAGGCGGTCGAGGCCAAGGAAGGCGTGGCGATCCAGGCCGAGAACCAGACGCTCGCCTCGATCACCTTCCAGAACTATTTCCGCATGTACGGCAAGCTCGCCGGCATGACGGGAACGGCCGACACCGAGGCCTACGAGTTCCAGGAGATCTACGGCCTCGAGACCGTGGTGATCCCGACGCACCGGCCGATGATCCGCGACGACCGCCAGGACCAGGTGTTCCGGACCGCGCGCGAGAAGTACAACGCGATCTCCGCCGACATCCGGGACTGCCAGGCGCGCGGCCAGCCGGTGCTGGTGGGCACCACCTCGATCGAGAGTTCCGAGCTGCTGTCGGGAATGCTCGCCAAGGAGAAGCTCCCGCACCAGGTGCTCAACGCCAAGCAGCATGCGCGTGAAGCCGAGATCGTCGCGCAGGCGGGCCGCCCGAAGATGATCACCATCGCGACCAACATGGCCGGTCGCGGCACCGACATCGTGCTGGGCGGCAACGTCGACAAGCAGGTCGACCTGCTGCGCGAGGACGCGTCGGTCCCCGAGGGCGAGCGCGAGGCGCGGATCGCGAAGCTGCGCGACGAATGGCAGTCGCTGCACGACCAGGTGATCGCCGCCGGCGGGTTGCACATCGTCGGCACCGAGCGCCACGAGTCGCGGCGCATCGACAACCAGCTGCGCGGGCGCTCGGGCCGGCAGGGCGACCCGGGGTCGTCGCGCTTCTACCTGTCGATGGAAGACCCGCTGCTGAAGATCTTCGCGGGCGACCGCCTCAAGGCGATCATGGACCGCCTGAAGCTGCCCGACGGCGAGGCGATCGAGGCCGGGATGGTCACGCGCTCGATCGAGTCGGCGCAGCGCAAGGTCGAGGCGCGCAACTTCGACATCCGCAAGCAGCTGCTCGAGTACGACGACGTCGCCAACGACCAGCGCAAGATCGTCTACTCGGACCGCAACGCGCTCCTCGAGTCCTCGGAGTTCACCGACCGGGTGCGCGACCTGCGCCACCGGGTCTTCACCGACCTGTTCCGGCAGTTCGTTCCGGCCGAGACGGTCGACGAGCAGTGGGACGTTCCCGGGCTCCAGAAGGTGCTCGAGACCGACTGGCAGCTCCAGGTGCCGCTGGCGGCGATGATGCAGGAGGGCGGCGAGGCCACCGACGACGATCTCCTCGAGGCGCTGCTCGAGGCCGCCGACGCGGCCTACCGGTCGAAGGTCGACCAGGTGGGGGTCGAGGCGTTTTCCGGCTTCGAGCGCTCGGTCATGCTGCAGACGATCGACCAGCACTGGCGCGAGCACCTGTCCTCGCTCGACTACCTGCGCCAGGGGATCCACCTGCGCGGCTATGCGCAGAAGAACCCGAAGCAGGAGTACAAGCGCGAGGCCTTCGAGCTGTTCAGCCTGATGCAGGAGCGGGTGCGCACCGACGTGACCCGGATCCTGATGACGGTGCGCATCCAGTCGGCCGACGAGGTCGAGCAGGTGGGCGAGGCGGCGCAGCCGCACTACTCGAACGTCAGCTACACGCATGCCGACTTCGACGAGGCGTCGGCATCGGCCGCCGCGTCGCCCGACGCCGACGCGGAGGCGATCGCGCTCGCGGTCCAGCAGCGGCCGCAGGCCGAGGAAGCCGCACAGCAGCCGGTGCGCCGCTTCGGCCAGAAGATCGGGCGCAACGACCCCTGCCCCTGCGGGTCCGGCAAGAAGTACAAGCAATGCCACGGCCGGCTCGGCTGAGCCCGGCGTCGCGGAGGTCGACATGCCCGTGAATCTCCAGGCGCCGCCGCGCGAGTCGCTGCGCGGCGTTCCCGGCGTGGCCATCGGCACCGCGCGCGCCGGCATCCGGAAGGCGAATCGCCGCGACGTGCTGGTGCTCGGCCTGCCGGAAGGGGCGACGGCGGCGGGGGTGTTCACCACCAACCGCTTCTGCGCCGCGCCGGTCCGCGTGTGCCGCGAGCACCTGGCCGCCAGCGGCGGCGCGATCCGCGCGCTGGTCGTGAACACCGGGTGCGCGAACGCGGGCACCGGCGCGCCCGGGCTCGAGAACGCGCGCCGCACCTGCGAGGACGTCGCGCGGCGCCTCGGGTGCGCGCCCGAGCAGGTCCTGCCGTTCTCCACCGGCGTGATCCTGGAGCATCTCCCGATGGACCGCCTGCTGGCCGGCGCCGGCGCGGCGGTCGACGGACTCGGCGCGAGCGACTGGCTCGATGCCGCCGAGGCCATCATGACCACCGACACGGTGCCGAAGGGCGCCTCGCGCGAGCTCGAGATCGGCGGCGTGCGCGTGGTGGTCACCGGCATCGCCAAGGGCTCGGGCATGATCCGGCCCAACATGGCGACCATGCTCGGCTACATCGCGACCGACGCGGCGGTCGCGCAGCCGCTGCTCGCGCGCTGGGTGCGCGAGGTGGCCGATGCGAGCTTCAACCGCGTCACCGTCGACGGCGACACCTCGACCAACGACTCGCTGCTGCTCCTCGCCAGCGGCGCGAGCGGCGCCGTCGTGACCGACGATGCCGCGCCGGGCGCGGCGGCGCTGAAGGCGGCGATCGTGGCGGTCGCCCAGACGCTCGCGCAGGCGCTGGCGCGCGACGGCGAGGGCGCCACCAAGTTCATCACGATCGAGGTCGGGCGCGCCGCCACGCAGGCCGAGGCGGCGGCGGTCGCCTACGCGATCGCGCATTCGCCGCTGGTCAAGACCGCGTTCTTCGCGTCCGACCCGAACCTCGGCCGCATCCTGGCGGCGATCGGTTACGCCGGGATCGCCGATCTCGACGTCGACCGCATCGATCTCTACCTCGACGACGTGCACGTGGCGACGCGCGGCGGCCGGCATCCGGCCTATCGCGAGGAAGACGGCCAGCGCGTGATGCGGCAGGCCGAGATCCGCGTGCGCGTCGACCTCGATCGCGGCGCTGCCGGCGCGATCGTCTGGACCTGCGACCTGTCGCACGACTACGTCTCGATCAATGCCGACTACCGTTCCTGAGCGCCCCGGCGCGCCGGCGCATCGATGAGTCCCGACCGGTTCGAACGCCTGGCCGACCGCGCCGAGGCGCTGATCCGCCGCCTCGAGTCGCTGCTGCCGGCCCCTCCCGAGCCCGACTGGGACGCGGCGTGCGCGTTCCGGTGGCGCCGCCGCGCCACCGCGCTCGGCGTCCAGGCGGTGCTGCAGCCGGTGCGGCAGCTCTCGCCGATCCGGCTGTCCGACCTCAAGCACGTCGACGAACAGAAGCGCGCGATCGAGCAGAACACGCGCCAGTTCGTCGCTGGATCGCCGGCGAACAACGTGCTGCTCACCGGTTCGCGCGGCACCGGCAAGTCCTCGCTGATCAAGGCCTGCCTGAACGCCTACGCCGCGCGCGGCCTGCGGCTGATCGAGGTCGACAAGGACGATCTGGTCGACCTGCCCGACATCGTCGAGCTGGTCGCTGGCCGGCCCGAGCGCTTCGTCGTTTTCTGCGACGACCTCTCATTCGAGGAGGGTGAGCCCGGCTACAAGGCGCTCAAGGTGGCGCTCGACGGCTCGGTGGCGGCGCAGTCGGACAACCTGCTGATCTACGCGACCTCGAACCGGCGTCACCTGATGCCGGAGTATATGCGCGAGAATCTCGACGCGAAGCACCAGGAGGACGGCGAGATCCACCCGGGCGAGACGGTCGAGGAGAAGATCTCGCTGTCCGAGCGCTTCGGGCTCTGGGTGTCCTTCTATCCGTTCCGCCAGGACGACTATCTCGCGATCGCGGCCCACTGGCTGGCGAGCTTCGGCTGCGACGAGCGCGAGATCGAGGCGGCACGCGCCGATGCGCTGCGCTTCGCGCTCGAACGCGGTTCCCGCTCGGGGCGCGTGGCCTGGCAGTTCGCCAAGGACTGGGCGGGGCGGCGCGCCGGCAGGCGAGGTGCAGGCAAGCAGGATGCCGGCAAGCAGGGCGCCGGGAGGCGCAGCACGGCCGCGACGAAGCGCCGCGGATGATGCCGCGGGTGACGCGCGCGGTCGTCGATGTCGCGGTCGGCGTGCTGGTCCGCGCCGACGGGGCGGTGCTGCTCGGGCAGCGCCCTCCCGGCAAGCCCTACGCGGGCTGGTGGGAGTTCCCCGGCGGGAAGATCGAGCGCGGCGAGAGCGTCGAGCAGGCGCTGGCGCGCGAGCTCGACGAGGAGCTCGGCATCCGGGTACTCGAATCGCATCCCTGGGTGGTGCGCGAGCACGTATACCCGCACGCGCACGTCCGGCTCCATTTCCAGCGGATCGTCTCGTGGCACGGCGGACCGCGCGGACGCGAAGGCCAGGCGCTCGCGTGGCGCCCGGCCGGGACGATCGAGCTGGCGCCGTTGCTGCCGGCGACCGTGCCGGTGATCGGCTGGCTGCGCCTGCCGGACCGGCTGGGCATCAGCTGCGCGCTCGAGCTCGGCGACGAGCCGTTCCTGGCCGGACTGGCGCGCGCCCTGGCCGGCGGGTTGCGGCTGGTGCAACTGCGCGAGCCGGGGATGGCCGGGGATCGTTTCGATGCCCTGTTCCGGCGCGTGCGGGAACTCTGCCGCCGTCACGATGCCCGGCTGCTGGTCAATAGCGGACATGCGCCGTCCTATTGGCAGGCTGCAGACGGCGTGCATCTGAAAAGCGCCCATCTTCACGAAATCGTCTCGCGACCGAGACTGCGACTCGTCAGCGCCGCCTGTCACCATGCCATCGATCTCGCACGCGCCGGGGAACTCGGTGTCGATTTCGCACTGCTCGGGCCGGTCCGGCCGACCCGCACGCACCCCGGGGCGCCAGCGCTCGGCTGGCCGGCATTCGGACGCCTGGTGTCCGAGGCGGGGATGCCCGTGTTCGCGCTGGGCGGACTCGTGCCGGCGGATGCGCCGGAGGCGGTGCGCGCCGGCGCGCATGGGCTGGCGATGATGCGGGGCGCCTGGGCCTAGGAGACCGGGCCCGACTTCGGATCGTGCGCGCACCCGGGGTCCGCGCCCCGGCCGGTACGCGGGTCAGCGCCCCGCGGCCCGCGGCGGTTCCGGCGCGGCATCGCCGCTTTCGTCCAAACCGTCGTCGTCCGGTTCGCCGGCGATCCGGTAGCGTTCCGCGGCCCAGGCGCCGAGATCGAGGGTCTTGCAGCGTTCGGAGCAGAACGGGCGCCAGCGGTTGGACGCGGCGAACGGCGTCTTGCGTCCGCAGTTGGGGCAGTCGACCGAGACGATCCGTTGCATCATGGCCGCCGCGACATGCTCAAAGATTGCAGAGGGCCAGCTCGAAGTCGACTTCGCCCTCGAACGGCCGGGGCCGGAGATCGCCGTCCTGGCTGGTGAAGCGGATCCAGAGCAGGTACTTGTTGGCGCTGATCTCGGGGATCGCGCCACTGGCCGGGTCGAGCCGGACCTGGACCATCTGGTAGCTCTTGCCGCCCAGCGGCTGCTGGTAGCTGCCCTGTCGGGCGGACAGCGAAGCGCGCTGGGCGCTTTCGCGCAGCAGCCTCAGGACGATCGCGAGGCTGTCGTAGAGCGGCCTGAACGGGGCCGCCCAGGTCGCGATGTCGCGCTGGCGCCCCTCGTGCGGCCGGTGCTGCCAGGCATAGTAGGAAGGCAGGTCGAACTCGCAGGCGCCGCCGGCGATGATCGTGCGGCTGCGGATGCTCATCAGCCATTCGTTGTCGCGCAGGTGCTGGCCGCTCTTGCCGGTGATCGCGCCGAGCTCGCGGGCGGCTTCGTCGATCTCCTCGAGGATCCGCTCGAGCGCCTCCATCGAGACATCCGGGTTGTTGCGAAAGCCCATCAGCGCCTGCCGCTGCCGCTCGAGCTCCTGGAGCAGGTCGGACTTCAGGTCGGCGCGCGCCGCCACGTCGAGGATCTCGAACAGCGTGACCAGGGCGACGTGATGATCGAGCGGATGTTCCTTGGAGGCGAAGAACTCGAGGCGCTCGAACAGGTCCTCGAGCCGCAACAGGGTCCGGACGCGTTCGTTCAGCGGGTACTCGTACAGGATCAAGGTACCGTCCTGGGACACCGTCGGGAGCGCGCATCCGGCTGCCGGATCGACGCCGCCGCGCGCGCATCGCGCTCTCTGCGTGAAGACGCACGAATTCTGGCGCAAAGCCATTCGCTTGACAAACCGTCAGGCACTCGCGGCGCGCAGCGCATCAGCGCTCCTGCAGGTAGCGTCGATGCAGCGCCTCGACCTGCGCGTCGAGCGCATCGGGCGTCGCGCCGTTGTCGATCACGTCGTCGGCCGCGGCCAGTCGCTGCGCGCGGCTCGCCTGCGCGGCGAGGATCGACTCGACGCGCGCGCGGCTCAGGCCGTTGCGGCGCATCACGCGCTCGATCTGGACCTCGACCGGGCAGTCGACCACCAGGACGCGGTCGACCTCGCCGGCGCGGCCGCCGGACTCCACCAGCAGCGGGACCACCAGCATCGCATAGGGCCCTGTGGCGGCCGCGAGGCCGCGCGCCGATTCGGTGCGGATCATCGGGTGCAGGATCGCCTCGAGCCGGCGTCGCGCGGCGGGGTCGCCGAACGCGCGCTCGCGCATCGCATCCCGGTCGAGCGCGCCGTCGGCGCGGATCACGGCGTCGCCGAACTCGGCGCGGATCGCCTCGATCGCGGCGCCGCCCGGCGCGGTGAGCGCATGCGCGATGGCGTCGGTATCGACGACGGCCGCGCCGCGCGCGGCGAACAGCTCGGCGACGGTGCTCTTGCCGCTGCCGATGCCGCCGGTCAGTCCGACGAGCAGCCGCCGGGGCGCGCCGCGCGCCTCGCGCGACGCGCCGCCGCCGGGCGCGGAGTCGGTGGACGTCGGGCGAGCGTTCATCGGGGGAGTCTAACAGCGCCTTTGCACCGACCTCCGCGCAGGAGTCGCGACGCGGCTTCCGCCGGAGGCCTGCGTGCGCGCCGGCGCGGCCTCAGGCGATGCCGAACAGCCGGCCCAGCGGTTCCCGGAAGTACATGGCCAGCAGGCCCGCGCCCGCGAGATACGGGCCGAAGGGGATCGGGATCTCGCGGCCGCGCCGCGTCGCGACCATCAGCACGATGCCGACCGCCGCGCCGACCACCGAGGCGAGCAGGATCACGGCGGGCAGCGCGGTCCAGCCGAACCAGGCGCCCAGCGCCGCGAGCAGCTTGAAGTCGCCGTAGCCCATGCCCTCCTTGCCGGTCGCGAGCTTGAACAGCCAGTAGATCGACCACAGGCTGAGATAGCCGGCCATCGCGCCGATGACCGCGGCGGGCAGCGGCGCGAACACGCCCCACAGGTTGAACAGCAGCCCCAGCCAGAGCAGCGGCAGCGTCATGTCGTCCGGCAGCAGTTGCGTGTCGAAGTCGATGCAGGCCAGCGCGATCAGGAACGCGGTGAGGATCACCGCGCCGGCGCCGGCCGCGCTGGCGCCGAAGTGCCAGATCGCCAGCGCGCTCAGGACGCCGGTGACGAGCTCGACCACCGGGTAGCGCGCCGAAATCCGGACGTCGCAGGCGGTGCACCGACCGCGTTGCCTGAGCCAGCTGACCAGCGGGATGTTCTCCAGCGCGCGGATGCGGTGGCCGCAGGCGGGGCAGTGCGAATGCGGCACGACCAGGTTGTAGGGCTCGGCGGGCGGGACCGTCTCGCCGCGCAACTCCGCGGCCTCGGCGGCCCATGCGCGCTCGAGCATCCGGGGGACGCGATGGATGACGACGTTCAGGAAGCTGCCGAGCAGCAGCCCGAAGACGGCGGCGGCCGCCGTCGCGAGCGCGGTCGAGTGCTGGAGGAGTTCGATCATCGGAGTACCGGAGCGCGCCGGGGCGCGACGGGAGATCCCGCGCGGCGGCCCGCGGCGCCGTTCGGATCGAGTGTCGCACAACGACTGCTTCCCGAGGCGGGGCGCGCGTTCGTTCGTCCGGCCGGGCGTGCCCTTCGGCGGCGGCGCCCGGCGATCGGCAAACGGCGTCGGCGTCCTGTCCAGGGGGGATCAGGTTCCGATTGACAGACGACGTTGCGCCGATCTAATGTCTAGTTGTCTATACATTAGACGTCGACATCGGATGCCGGGCCCGGTCCGCCCCCGCCGCGCCGATGAGCCGCCAATCGCCGAACAGGATCGCGATCCGGATCGCGAGGGAGAGGAAGATGCTTCGACTGGTCGCATTCGCCGTGTCCATGCTCGCGTTCGCGGCCGGGCCCTCGGTCGCGCAGGTCTATCCGGATCGCCCGGTGCGGCTGGTCACGCCGTACGGGTCCGGCGGGGCGACCGACATCCTCGCGCGCACCCTCGGGCAGGAGCTGTCGAGGCTGTGGGGGCAGAACGTCCTCGTCGAGAACCGGCCCGGCGGCAGCGGCGCGATGGGCACCGAGTTCGTCGCGCGCGCCGAACCCAACGGATATACCTTGCAGCTGGGTACGCTGACGACGCACATCCTCAATCCCATCCTCAGGCCGGTCAAGTACGACGGGCTGAAGGACTTCGCGCCGGTCGCGACCCTGGCGAGCTCGCCTTACCTGCTGGCCGTGCATCCGTCGCTGAACGTCCGGACCGTCGGCGAGCTGGTTGCCTACGCCAAGGCGAATCCCGGGAAGCTGAACTACAGCTCTTCCGGGATCGGGACCGCCAACCACCTGGCTGCCGAGCTGTTCGGCGCGATGGCCGGGATCCAGATCACCCACGTGCCCTACAAGGGCGGCACCGAGAGCGTGCTCGCGCTGATGCGCAACGACGTGCAGATCCTGTTCGATCCCCTTCCGTCGACGATTCTCGCGCAGGCCGCGCAGGGGCGGGTCGTCCCGCTCGCCACGACGGGCGCGCAGCGATCCATGGCGGCGCCCGATCTCCCGACGATCGCGGAAAGCGGCCTGCGGGGCTTCGAGGTCAAGTCGTGGTTCGGCATCCTGGCCCCGACGGGGACGCCGGCGCCGATCGTCGACCGGCTCGCTCGCGATATTCCGACGGTCATGAGCGACGAGAAGGTGCTTGCCCGCCTGAAGGATCTGGGCGCCGAGCCGCTCGGCGTCCAGAAGGAGGCGTTCGCCCGGATGATGCAGCAGGATCACGAGACCTGGACCCGGGTCGTTCGGGAACGCGCGATCTCGGTCGGGAACTGAGGCGCGGCGTCGCCGCGCCCGCGCAAGGAGCCGTTGATGAGCCAATCAGGATTCGCCACGCTGCTGGACGCGCCCGAGCGCCGGTTCCCGATCGAGACCGGTCGGCACGCACCGCGTATCGGCGACCTCTATCGCGCATCGCTGAATACCCAGTGGAACCCCGCGACCGACATCGACTGGAGCGAGGTCGATGTCGCCGGCATCGACCCGCGGCATCTCGTCGGCGCGCGGCTGCGCTGGAGCCGCAGCGCCTGGGGCGAGTACGGCGCGATCTCGGAGAGCCCTGCGCTGCAGCTGCGCTTCTACCACGAACGGCTCGAGCCGGAGATCTGGCAGTTCTTCGCGATGCGCACGCAGGAGGAGGCGCGTCACGCGGAGGTCTGCTACCGGTACGCCGAGCGCCTCGGGGGCTACTACGCCGAACCGCCGTCGGGCGAGCTGGCCGAATACCTCGCGCCGGCGCGGGCGCAGGCGTCGACGCTTCCCGCCGGGGCGGCCGCCGCGCCGGCCACGCCAGCCGATCGCGTGACGACGCTCTACAGTCACGGCGTGCGCCGGATGGCGCTCGATCCCCGGTTCACCACCGAGAGCATCATCGCGGGGCTGGTCTGCGCCTCCGAGGAAGTGACCTTCGACCAGTTCATCCACATGATCGAGATCACGCCCGACCCGGTCGCCAAGCGCGTGCTCACGCTGATCGCGCGCGACGAGACTCGTCACGTCGCCTTCGGCTGGCGCTACATCGAGTCGCGGCTGGACCGGCTCGACAAGGCCGGGATCGACTCGATCCGGGAGGGGCTGGAGACGTTCATCGAGGAAGTGGAGCTGAAGGGGCATCATCACCCGTGGCTGCGCCCCGACACGCCCACGTCGCGGGCCGAGATGGAGGCGTTCCGGCTGACCCATGAAGCGGGCCTCGGCGCCTCGGTCGAGGAGCTCGAGAAGCCGGTGTTCGTCGACACCATCGCTCGCATACGGCGTCGCGTGAAGGACTGGGGGGTCACGCTGCGCAGCTTCCACCATCCGCGCCTCGGCGCCGTCTGAGCCATGACCGCGACCCAGACCGGGGCGGGCGAGAGGCCGAAGCGGTCGCTCGTCGAGCGCCGCTTCCCGCTGGATCTTCATCCGAGGATCGCGCGCATCCGGGATCTCTACGAGCAGTCGAAGCGGTTCAAGTGGAATCCGGAGCGGTCGATCCCGTGGGCGGAGTTCGACGGTGCCCGGCATCCCGAGGCCGTCCGCGAGATGGCGCGGTGGTGGTGGAGCGCCTGCGTGTGGACCGAGTACGGGCGCATCGCCGAGACCCCGGCGCTGCTGATCCGGTTCTGCCTGGAGCGCGGAGGGGAGAGCGACGCGAAGATGTTCCTCGCCGCGCGCGGGACCCAGGAAGTGCTCTATCTCGAGGCGGCGACCCGGTATGCCGGGCTGCTCGGGGGCTTCATCGAGTCGCCGCCCGAGAAGGCGGACGAGGCGGCCTTCGAGCAGCAGCTCTACCAGCACGCGCTCGATCCCGACGTGCAGCCGCTGGCCTACATCGGAGCCCAGTGCGCGATCCGCGATGGCCTGCTTCTCGAGCACCTGCGCGAGGCGCTGCGCGGCGCGAGCGAGCCGGTCGCGACCGCGATCCTGAAACGGGCCGTGCGCGACAAGGAGGCCCAGGCATCGTTCGGCTGGCTCTATCTCGAGGAGACGCGGGCCGCCTGGACGCCGCAGGATCGGGCCGACCTGGCGGCGGAGGTCGCGGCCGTCCTGGCGAGCGACGGCCCGATGAAGCACCGGGTGGTCGAGGCCTGCTATCTCCGGATGCGGCCGCAGTGGCGGGACGGGGACGGTGCGGCGGCCCTCGCGGCGCTCGGTGTCCCCGAGCCGGAGGCGCTGCACGCGATCACGCGACGATTCGTCGCCGATGCCCGCCAGCGGCTCGCCGGGCTGGGCGTCGACCTGCGGGATGTCGCGTGCCCGAGGCTGGGGCGGCTCTGAGGCGGTGGACACCGGAGACGACATTGCCTGGTTGAGCGCGGACGAACTGCTGGGCGCGTATCGGGATCGCCGGTTGTCGCCGGTCGAGGTGCTCGCGAGTCTTCGAGCGCGGTGCGAGCGCCTGAACCCGCTGCTCAACGCGTTCTACGAGTTCGACTGGGAGGGTGCCGGCCGCAGCGCGCGCGAATCCGAGCGCAGGTGGCGCAGCGGTTCCCCGACCGGGCTCCTCGACGGGGTCCCGGTGTCGGTCAAGGATCACCTGCCGGTGCGCGGCTTTTCCACGCCGCGCGGGCTTTTCTTCTCGGACCGCTCGCCCGCGTCGATGGACGCCGCCGCAGTGGCGCATCTGCGCAAGGCGGGCGCCATCCTGTTCGGCAAGACCGTCATGCCCGAGTTCAGCGTCATGTCGGTGACCGACAGCGTCGCGTTCGGGCCGTCCAGGAATCCCTGGGATCCCGCGCGCACCTCCGGCGGCAGCAGTGGCGGCGCGTCGGCCGCCGTCGCCGCCGGCCTCGGGCCGCTGGCGCTCGCCTCCGACGGGGGCGGATCGATCCGTCATCCCTGCGGCTTCACCGGGCTGGTGGGCGTGAAGCCGACGCACGGCAGGGTGCCGTATTTCCCGGGCCCGACGGACCGGACCGTCGCCGGGCCGATGGCCCGCACGGTGACCGACGCGGCGCGGATGCTGACCGTTCTCGCCCGCCCGGACGGAAGGGACTGGACCGAGTTGCCCGGGGACGACACCGACTACGTCGCCGCGCTCGACCAGCCGCTGCGTCCCTTGCGCATCGCCTACAGCCCGACTTTCGGCCACTTGGCGCCGGACGCCGAGGTCCGCGCAGTCGTGGAACGCGGGGTCGCCGCTTTGCGCGATCTCGGCCACGAGATCGAGGACGTCGAGACCGTGTGCGAGGACGTCGGGCAGGCCCACCTGCTGCAGGCCGCCCCACGTTACGCCGGGTGGGCGGAGAGCCTGCCGCGGGACGTCCTGGCCAAGTTTCCGCCGGCATCGATCCGGCTGCTCGAGCACTTCGCCGGGCTCAGGATGGCAGACTACGACGGCATGCTCCAGACCCGGAACCGGGTGGCGAGCCAGCTGCTGTCCGTGTTCGCCTCGTTCGACGCGATCGTGTCGCCGGTGTCGCCCTCGATCGCGCCCCGGGTCGGCGAGTTCTACCCTGATGGCGACCTGGTCGACCGGCGCCTGCGGCAGATCGGCGCCTTCACCCGGCCGTTCAATCTCGTGCACATGCCGGCCGTTGCCGTGCCCGGTGGATATTCAGCGGACGGAATGCCGATCGGCATCCAGCTTGCCGGGCCGAAGTTCAGCGAAACCGTGCTGCTGCGGCTGGCGCGCCAGGTGGAGGCGCATCTTCTCCAGCGGTCCGGGGTGCGGCGCCCGGCCTGCGCGCAACCCGAAACCGAGGCGCGTTGAGACATGGCCGAGAAGACCGTGCTGATCCTCGACGAGCAGGCCGAGGCGTATCTCGAGCGGCTGGTTCCCCGGCTCACCGGCATCGAATGGATCGCAGCGCGCTTGGTGCCCGAAGCGATGGAGCGCGTCGGTGCGGCCGAGGTCGTCATGGCCCGAGGTTCGCTGCTCACCCGCGCGCTGCTGGCCGGCGCGCGGAAGCTGGAATGGATCCAGGTCCTGACATCGGGCGTCGATGGGATCGACCTCGGAGGCGCTCTCCCCACCGTTACCTCGCTGCGCGGCGTACATGGCCCGCAGATGGCCGAACTGGCGTTCCTCTACATGCTCGCCGACGCGCGCGGCTACGATCGGCTGCGCAGGCAGCAGGCCGCGCATTGCTGGGAGCGTTTCCTTCCGGGGACGCTGGCCGGCAAGACCGCCGTCTTCGTCGGCCTCGGCAGCGTGGCCGAGGCGATCGCCGCGAGATGCCGCGCGTTCGAGATGCGCTGCGTGGGCGTGAGCGGGCGTGCACAGGCGGATTTCATCGACCTGATCGTGCCGCGGGAACGGCTGGACGAGGCGGCGTCCATGGCGGACTACCTGATCGTGCTCGTCCCCGGCGGTGCCGCGAACGATGGCCTGGTCTCGTCGCGGATCCTCGCTGCGATGAGGCCGTCCGCGATGCTGATCAACCTGGCGCGCGGCCGTGTGGTCGACGAGGCGGCGCTGGTCGAGCGCCTGCGGTCGGGTGCCCTCCGGGCGGCCGGTCTCGACGTGTTCCGCGAGGAGCCGCTGCCCGCCGGCCATCCGCTGTGGGGCCTGCCGAATGCCATGGTCACGCCGCACGTCGGCGGTGCGAGCGAGCAGTACATCGAGCGCGCGGCCCGGATCATCGAGCACAACCTGCGGATGTTCGTGCAGGGGCGCATCGACCTGATGCGCAACCTCGTGCGCTCCTGATCGCGGCGGCCGCGGGAGCCTATGGCTGCAGCGCGATGCTCACCGCGTAGCGCGCCACGTCGCTGCGGTGCGTCGAGCGCCCGGCCATCGCCACCCGGCCTTCCGGCGTGTGGTAGGTCATGTAGCGCAGCAGCACCGGGTCTCCCTCGACGATCTTGAGGGCGCGCGCGTCTTCGTCACCCGCCAGGCCGCCCTCGAACTGCATGCGTGCCTCGGCGATCGCGTAGCGATCGCCGAGGAACCGGATCAGCGACTGGGACTGCGCCAGCTTCCGGGTCAGCCCGCTCGCGAACTCGAGCGGGATCCATCGATCGTCCAGCGACACCGGGACGTCGGCGGCCATCCTGAGGCGACGCACGAAGAGCGCCTCGGTGCCGGCCGGGAGATCCAGCTGCACGCACACCGGACCGGGGCACTTGCGCCGCCCGAACCGGAGATACCGGATCTCGAAGGGCTTGCCCTCGAAGCTGAGGCGGTCGAGGGGGCCCGACAGCGGGCGGTCCTCGAGCTTCTTGGTGGTGAGGAAGGTGCCCAGCCCGCGGGCGCGGGTCAGGTACCCCTCGTCGACCAGCTCCTTGATCGCCTGTCGGACGGTCATCCGGCTCACCGAGAACTCCGCGCACAGTTCCTCGTCGGAATAGAACCGTCGCTCGCCGTCGGGCCAGCTCATGATCCGGCGCAGCACCTCGCGCTTGATCTGGAGATACAGCGGGAAATGGGAGTCGCGGCGCAGCGCGAAGGAGCGCGCCGCCGCCGTGCGCCCGCCCCGGGTGCCGGGTGCCGTGGAATCGTTCATGCGGCCTGTCGAGTCGGATGTCCGGGGCCTCGCGGCGCCGGTGCGGTGACTGATAGGCGATATTCTAGATTTTGGCGGCCGCTTTGCGGGCGCTCCGGGGGCCGGCTTGCACGCTTGCGGCGCGATGCCGGGCCCCGGCGGGCGTTTCCGCCCGCGGATGCATCGGTCTCCGGCGCTGCGGCGCCCCGGTCAGACGACCTGGCCCAGCTTGAAGATCGGCAGGTACATCGCGACCACGAGCCCGCCGATCAGCGTGCCGAGCACCACCATGATCATCGGCTCGAGCAGGCTCGACAGGCTTTCCACGGCGTCGTCGACTTCCCGCTCGAAGATGTCGGCGGCCTTGGAGAGCATCGAGTCGAGCGCGCCGGACTCCTCGCCGATGGCGGACATCTGCAGCACCATGTTCGGGAACACCTGCGAGTTCTGCATCGCGACGGTCAGGCTGGTGCCGGTCGAGACTTCCTGCTGGATCCGCTTGGTCGCCAGCAGGTAGACGTGGTTGCCCGAGGCGCCGCCGACCGAGTCGAGGGCCTCGACCAGCGGGACGCCGGCGGCGAACATCGTCGAGAGCGTGCGCAGCCAGCGCGCGATGGTCGCCTTCTCGACCACCGGCCCGAAGATCGGGAGCTTCAGCAGCAGCCGGTCCATCGCCATCTGCACCTTCGGAGATCGTCGCCAGGCCTGCAGGAGGAAATACAGGCCGCCGCCGATCGCCCCGAAGATCAGGTACCAGTACTGGACGAAGTAGTCCGACAGCGCGATCACCATCAGCGTGGGGGCGGGCAGGTCGGCGCCGAAGTTCGAGAACACTTCCTTGAACGCCGGGACCACGAACAGCATGATCACCGCGACCACGATGAAGGCGACGACCAGCACGGCGATCGGGTAGAACAGCGCCGACTTGATCTTGCCCTTGATCGCCTGCATCTTCTCCTTGTACGTCGCCAGGCGGTCGAGCAGGTCGTCGAGGATCCCCGCCTGCTCGCCGGCGCCGACCAGGTTGCAGAACAGCGAATCGAAGTACAGCGGGTACTTCCGGAACGCCTGGGACAGCGACGTGCCCGTCTCGACGTCGCCGCGGATGTCGGTGAACAGCTTGGAGACCGACGCATTGTTGGTGCCGCGCGCGACGATGTCGAACGACTGCAGCAGCGGCACGCCGGCCTTCATCATCGTCGCCAGCTGGCGGGTGAACAGCGTGATGTCCTTCTCGCCGATGCGGCGCCCCTTCTTGTAGCGGCGCTTGGTCACCTTGGTGACCGCGATCCCCTGCCGGCGCAGCGAGGTCTGGACGATCGCCGGCCCGCTGGCGCGCATCTCGCCGCGCACCACCTTGCCGACGCGGTCGCGTCCTTCCCAGGCGAAGGTATGCTCCTTGGGCGCCGCGGTGCGGCGCGCGGGCAGTGCCCGGGTGGTAGCGGTGGTGGTGGCCATCTGTTCCTGCCTTTGGATGTCTTGGAATGCGCCGGGGCGTCGCCGGTCACTCGTTGGTGACGCCCAGCACCTCTTCGATGCTGGTCATGCCCTGCATCACCTTCATCAGGCCCGAGCGACGCAGGTCCCGGACGCCCTCGCGCTGCGCCTGCGCGGCGATCTGCAGCGCGTTGCCGCCGGAGAGGATGATCTTCTGGGTCTCCTCGGAGATCGGCATCACCTGGTAGATGCCGACGCGTCCCTTGTAGCCCGAGCCCCCGCAGCGCTCGCAGCCGACGGCGCGGTACGGCTTCCAGGAACCGTTCAGGTCCGACGCGACGAACCCGGCCTTGAGCAGCGCGGCTTCGTCGAGCTCGAGCGGCTGCTTGCAGCCGCACAGGCGGCGCGCGAGCCGCTGGGCGGTGATCAGGATCACCGACGAGGCGATGTTGAACGGCGCGACGCCCATGTTGGCGAGCCGCGTCAGCGTCGTCGGCGCGTCGTTGGTGTGCAGCGTCGAGAGCACCATGTGGCCGGTCTGAGCGGCCTTGATCGCGATGTCGGCGGTCTCGAGGTCCCGGATCTCGCCGACCATGATCACGTCCGGATCCTGGCGCAGGAACGACTTGAGCGCAGCCGCGAAGGTCAGGCCCGCCTTGTCGTTGACGTTGACCTGGTTGATGCCCGGCAGGTTGATCTCGGCCGGGTCCTCGGCGGTGGAGATGTTGACGCCCGGCTCGTTGAGGATGTTCAGGCAGGTGTACAGCGACACCGTCTTGCCGGAGCCGGTCGGGCCGGTCACCAGGATCATCCCGTAGGGCCGGCGGATCGCCTCGAGCAGTTGTTCCTTCTGGTCCGGCTCGTAGCCGAGCACGTCGATGCCCAGGCGGGCCGAGGACGGATCGAGGATCCGCATCACGATCTTCTCGCCGAACAGGGTCGGCAGCGTCGACACCCGGAAGTCGATCGCGCGCTGGCTCGACAGCACGATCTTCATCCGGCCGTCCTGGGGCACGCGTTTCTCGGAGATGTCGAGCCGGGAGATGACCTTGATGCGGGAGGCGAGCTTCTCCTTGATCGCCAGCGGCGGCTGCGCGATCTCGCGCAGTTCCCCGTCGACGCGGAAGCGGATCCGGTAGAACTTCTCGTAGGGCTCGAAGTGGACGTCGGACGCGCCGAGCTGGATCGCGTCGACGAGGATCTTCTGCAGGAAGCGGACCACCGGCGCGTCGTCGACTTCGCTGGTGTCGGGCTGCGCGGACGGCTCGTCCGTCGAGACGTCCAGGTCCAGCGAGTCGTCGACCAGGTCGATCAGCTTTTCCGTGGTGCTCTGGCCCAGCTTCTCGACCAGGCGCACCAGCTTGTCGTGCTCGACCACGATCGCGTCGACGTTCGCCTGGGCCGAGAACCGGATGCGGTCGAGGAGCTTCAGGTCGGTCGGGTCGGAGACCGCCAGCGACAGGCGGCCGCCGCGCTTGCCCAGCGCGACGACCCGCACTTCGGTCGCCAGCTTGCGGTCGAGCGCGTCCGGCGGCAGGACCGACAGGTCGATCGCGGAAAGATCGAGCAGCGGGTGACCGAATACCTCGGCCGCGAACTTCGCCAGCTGGCGCGCCTGCATGTGGCCGCCGCCGACCAGCTCGTCGATGAATGCCACGCCGGCGGCATTGGCTTTGCGCTGGATCGTCGTTGCCTGGTCGAGCCGCAGCATCTGGTGCTGGACCAGCGCGCGGCCGAGCCCCGCGAGCGATGTCGGCTCGCCCGTGCGTGGGGCTGCGGTTGCTGTCGCCATTGGGCCTGCCTGGTGTGGGCTTCTTCTGGATGTTCTGGGTTGCCGGGGAGCGCGAACGCCTTCCGTGCCATCATGCCTCCCACGCTCTTCCGGGGCGACCGCGATGCCGCGGGTACAGGACGAGCGGCGGGACGGTCGCCGACGAACGGCGGCGCAGGTGGCGCCTCGATGAGACGCTGCGCCCGGGGGCGGAAGACAGGGGGCGGATGAGAGGGGGCGGATGAGAGGGCGGAAGGCGAGATCTGCCGGAATCCGGCCGTTGCGGCGCGTCATCGGCGCCGGCGCCGCGTTCCGGCGCGGTGCGCGCGAGCGCGACCGGCGTCGCGCGGGCCGCCGCCGATCCGCGCTTACCCGGATTGCCGGCGCCATGGGCGCTTGGCCATAATCGACGCACCGATGGCCGGCATGGCGCCTGCCCGTTGATCGCGCTTCGATGGCTGAACACGAATACATTCTCGAGACCAGGCGCCTCGTCAAGGAGTTCAAGGGTTTCGTCGCGGTCGATGACGTGAACCTGCGGGTGCGCCGCGGGCACATCCACGCGCTGATCGGCCCGAACGGCGCGGGCAAGACCACCTTCTTCAACCTGCTCACCAAGTTCCTGATCCCGACCTCGGGCGAGATCCTGTACAACGGCCGCGACATCACGCCCGAGAAGCCGGCGCAGGTGGCTCGCCGCGGGATCGTGCGCTCGTTCCAGATCTCGGCCACGTTCCCGAACCTCACCGTGCTCGAGAACGTGCGCATCGGCCTGCAGCGCGCGCTCGGGACCTCGTTCCACTTCTGGCGCCCCGCCGCGTCGCTCGACGTGCTGAACCAGCGCGCGCTCGAGCTGCTCGATACCGTCGGGCTGCGCGAGTTCGCCGGGTACGCCACGATCGAGCTGCCCTATGGGCGCAAGCGCGCGCTCGAGATCGCCACGACGCTCGCCACCGAGCCCGAGCTGATGCTGCTCGACGAGCCGACGCAGGGCATGGGCCACGAGGACGTCGAGCGGGTGACCCAGCTGATCAAGAAGGTGTCGGCGAACCGGACCGTGCTGATGGTCGAGCACAACATGAACGTGGTCGCGAACATCGCCGACACGATCAGCGTGCTGCAGCGCGGCCAGGTGATCGCCGAGGGCCCGTACGACGTGGTCTCGCGGAACCCGCAGGTGCTCGAGGCCTACATGGGCAGCGCGACCGCGGAGCTCGGGGGGGGGCATGGCCACTAGCGGCACCGAGTTCCTGCGGATCACCGACCTGCACGCGTTCTACGGCGAATCGCACATCCTGCACGGCGTCGACCTCGTCGTGAACCGGGGCGAGGTCGTCACGCTCCTCGGGCGCAACGGCGCGGGCCGGACGACCACGCTGAAGTCGATCATGGGGCTGGTCGGCCGGCGCAGCGGATCGATCATGATCAACGGCGTCGAATCGGTGAACCTGCCGCCGCACGTGATCGCGCGCCGCGGCATCGGCTACTGCCCCGAGGAGCGGGGCATCTTCGCGAGCCTGTCGTGCGAGGAGAACCTGATGCTGCCGCCGGCGGTGGCCTCGGGCGGCATGGGCCTGGACGAGATCTACGAGATGTTCCCGAACCTGAAGGAGCGGCGCCACAGCCAGGGCACGCGGCTGTCGGGCGGCGAGCAGCAGATGCTCGCCGTCGCGCGCATCCTGCGCACCGGGGCCAGGACGCTGCTGCTCGACGAGATCTCCGAGGGGCTGGCGCCGGTGATCGTGCAGGCGCTCGCGCGGATGATCCGGATGCTGCGCGAGAAGGGCTTCACCATCGTGATGGTCGAGCAGAACTTCCGGTTCGCCGCTCCGCTGGCCGACCGGTTCTACGTGATGGAGCACGGGCGCATCGTCGAGAGCATCGATGCTGCGCAGCTGCAGGAGAAGATGGGCATGCTGCACGAATACCTCGGGGTTTGAGCGCAGCCGCCCGGTCGTCGATGTCCCGAACGTACAAGGAGGAAGAACCATGAAGCTGAAGCTTTCGTCGCTGGTGGCCGCGCTGGCCGTCGCCTTCGCCGGCGGCGCCGCGCAGGCGCAGATCTCCGGTGGGGTGGTCAAGATCGGCGTGATGAACGACATGTCGGGCATCTACGCCGACCTCAGCGGGCAGGGCTCGGTGGTGGCCGCGAGGCTGGCGGTGGAAGACTTCCAGAAGACCTCGAAGGCCGGCCTGAAGATCGAGATCGTCTCGGCCGACCACCAGAACAAGGCCGACGTCGGCTCGACGATCGCGCGCCAGTGGTACGACACCGACGGCGTCGACGCGATCGCCGACGTGCCGACCTCGTCGGTGGCGCTGGCGGTGAACCAGATCACGCGCGACAAGGGCAAGGCCCTGCTCGACACCGGCGCCGCCTCGGCCGACCTGACCGGCAAGGCCTGCTCGCCCAACACGGTGCACTGGCTCTACGACACCTGGATGCTGGCGCACGGCACCGGCAGCGCGATCGTCAAGTCCGGCGGCGATACCTGGTTCTTCCTGACCGCCGACTACGCGTTCGGCCACGCGCTGGAGCGCGATACCGAGGCGGTGGTGCTCGCGAGCGGCGGCAAGGTGCTGGGCAAGGTCCGCCATCCGATCAGCAACCAGGACTATTCCTCGTTCCTGCTCCAGGCGCAGGCGTCGAAGGCCAAGATCATCGGCCTGGCCAATGCCGGCGGCGACACGATCAACTCGATCAAGCAGGCCGCCGAGTTCGGCATCGTCAAGGGCGGCCAGAGCCTGGCCGGCCTGCTGGTGTTCCTGACCGACGTGCACGGGCTGGGCCTGCAGACCGCGCAGGGCCTGGTCGTGACCGAGACCTTCTACTGGGACCTGAACGACCAGACGCGCGCCTGGACCAAGCGCTTCGCGGCGGCCTACGGCGGCAAGTACCCGTCGATGGACCATGCCGGGGTCTACGGGGCGGTGCTGCACTACCTGAAGGCGGTCGAGGCGGCCAAGACCGACGACGGCACCAAGGTGGTGGCCAAGATGAAGGAGATGCCGACCGACGATCCGCTGTTCGGCAAGGGTGTCATCCGGCAGGACGGCCGCAAGATCCACCCGGCCTACCTGTTCGAGGTCAAGAAGCCGAGCGAGTCGAAAGGCCCGTACGACTACTACAAGCTGCGCGCGACGATCCCGGCCGAGCAGGCGTTCCGCCCGCTGGCCGAAGGCGGCTGCCCGCTGGTGAAGTAACGGCGGGATACCGAGGCGAACCGCGGCGACGCCGGGGCCGACTGGCCGGCCGGCGTCGCCGATCCCAACCCACCGGATCGACGTGCAATGGAGATCTTCGGCATCCCGACGCAGGCGCTGTTCGGCCAGCTGCTGATCGGCCTGATCAACGGCTCGTTCTACGCGCTGCTGTCGCTCGGCCTGGCGGTGATCTTCGGGCTGCTGAACATCATCAACTTCACGCACGGCGCCCAGTACATGATGGGCGCGTTCGTCGCGTACCTGCTGCTCAACAAGCTCGGCATCGGCTACTGGTGGTCGCTGCTCGTCGCGCCGATCGTGGTCGGCGCGACCGGCATCGTCGTCGAGCGGCTGATGCTGTCCAAGCTCTACAAGCTCGACCACCTCTACGGCCTGCTGCTCACCTTCGGCCTCGCGCTGATCTTCGAGGGCATGTTCCGCAACGAGTTCGGATCGTCCGGGATGCCGTATCCGGCGCCGGCGCAGCTCGGCGGAGGGCAGAACCTCGGGTTCATGTTCCTGCCGAACTACCGGGCCTGGGTCATCGTCGCCTCGCTGGTCGTGTGCCTGGGCACCTGGTACGCGATCGAGCGCACGCGGCTGGGCGCCTACCTGCGCGCCGCCACCGAGAATCCGCAGCTGGTGCAGGCGTTCGGCATCAACGTGCCGCGGATGATCACGCTCACCTACGGTTTCGGCGTCGCGCTGGCGGCCTTCGCCGGCGTGATGGCCGCCCCGATCTACCAGGTCAGCCCGCAGATGGGCGCCAACCTGATCATCGTCGTGTTCGCGGTGGTGGTGATCGGGGGCATGGGGTCGATCCTCGGGTCGATCCTCACCGGCTTCGGGCTCGGCCTCATCGAAGGGCTCACCAAGGTGTTCTATCCGGAGGCATCGAACACGGTGATCTTCGTGATCATGGCGATCGTCCTGCTGATCAAGCCGGCAGGCCTGTTCGGCACACAGAAATAGGGCGGCAATGGCGACCGATTCCACCCCCATCGCGTCGGGCGGCGACACCCGCTACCAGCGCGTGGCGTTCGTGCTGATGGTCGCGGTCCTGGTGCTCGCGCCGCTGGCCGTGTACCCGGTGTTCCTGATGAAGGTGATGTGCTTCGCGCTGTTCGCGTGCGCCTTCAACCTGCTGATCGGGTTCGGCGGCCTCCTGTCGTTCGGGCATGCCATGTTCCTCGGCACCGCGGGCTACGCATCCGCGCACGCCGCCAAGGTCTGGGGATTCCCGCCCGAGCTGGCGATCCTGTTCGCGACCGGCAGCGCGGCGCTGCTGGGCCTCGTCACCGGACTGCTCGCGATCCGCCGGCAGGGCATCTATTTCGCGATGATCACGCTGGCGCTGGCGCAGATGGTCTACTTCTTCTGCCTGCAGGCGCCGTTCACCGGCGGCGAGGATGGCATCCAGGCCGTGCCCCGGGGCAAGCTGTTCGGCCTGGTCGATCTCGGCTCGGTGACGGGCATGTATCCGCTGGTGGCGGTGATCTTCCTGGGCGGGTTCCTCGTCATCTGGCGCACGGTCAATTCGCCGTTCGGGCAGATCCTGAAGGCGATCCGCGAGAACGAGGCGCGCGCGACCTCGCTGGGGTACGACGTCGACCGCTACAAGCTGCTGGCCTTCGTCCTGTCGGCCACGCTGTCGGGCCTGGCCGGCGGCACCAAGGCGCTGGTGTTCCAGCTCGCCTCGCTCACCGACGTCTACTGGACCATGTCCGGCGAGGTGGTGCTGATGACGTTGCTGGGCGGGCTGGGCACGCTGTTCGGCCCGGTCGTCGGGGCGGCGATCATCATCACGATGCAGAACTACCTGGCGCACATCGGGGCCTGGGTGACCGTGGTCCAGGGGGCGATCTTCGTCGTCTGCGTGATGGCGTTCCGGCGCGGCATCGTCGGCGAGCTCGCGCACTGGCTGAAGAAGCCGCTCTAGATTCCGCTGTTTGTGCCGCTCGCCGGGGGCGTGCCTCGGGATGGCAGGCGGAAGCGCGAGCCATGGGGGCGGGCGCGCCGGGTGCTGGCCCCCGCTGCGCGGGGGTGCCCTGCGATGCTCGGAGCGCCGGCCTGCGCGGCGAAACTCGCTACGCTCGCTGGCGCGAGCTGCGCTCAGACAATCGCCGCGAGAGTGATTGACGACGCGCGCTGCGCGCGCGGGCCGGCGCTCCTGCGCTTCTCGGCTGCGCACAAGGCGCGCCCGCCCCCATGGCTCGCGCTTTCGCCGGCGGCGGCGCGGCGTGCGCCGATGCCGGTCGTCAGCTATCAATCGACGATCGTCTGCGACTGTTCGCGCAGGTACAGCGGCAGGTACCAGAACGAGCCGATCGCCTTGCCGGTGGTGCCGCTCGCCTTCCAGCCGCCGAACGGCTGGTAGCCCGGCCAGGCGCCGGTGGTCGCGCCCTGGGGGCGATTCACGTAGGTGACGCCGGCCTCGATCCGGTCGAGGAAGCCATCGATCTCCTCGCGCGCGCCGTAGAAGCCGGCGGTGAGGCCGTAGTCGGAGCGGTTGGCCTCCGCGATCGCCTCGTCGAGCGAGTCGACCTCGCTCAGCAGCACCAGCGGCACGAAGTGCTCGTCGCGCCACAGCGCGTCCTCGCGCGGGGCGCTCCCGACCGTGGGCGCGACGAACCAGCCGCGCGCGAGCGCGCCCTCGTCGAGCGCGCGGCCGCCGGCGTCGATCCGGCCGACCGCGCGCAGGCGCTCGACGCAGCGCAGGTAGCGCTCGCGCGCGCCGCGATTGATCACCGGCCCCATCCAGTTGCCGCGTTCGGTCGGGTCGCCGACCGCGATCGCCTCGGCGGCGGCGACCAGGCGCTCGCGCAGGGCCTGGGCGACCGGGCGCTCGACCAGCACGCGCGAGCAGGCCGAGCACTTCTGGCCCTGCAGGCCGAAGGCCGAGCGCCAGATGCCGGTGACCGCGCGCTCGAGGTCGGCATGGCGGCTGACGATCGTCGCGTTCTTGCCGCCCATCTCGGCGATGCACGGGCGCGGCCAGCGACCCTGCGCGATCCGGCGCAGGATGCCCATGCCGACCTCGTACGAGCCGGTGAAGGTCACGCCCGCGACCCCGGGGTGCCCGGCCAGCGCGTCGCCGACCGAGCCACCGGAGCCGGTCACGAGGTTCAGCACGCCATCGGGCAGCCCGGCGTCGCGGAAGGCCTCGAGCAGCAGCCAGCCGCTGAGCGAGGTGTCGCTGGCCACCTTGAAGACGACGGTGTTGCCGGTGGCCAGGGCGGCGCCGATCGGCCCGCCGGCGAGCGCGAACGGGAAGTTGAACGGCGCGATCACCGCCCAGACGCCGTGCGGCCTGAGCCGCGTCCGGTTACGGCTGACGAAGCCCGCGAGCGGGTCGTCCGGCAGCTCGCGCGCGAAGCCGTCGTTGGCCTGCATCTGGTCGCAATACCAGCTGACCAGGTCGGCCGTTTCCTGGACTTCGCCGAGCGCTTCCATCCGGTTCTTGCCGACCTCGATCGCCATCGCGGCGGAGATGTCGTAGACGCGCTCCTCGATCAGCGCGGCCGCCCGGCGCAGCAGCGCGAGCCGGTCGGGCCACGGCGTGCGCGACCAGACCTCCCGGGCGCGGTGCGCCGCGTCGACCGCGGCTTCGACGTCGGCCGGGCCCCCGGCCTGGAAGCGTCCGACCAGCACGTCGGTATCGATCGGCGAGCGGACCTCGAAGCCGGCGCGCGCGCGGTGCGGCCTGCCGGCGATGAACATCGGGTGTTCCGCGCCGAGCGCGGGGTGCATGCGCGCCAGGGCGGCCTCGAAACGCCGGTGCATCTCGGGCGGCGGATCGAACATCGTGGAGTAGGTGAGCCGGAAGGCGGGTGGGTTCATCGGCGACTCCATGACGGTTCTCGCGTCGACCCGGAGACCTTACTCCAAACCCGCGGCGCCGGGGCGGCCCGGCGTGCCGCTCCCGTTCAAGCGCCGCGCGCGGCGTCTTCCAGGATCGCCCGCGCGCGCAGGATCACCGGCGTGTCGATCATCCTGCCGTCGAGCGCGACCGCGGCGCCGCCCGAGGCGTCGGCGGCCTCGAGCACGCGCCGCGCCCAGGCCCGCTCGGCCTCGGTCGGCGCGAAGTGCCGGTTCACCCCCTCGACCTGGCGCGGATGGATGCACAGCTTGCCGCCGAAGCCGAGCCGGCGCGCGCGCTGCGCATCCTCGCGCAGCTGCTCCGCGTCGTCGATCGCGGTGCTCACGCTGTCGATCGGCGGTTGCAGGCCGGCGAGCCGGGAGGCGAGGACGACCCGGGAACGGAAGTACAGCAGTTCGTCTTCGCGCGCATCGCGCATGCCGAGGTCGAGCTGGATGTCGAGCGATCCGAAGGCCAGGCGCAGGACGCCGGCGGCGCCCGCGATGGCGTCGATCGCGGCGAACCCGGCGGCGCTCTCGAGCAGCGCGACGACCCCGGGCGCGCCCGCCGCGCGCAGCGCCGCCACGTCGGCCGCGCGCTCCGTCTTGGGCAGCATCACCGCCGACACGCCCGGCCGGCCGCATAGCGCGAGGTCGTCGCGGAACCAGGGGGTGCCGGCGCCGTTGATGCGCACGACCGCGCTCCGATCGGGCGCGAGCCACGCGGCGACGGCGCTGCGCGCGCGGTCCTTGTCGTCCGGCGCGACCGCGTCCTCGAGATCGAGGATCACCGCGTCGGCCCCGGCGGCCAGCGCCTTGTCGAAGCGGTCGGGGCGCGAGCTGGGTACGAAGAGCAGCGAGCGTGCGATGCGCGACATCTCAGGCTTCCTCGCCCAGGAACCGGCCCACCACCGGCGCGTCGGCCAGTGACCAGACGCGCGCGATGACCGAGCGCATCTCGGCTTCGTTCGCGCCGTTCCGGTACCTCGCCAGTCGCAGCGCCTTGTCCTCGAGCTCGGGCCGGCTCAGCGTGTTGCCCGGGTCGCCCTTGGGTTCGTCGACGCGCGCCTCGATCGTCCGCCCGTCGGTGGTGCGCACCAGGACCTTGCCGATCCAGCGGGCCGGGTACGCCCGGTCGACCTCGGGGTCGAGCTCCATCCGCACTTTCCCGCGAAACGCCACGACCGCCGGGTCCTCGTAGCCGGCGTCGAACTCGGTGAGGCCGGCGCGGCCCTCGACGGCCACGAGGCCGAGCACCGTGCCCATCGAGAACTTCGCCTGGTGCACCGTCTGCGGGTCGGTGACCGGGCCGAGCACGTCGATCGCGCCCTGGTGCACGCGCGCGGTCACGCGCTCGACCGCGTCGGCGGCGAGGTGGTGCCTGCGCATCAGCTGCTGCAGGGCGTCGGCGGCCGGATGCGTGTGGCGGCACGAGGCGTGGAACTTGAACGAGGTCTCGGCCAGCGCCCAGCGGGCGCCGAGCCGGTCGGTCAGGCGCCCCGGGTCGGCATCGGTCGACATGCCGGCGGCCATGCCCTGCACGCCTTCGAGGATGCGCTGCGCCCCGGTCAGCCCGTCGTGCGCCAGGTAGGCGGCGGCGAGCCCGGCACCCGCGGCGTGCGCGGTATGCAGTTGCTTCGAGTCGGCCGCGTCCCGCAGGAACTCCCACAGGCCGGCGCTCTGCGTGCCCGCCGATCCGAACGCGTGCAGCATCTGCCCCGGCGACAGCCGCAGCAGGCTGCCGACCGCGGCGGCGGCGGCCAGCGTGCCGGCGGTACCGGTGGTGTGGAAGGTCCGGTAATGGGAGCGGCCGAGGAACTCGCCGACCCGGATGCCGACCTCGTAGCCGGCGATCGCGGCCAGCAGCAGGTCGCGGCCCGAGCGGCCGAGCGCCTGCGCCACCGCCAGCGCCGGCGGAAACACCACCGCGGCCGGATGGAATACCGAGCCGTTGTGCACGTCGTCCTGCTCCGCGAAATGCGACGCGGCGGCGTTGGCGGTGGCCGCGGCCATCGGGCTGCTGCCGCGACGGTGGATCAGGATCTCGCTCGGTCCGTCGGCCGGCCCCATCGCCTCGGCGAAGCGGGCGATGGTCTCGACCGGGCGCGCGCCCTTGCCGGCCAGCGCCGAGGCGAACCAGTCGAGGAACAGGTCTTCGGCGCGGCGCGCCACCGGCGCCGGGATCGATTCGTACTTCAGCATGGCTGCGAATTCGGCCAGCGTGCGGCTCGGGTGGGGCTCGCTCATCGTCGTTCCATCGTCGGGGTCAGATCACGCCGTCGCGGCGGAACTGCGCGATGCGCCCGGCGTCGTAGCCGAGTTCCGCGAGCAGGGCTTCGCTGTGCTCGCCGAGCGCCGGGACCGGGTCCATCCGTGCGTCGGCCATGCCGGGCGGCAGCAGCGCCGGCAGCTGGCCCGCGGGCGAACCGACCTCGGTCCAGCGCCCGCGCGCCGCCAGCTGCGGATGCGCCCACACGCCGGCCATGTCGTTGACCCGCGCGTTGGCGATCTGGGCGTCCTCGAGCAGGGCCACCAGCCGCGCGGCGTCGAGCTGCGCGAAGCGCGCCACGATGATGGCGCGCAGCGCGTCGCGGTGCTGCACGCGCAGCGAGGTGGTCGAGAACCGTTCGTCGTCGGCCAGCCCCGGCTGGCCCAGCACCTTGGCGCAGAACACCCGCCATTCGCGCTCGTTCTGCAGGCCGAGCATGACGGTCCGGCCGTCGCCGGTCGGGAACGGGCCGTACGGATAGATGGTCGCGTGCGCCGCGCCGGCGCGCGGCGGCGCGGCGGCGCCATCGAAGGCGTAGTACATCGGGAAGCCCATCCACTCGACCATGCTCTCGAGCATCGAGATGTCAAGGCGCTTGCCGCGGCCGGTGCGTCCGCGCTCGATCAGCGCCGCGAGGATGCCGCTGTAGGCGTACATCCCGGCGGCGATGTCGGCGATCGAGCAGCCGGCTTTCGCCACCTCGTCGGGCGTGCCGGTGACCGACAGGAAGCCCGATTCGCTCTGGATCAGCAGGTCGTAGGCCTTCTTGTCGCGGTACGGGCCGTCGGCTCCGTAGCCCGAGACGTCGCAGACGACCAGCCGCGGATGCGCCGGCGCGAGCGCCTCGTACGACAGGCCGAGCCGGGCGGCGGCGCCGGGCGCGAGGTTCTGCACCAGCACGTCGGCGCGCTCGATCAGCCGCGCCAGCAGTTCCGGGGCCTGCGCATGCTTCAGGTCGAGCGTCAGGCTCTCCTTCGACCGGTTGGTCCAGACGAAGTGCGAGGCGAGGCCGGCGACCCGCTCGTCGTAGGCGCGCGCGAAATCGCCGGTGCCGGGCCGCTCGATCTTGATCACCCGCGCGCCGTTGTCGGCGAGCTGGCGGGTGCAGAACGGGGCCGCGATCGCGTGCTCGAGCGTGACGACGGTGATGCCGTCGAGCGCGCCCATCAGAACGACCTCGGCAGGCCGAGCACGTGCTCGGCGACGTAGGAGAGGATCAGGTTGGTCGAGATCGGGGCGACCTGGTAGAGCCGCGTCTCGCGGAACTTGCGCTCGACGTCGTACTCGTGGGCGAAGCCGAAGCCCCCGTGGAACTGGATGCAGGCGTTGGCCGCTTCCCACGAGGCCTTGGCCGCCAGGTACTTCGCCATGTTCGCCTGGGCGCCGCAGGGCTCGTGCGCGTCGAAGCGCCGGCAGGCTTCCCAGCGCATCAGGTTGGCCGCCTCGACCTCGATGAAGGTCTCGGCGATCGGGAACTGCACGCCCTGGTTCTGGCCGATCGGGCGCCCGAAGACCACGCGCTCCTTCGCGTACCTCGCGACCCGGTCGACGAACCAGTAGCCGTCGCCGATGCACTCGGCGGCGATCAGGGTGCGCTCGGCGTTCAGGCCGTCGAGGATGTACCGGAAGCCCTTGCCTTCCTCGCCGATCAGGTTCTCGGCCGGGATCTCGAGGTCCTCGAAGAACAGCTCGTTGGTCTCGTGGTTGACCATGTTCGGGATCGGCCGCACCGTGAGCCCCGATTCCTCGGCCGCGCGCAGGTCGACCATGAAGATCGACATGCCCTCGGAGCGCTTTCGCACCTCGGCCAGCGGCGTGGTCCGGGCGAGCAGGATCATCCAGTCCGAGTGCCGGACGCGCGAGATCCAGACCTTCTGGCCGTTGATCACGTAGCGGTCGCCGCGGCGCACCGCGGTGGTCCTGATCCCCGTCGTGTCGGTGCCGGTGGTGGGCTCGGTCACGCCCATCGACTGCAGCCGCCATTCGCCGGCGGCGATCCGGGGGAGGTACTTGCGCTTCTGCGCCTCCGAGCCGTGACGCAGCAGCGTGCCCATGTTGTACATCTGGCCGTGCACCGCGCCCGAGTTGCCGCCGGCGCGATTGATCTCCTCCATGATGACCGACGCCTCGGCCAGGCCCAGTCCCGAGCCGCCGTACTCCTGCGGGATCATCGCGGCCATCCAGCCGGCCCGGGTGAGCGCGTCGACGAAGGCTTCCGGATAGCCGCGCCGCGCATCGACCTCGCGGTGGTACTCGTCTGGGAACTGCCGGCACAGGTCGCGCACGCCTGCGCGGATGTCCGGGTACAGGGCGTCGGAAGTGGAGATCATCGGTCGGTCGGAATCGAGGTCGAGGTCGGGGTCGAGGTCGGGGTCGGGGTCGAGGTCGGATCGGAGTCGAGTCGGGGGCCGAGCGGCTCAGGACAGTTCCGCGGTCGCCTCCATGGCGAGGCAGCCCTCGTGGTCGCGCGCCCACAGGCGCAGCGTCCGGTCGCCGTCGGGCCGGCCGCAGAGCGTGAAGCGGTGCGTGTCGAACAGCGGCCGGATCGCCCGGAACTCGAAACGACGCACCCGCGCCGACGGCAACTGGCGCCGCAGCAGGTCGAGCAGCAGGGTCGCGATCAGCGGACCGTGCACGACCAGGCCCGGATAGCCCTCGACGCCGGTCGCGTAGCTGCGGTCGTAGTGGATCCGGTGCCCGTTGAACGTCAGCGCCGAGTAGCGGAACAGCAGGACCGGGTCGGGCGCGATCTCGCGCGAGAACGCTTCGTCGCGCGGGGCCGGCTGTCCCTGGGCGGGCGCCGCCCCGGGGACCGGGTGGTCGCGGTAGACGATGTCGTGCTCCTCGGCGATCGCCTCGCCGCGCGCGTCGGAGACCGCGTGGCGGACCACGACGAAGACCAGCGCGCCGCTGCGCCCCGTCTTGCCGCGGACGTCGACGATCCGCGATTCGCGCACGATCTCGTCGCCCACGCGCAGCGGATGGCGGAACTCCACCCGGCTTCCGGCCCACATGCGGCGCGGCAGCGGCACCGGCGGCAGGAAGCCGCCGCGCGCCGCATGGCCGTCGGGATCGAGGCTCGCGTGCGCGGCCAGCGGCACGAAGTAGAGCCAGTGCCACAGCGGCGGCAGCTCGGTGCCGGGCCGCGGCTCGGGGTCGTCGCGGTCGAGCGATGCCGACAGCGCCGCGACCGGGACGGCGGTGACCAGGTCGACGCGCCGTTCGGTGCGGCCGATCCATGCCTGCAGGGAGTGGGGGTCCATGGCGGTTCGTCAAAATGCCGAGCTTGCGCGAAACGCTCGCCCGGGACAATTCGCGATTCGGGAAGGCCGCTTTCGGCTGCGCGGAAGGCACCGCCGGCCGGTACGGCCATGCGGTCGAGAGTGCGCGCAGAAGGAGTCTGGTCGGGGTGAGAGGATTCGAACCTCCGGCCTCTACGTCCCGAACGTAGCGCTCTACCAGGCTAAGCTACACCCCGGATCGCACGCCCTCCGGACGGAGGGCGGCAGACGGAACCCGATCGGTTCGATCGTCCGGCCGGGTCGGGATTGCCGGAGATCGCGAGCGCGCCTAACGGTCGCGCTCGATCGAGTAAGTCGTCAAGTATAGCAGGGCGTCCCGATAGGCGGAAGCGGCGCCCTCGGGCAGCAGCGTCGCCAGCGCCGCGCGCGCCGCGGCCGCTTCGGCGGCCGCGCGCTCGCGGGTGTACTCGAGTGCGCCGGTGCGGTGGATCGCGGCCATGATCGGGCCGAACTCGTCGGTCGAGCCCTGCTCGACCGCCCGCCGGACCATGTCGCGCTCGGCGGCGTCGCCGCGCAGCATCACGTGGATCAGCGGCAGCGTCGGCTTGCCTTCGCGCAGGTCGTCGCCGACGTTCTTGCCGATGTCTCCGGTGACCCCGGAGTAGTCGAGCACGTCGTCGATCAGCTGGAACGCGGTGCCGAGCCGGCGTCCGTACTCGGCCGCCGCGGCCTCGATGCCGGGCGGCGCGCCACAGAGGATCGCGCCGAGCTGCGCGGCCGCCTCGAACAGGCGCGCCGTCTTGTAGCGGATCACCTGCATGTAGCGCGCCTCGTCGGTGTCGGGGTCGTTGCAGTTGATCAGCTGCAGCACCTCGCCCTCGGCGATGGTGTTGGTGGCGTCGGCCAGCACGCCCATCACCCGCATGTCGTCGACCTCGACCATCATCTGGAAGGCGCGCGAGTAGAGGAAATCGCCCACCAGCACCGAGGCGGCGTTGCCGAAGGCGGCATTGGCGGTCTGCCGGCCGCGGCGCAGCGCCGATTCGTCGACCACGTCGTCGTGCAGCAGGGTCGCGGTGTGGATGAACTCCACCACGGCTGCCAGGAGATAGTGATTACTTACACCCTTGTAACCCAACGCCCGCGCGAACAGCAGCAGCAGCAAGGGGCGCATCCGCTTGCCGCCGGCGCCGATGATGTAGTCGGCGATGCCGTTGATCAACGCCACTTCCGACCCGAGCCGCTGGCGGATCACGCGGTCGGTTTCGGCGAGGTCCGAGGCCAGGACCGGGAAGAGTTCGGCGGGTTTCATGAAACGACAGTAGGACCGCCGATTATAGTCGTCGGGCGAAGCCTTTGACGCATCCGGCGAGTTAAAGGATAATTTCCGGTTTCCCGTTCTCAGGACGAGCGTTCTCAGGACACATCTCGAGAGGTTCCCATGTACGCGGTGATAAAAACCGGCGGCAAGCAGTATCGCGTTGCAGCCGGCGACAAGATCAAGGTAGAACAGATGCCGGCGGACATCGGAGCTGAAATCACGATCGACCAGGTGCTGGCGGTCGGCGCGGGCGACCAGTTGTCGGTCGGCGCGCCGCTGGTGGCCGGGGCGACGGTTTCGGCGACGGTGCTTTCCCACGGGCGGCACGACAAGGTCCGCATCTTCAAGATGCGCCGCCGCAAGCACTATCGCAAGCAGCAGGGCCATCGGCAGAACTTCACCGAGCTGTTCGTGAGCCGCATCGCCTCGGCGATCGGCGAGGCGACGGCCCAGGCGCCGGCGGCTTCCGCGCAGCCTGCGCCCGCAGCCAACAGTTGAGCAGGAGTCAGCGAGATGGCACAGAAGAAAGGCGGCGGCTCGACGCGCAACGGCCGCGATTCCCAACCGAAGATGCTGGGCGTCAAGGCCTACGGCGGCCAGACGGTCAGTGCCGGGTCGATCATCGTGCGCCAGCGCGGCACCCGCTTCCACCCCGGCGTGAACGTCGGCGTCGGCAAGGACCACACGCTGTTCGCGCTGGTCGAGGGCCGGGTCAACTTTGCCGTCAAGGGTCCGCGCAAGCGCAGCACGGTCAGCATCGACCCGCTGCAGTGACGCGGTCCGCGGCGTCGCAGGAAGCCCCGCCGCGCGGGGCTTTTTTGTCGCTGCGCGCAGGACCGGCGCAGGTGCAGGCGCGGGGCCGCAACGGTACGCGACGATGAAGTTCATCGACGAGGCGATCATCGAGGTCACCGCCGGCAACGGCGGCAACGGCGTCGCGTCGTTTCGCCGCGAGAAGTTCATTCCCCGGGGCGGGCCCGACGGCGGCGACGGCGGTCGCGGCGGCAGCATCTGGGCGACGGCCGATCGCAACATCAACACGCTGGTCGACTATCGCTACCAGCGGAAGTTCGTCGCCAGGAACGGCGAGCGCGGACGCGGCTCCGACCAGTACGGGGCGGCCGCCGAGGACATCCGGCTGCGCGTGCCGGTCGGGACGCAGGTGCGCGACGAGGACAGCGGCGAGCTGATCGCCGACCTCACCCAGCACGACCAGATCGCGCTGCTCGCGCGCGGCGGCGAGGGCGGCCTGGGCAACATCCATTTCAAGTCGAGCACCAACCGCGCGCCGCGCCAGTGCACGCCGGGCAAGGAGGGCGAGCACCGGCGCCTGCGGCTCGAGCTGAAGGTGCTGGCCGACGTCGGCCTGCTCGGCCTGCCCAACGCCGGGAAGTCCACGCTGATCGCGGCGGTCAGCAATGCCCGGCCGAAGATCGCCGATTATCCGTTCACCACGCTGTACCCGAACCTCGGCGTGGTGCGCGTCGGCGCGGGCCGCAGCTTCGTGATCGCCGACATCCCGGGCCTGATCGAGGGGGCGGCCGAGGGCGCCGGGCTCGGGCACCAGTTCCTGCGCCACCTGCAGCGCACCCGCCTGCTGTTGCACCTGGTCGACCTGGCGCCGTTCGATCCCGATGCCGACCCGGTCCGTGACGCGCGCGCGATCGTGCGCGAGCTCGGCAAGTACGATCCGGACCTGGCGGCGAAACCGCGCTGGCTGGTGCTGAACAAGATCGACCAGATCCCGGCCGACGAGCGCGCGGCGCGCGTCGACGATTTCGTCCGGCGCTACCGCGGCCGGGGTCGCCATGCGCTGCCGGTCGAACGCGTGTTCGCGATCTCGGGCCTGACGCGCGAGGGCTGCGAGTCGCTGTGCCTGGCGATCGCCGATCACCTCGATGCGGTGCGCGCCGACGCGGCGCCGCTGCCCGATGTGCGCTTCGAGCGCGCGCCGGAGGGGCCGG
>JBDHRX010000150.1:0-6253 GCA_039807785.1 Burkholderiaceae bacterium
GCGCCGCCGCCTCGTCCGGGCGCGCGAGGGCGCCCACGCGCACGCCCAGCAGGCGCAGGCGCCGCGACGGCGGCACGCGGCGCAGGCATTCGAACGCGGCGCGCCGGATCCCGGCGGGGTCGTCGGCCGGGTCGGGCAGCGTCAGGTCCCGGGTGACGATCCGGAAGTCGTCGTAGCGCGCTTTCACGCCGATCGTGCGGCCGGCGTAGCCGCGGCGCCGCAGGTCGGCGGCTACCTCGCGGCACAGCTCGGCGAGGCAGGCGGCGAGCGCCTGCCAGTCGCGGCGCAAGTCCAGGTCGTGCTCGAAAGTGGTCTCGCGGCTCATCGAGACCGGCTCGCTGGCCGTGATGACCGGGCGTTCGTCGCGCCCGTGGGCCGCTTCGTGCAGCCAGCGCCCGTAGCGGGCCCCGAACCGGGCCGCCAGCATCGACGCTGGCGCCGCCGCGAGCTCGCCGATGGTGCGCAGCCCGAGCTCCTCGAGCTGGAGCTCGGCTTTCGGGCCGATGCCGTTGATGCGGCGCACCGGCAGCGGCCAGATCATCGTCGCCAGGTCGGCCTCGTCGACGATCGTCAATCCGGCGGGCTTGTCCAGGTCCGAGGCGATCTTGGCCAGCAGCTTGTTCGGCGCCAGCCCCACCGAGCAGCCGAGCCCGGTCGCCGCGCGGACGCGGCGCTGGATGTCGCGCGCGACCGGCGCGCCGCGCTCGATGCGGATGCCCTGGACGCCGGTCAGGTCGATGTAGACCTCGTCGATCCCGCGGTCCTCGATGCGGTCGGTCACGGTCGCGATCGCGGCCTTGAAGCGGCGCGAATACCGGCGGTACTCGGCGAAGTCGACCGGCAGGAACACGCATTGCGGGCACAGTTCGGCGGCGTGGCGCAGCGCCATGCCGGAACGGATCCCGAACGCCCGGGCTTCGTAGGTGGCGGTGGTGACCACGCCCCGGCGCGAGGGCTCGCCGTGGCCGCCGATCGCGACCGGCCGCCCCGCGAGCTCGGGCCGGCGCAGCAGCTCGACCGATGCGTAGAACGCGTCCATGTCCAGGTGCGCGATGCGGCGCCAGTTCATCGGGACTTCCGGGTCATCGGGGCTTCCGGATGGGGGCCGGGCGGGAGCCGGGGTCGCCGGCCTCAGGCCACCAGCGGCAGCTCGATGAAAAAGGTCGAGCCGTGCCCCGGCTCGCTGCGCAGCCCGACGCTGCCGCCGTGCAGTTCGGCCACGCGCTTGACGATCGCCAGCCCGAGGCCGGAGCTGCCGCGCTGCTCGCGGTGGCGGCTCGTCTGGTAGAAGCGCTCGAACACCCTGGGCTGGTCCTCCGAGGCCACGCCCGGGCCGGTGTCGGCGACCTCGAGCCGGACGCCGCCGGCCTCGCGCAGGGCGCGCACGCTGACCCGCCCGCCGGCGGGGGTGACGCGCAACGCGTTGTCGAGCAGGTTGGCGATCGCGCGCTCGACCAGCGCCGCGTCGGCGCGGGTGAGCGGCAGCCCGTCGGGATACTCGACGTCGAGCGTCACGCCGGCCTGTTGCGCGGCGACGGCGAAGCGCTGGACCACGTCGTCGGCGAGCTCGCCGAGCGCGATCGGTTCGGGCTGGGCGCGAAACTCCGGGCTGTCGAGCCGCGCCAGCTCGGCCAGCGCGTCGGTGAGCCGCTGCAGGTGCTGGGCGTTGTGCAGCGCGCGCTCGAGCAGGTGCGCCTGCGCCTCGGGCGGCAGGGCGTCGCCCTTGAGCCGGATCGTCTCGATCTGGCCGATCAGCGCGGTCAGCGGCGTGCGCAGGTCGTGCGAGACGCTGGCCACCATCTCGCGCCGGTGCGCGTCGATCGTGCGCACGCGCTCGGTCTCCTCGCGCAACCGGTCGAACGCGTCGCGGAAGGTGCGGCTCAGCCGCCCGATCTCGTCGTCGCGATCGGCGTCGGGGAAGAAGTCGCCGCACAGCTCGTCGGAGAAGCCGGAGTTGCGGATCCGCTCGGTGGCCCGGGTGAGCGAGGTGAGGGGGCGCGTGAGCAGCGAGATCATCGCGATGGTGAGCAGGGCGCCGATCGCGATCGTCATCAGGCCGGCGGTGGACGCGGCGCGGATCGCGTAGCTCTTGAGCAGCGCCGGCATCGCGGTGTCCAGGTCGGCCTGCCGGGCGACCACGTAGAGCCAGCCCTGCGGCGCCCCGCCGTGGACCACCTCGCGCGCCGCGACCAGCGAAACGCGCCCTTCGAGATCCGGGTCTCCGGCCATGATCGGATGCGCCGGATCGGAGTTCAGCGTCTCGATGACCGGCTCGAGGTCGACCCGGTAGTCGTTCCAGAAGGGCTGGTGCTCCCCCGAGGTCGCCAGCACCCGGCCCTGCAGGTCGAGCAGGTACAGCCCGGTATGCGGCGAGTACAGCGTGTACTGGCGCAACCGCGCGCCGAAGGCCGCCGGATCGGCGGAGTAGTCGCGCCACAGGTCGGGGTGGGCCTCGAGCACGCGCTGGGCGAAGGCCGCGTTCTTCGCGTACATCCAGTCGCTGTAGTACTGGCGCACCGACGCATGCATGATGATGGCCAGCAGCGCGGCCATCATCAGGCCGAACCCGACCACCAGCAGCAGGACCCGGGCGCGCAGGGATTTCATCGCGGGTCGGCCAGCCGATAGCCGACTCCGCGCACCGTGAGCACCCGCCGCGGGGCGGCGGGGTCGGTCTCGATCTTGGCGCGCAGGCGGTTGATGTGGGTGTTCACGGTATGCTCGTAGCCCTCGAACGTGGTGCCCCAGACGGCGTCGAGCAGCTGCATCCGCGTGAACGCGCGGCCGGGGTACCGCGCGAAGTGCGCGAGCAGGTCGAACTCCTTGGCGGTGAGCGCGATCGGCGCGCCGGCCAGCCGCACCTCGCGGCTGGCGCAATCGATCAGCAGGTCCCCGACCTGGATCCGCTCGGCGCCGGCCGCCGGTTGCGGGTCGGCGGCCGGGGCGTGCATGTCGACCCGGCGCAGCATCGCCCGCACGCGGGCCTGGAGCTCGGCGATCGAGAACGGCTTGGTGAGGTAGTCGTCGGCGCCGAGCTCGAGGCCGAGCACCCGGTCGAGCTCGGTCGAGCGCGCGGTCAGGATCAGCACCGGGGTGGTGACCTTGTCGATGCGCAGCGCCCGCACGATGTCGAGGCCGTCCCGGCCGGGCAGCATCACGTCGAGGACGACGAGGTCGTAACGGCCCGAGCGCGCGGCCTCGTAGCCGGCGCCGCCGTCGTGGACGCAGTCGATCCGGTGCCCGAGATCGCGCAGGTGCATCGCGATCAGCTCGGCGATGTCGCGTTGGTCCTCGACGACGAGTATCCGCCTTTCCATCGAATCGAGCATAGCAAAACCCCCATCGCCCGGTGCCGGCGACGGTGGGTCCGCCGCGCTCCGGCCCGCTTACGGGGCGGCGGGGGCGCTCCGGCGGCCGCCGTGACCGAATCGTGATCTTCGCGAGATGGGCAGGTGAGGCGCCGCCGGCACACTGCCAGCGTACCGATTCCGCCGGACCGCCACGCATGACCGCTTTCGCCGCCCCCCTGGTTTTCCAGGCGCCCAGCCCCGCCGACCTGGCCGCGCACCGGGGCGCGATGCTGCGCTTCGCCCGGCGCCGGATCCGGGACGAGGACCTGGCCGAGGACGCGGTCCAGGACGCGCTGCTGGCCGCCCTGTCGAACCGCGCCTCGTTCCAGGGCCAGTCGGCGCTGCGCACCTGGCTGATCGGCATCCTGAACCACAAGATCCAGGACACTTTCCGCCGCGAGGGGCGCTACGTGCCGGTCGCCGACGGCGTGCGCGAGGACGAGGCGTTCGACGACGGGCTGGACCGCATCGCCTTCGGCCAGCGCGGCCCCTCGGGCGACGGCGACCCGTCCCGGCACGTCGCCGGCGCGCGGCTGCTCGAGGCGCTGCTGGGCGAGATCGACGCGCTGCCCGATACGCTGCGCGAGGTGTTCGTGCTCCAGGTCCTGGAGGAGCGGGAGACCGCGGAGGTCTGCGCGCGGCTCGGCATCTCGGAGGCCAACTGCTGGGTCCGGCTGCACCGGGCGCGCAAGCGGCTGGCCGAGCGGATGCGCGACCACCTCGCCTGATCCCTGATCCGCGCGCGGCGGCCGGGCCCCGAACGGGGCGGAATCCGGCCTGCATCAAACCGGCGGGCCGGCAAACCGGCTATCGTTGAGGCTTGGCCCGATTCCCGGATCCGCGCACGATGAACACCCGTCGACTGGGGGACAGCAGCCTGCTGGTCTCCGAACTCTGCCTGGGCACCATGATGTTCGGCGACCAGACCGATGCCGCCGCCGCGGCCGACATCGTCGCGCTCGCGCGCGAACGCGGGGTCAATTTCATCGACACGGCCGACGTCTACGTCCGCGGGGGGTCGGAGTCGATGCTCGGGCCGCTGCTGCTGCCCGACCGGGACCGCTGGGTGCTCGCGTCGAAGGTCGGCAACCCGATGTCGCGCGCGCCCAACGCCTCGCGCTACTCGCGCAAGTGGCTGATCCAGGCGCTCGACGCGAGCCTGGCGCGGCTGCGCACCGACTACCTGGACATCTGGTACCTGCACCGCGACTTCGAGGACGGCGGTGACGAGGAGATGCTCCACACCATCGCCGACCTGATCCGGGCGGGGCGGATCCGCTACTGGGGGCTGTCCAACTTCCGCGGCTGGCGCATCGCCGCGCTGTGCGCGCTGGCGCGCCGCATCGGCATGCCGGGGCCGGTGGCCTGCCAGCCGTACTACAACCTCCTCAATCGCCAGCCGGAAGTCGAGGTCCTGCCCGCGTGCGCGCACCACGGGCTCGGCGTGGTGCCGTACAGCCCGGTCGCGCGCGGCGTGCTCACCGGCAAGTACCTGCCCGGCGCCGCCGCGCCCGAGGGCAGCCGCGCCGGACGGGGCGATCCGCGCATCCTCGAGACCGAATGGCGCGAGGAATCGCTGGCCATCGCGCAGAAGCTGAAGGTCCACGCCCAGGCGCGCGGCCTGTCGCTGCTCCAGTTCGCCGTTGCCTGGGTCCTGGCCAATCCCGCGGTCGCCTCGGTGATCGCCGGGCCGAAGTCGGTCGGGCAGTTCGCCGATTATTTCGGCGCGCTCGACCACGTCTGGACCGACGAGGACGAGGCGGCGGTGGACGCGCTGGTGGTGCCGGGCCACGCGTCGACGCCCGGCTACCACGATCCGCAGTATCCGTTCCATGGCCGCGGGCGCTGAGGCGGGGGCGCCCGGGCTCGTCCGCCGGCGTCGCCGCGTCCCGGAGCGCTGAAATGGACTGGATCGATTACCTGGCCGGCCTGGCCGCGCGCCTCCTCGCCGATCCGGCCTACCTGGACATGGCGGTGCGCCTGCTCGCGGCGCTGGCGGTGGGCGGGGCGATCGGGCTCGAGCGCAGCTACCACGGCCGTCCCGCCGGGTTCCGCACGCATGCGCTGGTGTGCCTGTCGACCAGCCTGCTGATGCTCGTGACCGTCTACGAGAACCGCTGGTTCCCGGGCCTGGCCCAGGGACGGGTGGCGCTCGACCCGACACGGATGGCGCAGGGGATCATGACCGGGATCGGCTTCCTCGGCGCGGGAACGATCATGAAGGAAGGGCCGACGGTGCGCGGGCTGACGACCGCGGCGTCGATCTGGATCACCGCCGCGATCGGCGTGCTGATCGGCATCGGCTTCTACTTCCCGGCACTGGCCGCGACCTTCCTCACGCTGGGCACGCTGTCGCTGTTCCGCTGGATCGAGACCTGGATGCCGGCGCAGTTCTATGCGCATTTCACGATCCGCTTCCAGCGTTCGGCGACGATGCCCGAGGATGCGCTGCGGGCGCTGCTGTCGCGCCTCGGGTTCACGGTCGCGAACCTGAACTACCGGCTCGACGGGGCGGGCGACTTCTTCGAGTACCGGATGGTGATCCGCACCAGCCGCTCGTCGAACCTCAGGCGGCTCACCGACGCGCTGTGCGCCATCGAGACCGTGCGCGAGTTCCGGGTCGCGCCGACCGGGGACTGAGCCGTGCGCCGTCGCCGCCTGCTCGGCCTGCTGGGCCTGGCCGCGCTGCTCGGGGGCGCGCTGTACCTGTTGCGCGGCGTGCGCGACGTCGAGGCCGTCCCGGTCAGGCGCGCGCCGATCGTCCAGTCGGTGGTCGCCACCGGACAGGTCGCGACGCCGGCGCGGATCGAGGTGTCGAGCCAGCTCGCGGCGCGCATCGAGGGCATCGCGGTGCGCGAGGGCGATGCCGTCGCCGCGGGCGCGGTGCTGGCGCGCCTGCGCAG
>JBDHRX010000151.1:0-6232 GCA_039807785.1 Burkholderiaceae bacterium
GGCCTCCCGCGCGTGGTCGCCGTCGCGGCGCGCCGAGCCGGCCGCGGCGGCGGCGAGCCAGCCGCGCAGCGCCGCGGGGGATGCGCAGGCGTGCCGGGCGAGCGAGCTGCCCGTTCCGACCTTGATCGCCGCGCCGCCGGCCGCCTGGACGACCGCGAATCCGGCCTCGTCGGTGACGTCGTCGCCCGCGAAGATCGGCGTCCGGCCGAGGAAGGGCGCCGCGCCCAGCAACGCCGCGATCGCGCGGCCCTTGTCCACGTCGCTGCGCCGGATCTCGATCATGTACTTGCCGTGCAGCAGGCCGAGTTCGGGGCGCCGCGCCGTCACCGCGGCGAAGGCGTCGATGCAGGCCTGCGCGTATTGCGGCGCCGCACGGAAATGCAGCGCGACCGACAGCGCCTTGCGCTCGAGGATCAGGCCCGGGTGCGCGCGCGCCAGGGCCGCGCCGGCGCGCAGGGCCTCGCGCAGGTCGGGCGGCCCGGCCGAGCGCGTGCACCCGTCGGCGAGCCGGAGGACCGCGCCGTGCTCGGCGGCAAGCGCCGGCCGCAGCGGGGCGAGGAGCCGGTCGAGGTCGGCGACCGGGCGCCCCGAGACGATCGCCAGCGCGCCGCCGAGCGCGGCCCCGAGCGTCGCGAGGTCGGTGACGAGGCCCGGCGCCGTGCGCACCGCGTCGGGACGGGGCGCCAGCTCGGCCAGCGTTCCGTCGAAGTCGAGGAACAGCGCGTTCGACGCACGGATCGGCGGCAGCGCTGCACCGCGTGGATCGGAGGTCGGCATAGAGGTCGAGTCTAACGACTTCGGGCCCGCCACGCCCGGTGAAGCCGGGTCCGCGCATCGGGTTCGCGCGCAGGTGCGCGCCGCGTGCGCGCGCGGCGCCTGGGAGCACGTCGCGTGCTCGCGGCGCCTGGGCCGGCGCCCCGGGCCTTGCGCCGACCGCCGGCGCTCAACCGCGCCGGAGCAGGTACACCGATGCGAAGCCGAGCGCGGTCAGCGCCAGGGACCCGCCGAGATGCAGGCCGATCGCGGTGGTCGCCAGCATCAGGCGACCCTGCTGCAGCAGCGACGTGACTTCCGCGGAGAAGGTCGAGAACGTCGTCAGGCCGCCGAGGAAGCCGGTCATCACCAGCAGGCGCCATTCGGGCGCGAGCAGCGGATGCTCGGCGAACACCGCCATCGCCACGCCGACCAGGTAGCCGCCGATCAGGTTCGCCGCGAGCGTGCCGAGCGGGATCGCGGGGAAGGCGGCGTTGAGCGACACGCCGAGCAGCCAGCGCAGCACCGCGCCGGCCGATGCGCCGACGCTGATGGCGAGAATCGAGGCGAGCATGATCGGGGCGGCTCTGCGAGAGCCGCAGTCTAGCGCGATCGGCTCTCGACGACGAGGCGCATGATCTCGGCACCCAGCTGCAGGTCCGGCACGTGCCCGAAGATCTGCTGCCGCAGGCGCCCCGCATGATCGATCAGGAGCAGCGTCGGCGTGCCCTGCATCCCGTAGGCGCGCATGGTCTGCGGGATCGGGTCGCCGTCGCGCCCGGCGGCGTCGACGCCCACCGGGAAGCGGATGCCGTACTCGTGCACGAAGGCGCGCAGCGCGGCGACGCCCATTGCCTCGTGGTGCTCGAACACGGTGTGCAGCCCGGCGACGAGCACGCCCTGGGGGCCGAACAGCGCGTGCGCCGACTTGAGCTGGGGGATGGCATGCGCGACACAGCCGGGGCACAGCATCTGGAACGCGCAGGCGACCACCACGCGGCCGCGCTGCGCTTCCAGGTCGATCGGGGCGGGCGCGTTGAGCCATTCCGAGATGCGCCATGCCGGCGCCGGCGAACTGTGGTCCATGGCGCTGCCCCTCCGGTCGAAGACGATGAAGTGCCGCTACTTCAGGTCGCCGATCGCGGCGCCGAAGTTGATGTGGAACGGCTGGCCGCCGATGACCAGCGCCGGCACCGACTGTACGCCGGCCGATTCCGCCTCGGCGATGCGCGAGCGATCCTCGCCGAGGTGAATCACCTCGATCTCGAAGCGCGCCGGGTCGATCGCGTCGGCGACCTGCCGTTCGGCGGCGACGCAGACCGGGCAGCCGGCGTGGTAGAAGCGGGCGGGTTGTTTCATGTTAGGACTCCTTACTATCAAGGTCGATCAAAACCCCGATCTTTCGATGCGGGGCGCTTCGGGCTGCCGTCGGGCGGTGCGGGACCGGCCCTCAGGCGGCGGATTCGTGCTCGGCGCAGTCGATGCGCAGGTGCCGCTCGGCCATCGGCGCGCCGACGAAGGCACAGAAATGCGGCGTGCGGCTCCCGGGCGCGTGGTTTTCCCGGAAGTGGCGACAGCTCACGCAGGTGCGCTGCGGGGCGATCAGGTCGCGTTGCTGCAGGTGCCGGATCATCTTGATCACCAGGCCGAGGAGGTCTTCCTGCTCGGCGGGGGCGAGGCCCTCGACGATCGGCGCGAAGCCGGCCGGCCAGTCTCGTGCGACGCCGGCGCCGGCGCGGCTCGCCTTGAGGGCGAGGGCGCGGCCGTCGGAGGCATCGGCGTACTTGCGAACCAGCGCCTTGCGCTCCAGGGCGGCCACCGCGTCGCTCGCGGTCGCCTTGCTGATGCCGGCATGGGCCGCGGCGGCGGTGAGCCGGGCGCCCTCCGGCCGGCTCGCGACGAAGCGCAGGATATCGGCCTGGGTCGGCGACAGGCCGGTGGCTTCGGCGGCCTGCCAGTCCAGCTGGCGCGCCACCGCGGCCAGCCGGGCAAGGCCATCGGCGAGCCGGTGATCCAGCGGTTCGGTCAGCGTGTCGAACTTCATGGTTAGGAATCCTAACTGAAAATCCGGCCATGTCAAGCCCGGCCGGGATCCGCCGGTCGTCGGCCGGCCGCTTGGGTCGTCCGGGCGAGTCTGCTAAAGTGATAAATAATCCTGAGAGTGATTCGCATTTCGTTTATCCGGATCCCTCCGAATGGTTCTACCGCTTCCTGCAGGAGCCACGCCGGATGTTCAGACGCTATTTCGTCGACGACCTGGCCTTCGCCGGGCTGGTCCTGCGCGAGTGGCGCAGCAGGCGACGGAGCCCCGGGTGACGAGCGCCGCCCGGCCGAAGACTCCGCCGCCGACGTCGCCCGCGCGACGCGGCGAGGCGGCGGCGCGCATCGCGCCGTTCGCGCTGTTCGTCGGTTTGCTGATCCTCGCGGCGGCGTGGCCGAGTCTCGCCGCCGCGATCCCGCCGCTGGCGGCGTTCGAGCCCTGGCTGTATGCGCTGCGCACCGCCGCGGCGCTGGCGCTGCTGGTCGCGCTGTGGCCGTGCTATGTCGAGCTGCGCGCGCCGCGCGGCCTTGGGCGGGTCGCCTGGATCGAGTCGGCGGCGGTCGGCCTCCTGGTGACGGTCGCCTGGGTCTTCCTCGGCCCGGTGCTGCGCATCGGGACCGGGGCGGCGGAGGCGACGCCGCCCTGGCCGGCGGGAGGCGTCACCGCGGCGATCTGGATCGGCTGGCGGATGATCGGCACGGCCCTGGTCGTGCCGCTGCTCGAGGAACTGTTCTGGCGCAGCTACCTGATGCGGCGCATCGATGCGCACGATTTCCTCCGCCTCGATCCGTCGCGTGCCAGCCTGTTCGCGGTGGGCCTGTCGTCGGCGGTGTTCGCGCTCGAGCACCGGGAACTGCTGGCCGGCTTCCTGGCGGGACTGGCCTTCGCGTGGCTGTACCGCCGGCACCGGTCGCTGTGGCCCGCCGTGCTCGCCCACGCGGTGGCCAATCTCGCGCTCGGCGCCTACGTGCTGGCGAGCGGCGACTACGGTTTCTGGTGACGCCCGATCGGGGCCGACGACGGGCACCGCAGCGGGCGAAACCTCATGAGCGGATCCCTTCGGTGGCGTCTCGTCGCGCTTGCAGGAAGAACTCCGCGATCGTCCGGTTGAAGCGGTCGGGGGCCTCGAGCTGCAGGAGGTGGCCGCAGCCGGCGAACGATGCGCCGCGGGCATGCGGCAGGGCATCGCGCAGGGGCCAGGCATGCGCGGCGGCCGGCGTGACGCGATCGGCGTCGCCGGCCAGGACCAGGGTGCGGGTCGTGATCGTCGCGGCGCGTTCCAGGGCGTCGCAGGCGAACAGCATCCGCGTGGCCTGCGCCAGGCCGGCGGCCCGGATGGCGGCGCGCTGCGCGCCGAAGCGCCGCACCACCAGCGGATCGGGGTCTGGCCCGAGGTAGCGCGCGACCTGCGCCTCCAGCGCTTCCGGGCGCAGCGCGGGATCGAGCCGGATCGCGAGGCGCCGGGCCCGCTCGGCCGGATCGAGCATGCCGTAGCCCCGGGGCGGCACGGCCAGGACCAGCGAGGTCACCTGCCGCGGAAAGGTGGCGGCATGGGCGCCGGCGATCAGCGTGCCCCAGGAGCTGCCGACGAGATGGACCGGACCCAGCGCCAGGGCCTCGATCAGCGCCTGCAGCCGTTCGGCGTAGTGCAGCACGTCCGGCGCCGCCTGCGGCAGCGGCGTGCTGCCGCCGTAGCCCGGAGCGTTCCAGGCGACGACCCGGAATGCGCCCGCGAGGCCGGCGAGCTGCGCGCGGTAGCCGGCGGAGCTGGCCCCGATCCCGTGCACCAGCACCACCGGCGGACCAGCGCGGCCGGTGCGCCGGTATTCCACCACCTCGCCGCCGGGGAGCGCGAGCCGGCGCAGCGGCGGCAGCGGCGTTTCCAGGAGGGCTCGATCGACGGGCGTGAGCGTCGGCATGGTCAATCTCCGGTAGCGGCCGGCGAGGGCCGGCATGACCCGCCCGGCGAACGGGCGGGCCGGGCGCATCGATTCGTCGACGCCGGGATCGCCTTCCTCTTCGGGCTCGATCGATCGCGCGCACACCCGTCGATCGGCTCGATGCCGGGCCCCTGGACGAACGAGCGCGTGTCGGCGGTGAAAGCACCGGACGCGGCCACGAAACCCTCGTCCGTCCTTCTCCTTGCCATACATGCTCCTGCTGGCGGGCTACTTCGCCCGCCACTTCGCCAGCAGCCGAGCCCGCAGCGACTTGCGTTCCGGTCTCGAATGGCCACGACGAGCCGCGATGCGTTCGGCCAGTTCCTGCTGGCGACGCGGATCGAACCAATATTTTCCGTCCTTGGCCATGTCCCAGGTGCTCGACACGGTCTGGCGATGCACGGGCAATGGATCGCCGTCCGCGCCAAGAGACGCCAGCTGATCACGCGCACGCGACCGCCAGCGCTTGTGCCACAGCCGCTTGTCATCAGCTTCCGAGCGCGCGGTGGTGTGGCCGAAAATCGGCGTCTTGCGACGACTCCGACTCACGGTGAGGTCTCCTGCCAGCAAAGCGGCGCGATCGGGCAAGAAGAAACCCCAACCGAGAACGGTTGGGGTTTCGCTATTGGTGGTGGGGTGGAACCCTGCGCCAAACCTATGTAACTCAGCGCCTTAGAACCGCTGCGAACTCCTGCGGAAAGGTGCGGAATCCAGCCCCGACTGCCATCGATCCTAACAGTTCAGCCTGGCCGAGGTCACGAGCCAAACACATCGGACACGGCGCCAGTTCGATTCCCATTTGCGGAATTGAACCAGCGTCCGCAGGTCGGTCGATGAAGAACCGTCGCGCAGCGTGACGGAACTAGGCCAGAAACACACATCTGCCTTGGCTTCTCAGGGAAACAGCGCGTTCATGCTCTCCCGTCAACCTGCTGGACTGAGACTCTGAATGGCATCTGTATCGGCCGCTATCTACTGCGTCCCCCTTGGGAACATCGATCGCACTGCGCGATCGAGAGGCCTGCCGCAAAGTGACGCTCTTCGTCTGCGGGGTCCGGATGACGAGCGCCAGTTGACTTCAAATGCTTGCTACGCCAAGGACGACGCATGTTCGTTGTGCGGACGGACACCATACTGTATATTGCAGTACATTTGCAGTGGTGTCAGGAGAGGCTATGGCCAACAGCAAAACCGCCACGCTGACCTTTCGGATCGATCCGAGCCTGAAGGAAGCATTGCGCATCGCAGCTCACGCGGAGCATCGCTCCATCGCGAACATGATCGAGGTTCTGATTCGCGACTACTGCGAGCAACGAGGCATTGCCATCCCCGACTCCGAAACCGAGAACAAGAGTGGAGAGCGTTCATGATCAAGACGGTTAAGCAGGCCTGCCGGTTCAATCCGGTCATTCAAGACTACCGGATGAGTCAGGGCATCGAGAACCTGGCCGATCTGATTCATGACGCGGGTGACGGTCGCGAGTTCTTCTCGCGTAAC
>JBDHRX010000152.1:0-6201 GCA_039807785.1 Burkholderiaceae bacterium
CCGAAGCTCACCTGGATGTCGATGATGGGATGGCTGGCCGCGGTGGACGAGTACTCGCCGACGCACTACGACCCGGACTTCGCCAGGTCGCACCGGTACGGCGGCGGCCGCAACATCGTGGCGGGTCCGCAACTGGCCTCGGTCATGGTCGCCGCGCTCGAGGAATCGCTCGGGCCGGGCTGGTGGATCAGCGACTACGAGAACGTGCAGCGCCGGGCGGTGTACCCGAACGAGACGCTGATCAGCTTCAGCAAGGTCCATTCGATCGGCGACGGCAGCGCGAGGATCCAGCTCTGGCTGGTCGACGAAGGGGGAATCGTCAAGGGCACCGGGGAGGCGACGGTGAAGGCGGTCACGGACGAGAGGAGGGTACCGGCATGAGCAGCGGGGAACCGAAGCTGCCGGCCGAGGGAGCGAGCCTGGAGATCGTCAGGACGGTCGACGATTCGTTGCTGACCCCCCGCTACGGGAAACCGGACATCGTGGTGCTGGCGTCGCCGGCGGTGGTCTCCCTGATGGAGATCGCGAGCCTGCGGCTGGTGGAGCGGGATCTGCCCGAGGACCTGACCTCGGTGGGGATCCGGATGACGTTCGAGCATCTGCAACCGTCCTACGCCGGGGCCGAGATCGTGACGCGGGCCACCGTGCGGCAGGTGTCGGGCCGGCGCATCGAGCTCGAGGTCGAGTCGTTCGAGGGGCAGACGCTGGTGGCGCGTGCCGCGCATACGCGCGCGATCGCCCCGAAGGCGAAGTTCCGCCCGCCCGCCGGCAACGCGGGAACCCCGGGAAGCGGGAGCGAGGCCCGATAGGGCGTGGCTTGACCAGAGGGCTGCATATGGATGTCGGATCGATTCTGCGCCGGGGGGCGAGCTACTACGCGAGCCGACCGGCCGTCGTGGTGGGCGGCAGGGAATACACGTTCGAAGCGTGCTGGCGCAGGGGCCTGAGGTGCTACAACGGGCTCCGGTCGATCGGCCTGTTGCCGGGAGACCGGGTCGGCATGCTGGATGACAACACCATCCTGGGCGTCGATCTCTACCTCGCGTGCGCCATCGGGAACTTCGTCCGGGTGCCGCTGTACTGGAGAAACAGCGTCGATCGGCATCTCCAGATGATCGGCAAGTCCGGATGCCGGATCGTGCTGGTATCCGGGGCCCCTCCCGCCGGGCTGGACCGGGCCAGGGCGGAGAACCCGTTCCTGAAGGAAATCATCGTCGCCGACGGCGAATACGAAAAATGGCTGGCGGCCCAGCCCGAAGAGGAGAGTCGCGCGCAGATCGGCGGCGACGATCTGTGCGTGATCAAGTTCACCGGCGGAACGACCGGCGAATCGAAGGGGATCCCCAATACGCATCGTCAATGGATCGCGATCGGGCGCGACACCCTGTCGTTCAAGCCGCGCGTCTGCACGGGGGATACGATGCTGCACGTGGCGCCGCTGAGCCACGCGTCCGCCTACTATTTCCTGCCCGCATGGGCCCAGGGCGCGCGGCAGATCCTCGGGTCCGGCCTCGAGGCGAGCGAGATCGTGACGCTGATGCAGCGTGAGAAGGTGGCGCATGCCTTCATGCCGCCCACGCTGCTCAACATGGTGGCGAACACCGACAACGCGTCGAGCTACGGCTGGGAAGCGCTGAAGACGCTGGCCATCGGGTCGGCGCCGGTCGGCATCAATACGCTGCTGAAGGCGGGGGAAGTCTTCGGGCGCCGGGTCCTCTATCAGACCTACGGAACCAACGAGGCCGTGCCGATCGCCGGAATGGGGCCGGAGGCATGGTTCGCGGTCGTGGACGGATCGGAGCCGATGAAAGCGGTCGGGAAACCGCTTCCGTGCGCCGAGATGGAGATCTGGGACGAGGACGGGAACCCGTTGCCCGTCGGGGAGACCGGCGAGGTGGTCGCGAAATGCGACGGCCAGATGGACGCCTACTGGATGGACCCGGTGGAGACCGGCAAGAAGGTCGTCAACGGATGGATCAAGACCGGCGATCTGGGCCGGATCGACAGGAACGGGTACCTGTATCTCACGGATCGCGTCGGGGAGATGATCATTTCCGGCGGCCACAACATCTATCCGGGGGAGCTGGAGAAGATCATCTCCGGGCACCCGGACGTCCTCGAGGTGTGCGTGTTCGGCATGCCGGACAAGAAGTGGGGCGAAACGCCGATCGCGGTGTGCCAGGTCAAGCGCGGCAGCAAGGTGACCGACCAGGACATCATCTCCATGGTCGCCCGCGAGATCGGCTCCTATATGAAACCGAGCAGGGTGAAGCTCGTCTTCGATGCGCTGCCGAAGAGCGCCGTCGGCAAGATTTCCAGGAAATTGATGCGGGAAGCCTTTCTGGCCATGTAACCGGATTGAACGGATCACACGGAGGAACCCATGAAGAAGCCGTTGTTGACGCTTGCCCTGGCCTTCGGGGCGCTGTTCGCTCACGCAGCATTCGCACAGGAATACCCGTCCAGGCCGATTCGCGTCGTCGTCCCGTTCGGGCCCGGGTCCGGGGTGGATACCCTGGCGCGCGGGGTCAGCAAGCTGCTGACAGAGCGGCTGGGCCAGCCGGTCGTGGTCGAGAACCGGCCCGGCGCGGGCGGCAACATCGGCGTGGACACGGTGGCGAAGGCGGCGCCGGACGGCTACACGCTGCTGATGGGAAGCAACGGCCCGCTCGCGGCGAATGTCAGCCTCTACGAGAAGCTGTCCTTCGATCCGGCCAAGGACCTGGCGCCGGTCGCGCTGATGGGGCGGCTGCCGATGATCCTGGTCGCGAACAACGCGGCGCCGGCGGCCTCCGTGACCGACCTGATCCGGATCGCGAAATCGGGCACGGGCGCGCTCAACTTCGGCGCCTCCAATACCACGGCGCGCGTCTGGATCGATCTGATCGGGCGGATGACCGACACCAAGAGCGAGACGGTGCAGTACAAGAACGTCGGCACCCTGCTCGGTGATCTGATGGGCGGCCAGATCCAGTATGCGGTCGAGAACGTCGGCCCGTCGATGCCGCAGATCCGGGCGGGCAAGATCAAGGCGCTCGCGGTGACCAGCCACAAGCGGGCCGGATTCGCGCCGGAGATTCCCTCGTTCGGCGAATTCGGGCTGACTCGCTACGATCTGGTGGTGTGGTACGCGATGTTCGCGCCCAAGGGCACGCCGGCGGACATCGTCCAGCGGCTCAACGCCGAGCTCAACAAGATGATGCGCGAGCCCGAGATCATCCAACTGGCCGGGTCGGTCGGGATGGAGATCGCCGGCGGCACGCCGGAGCAGCTGGGCGAATACCAGAAGTCCGAGATCGCCAAGTGGAGCGAGCTGGTCAAGACCACCGGCATCAAGCTCTACTAGGCTTTCGCAGGCAACCGGGCGGCCGTCGCCGTTGCCGGCCGCAGAATCGAGCGCAGCAGGATCGATCGCGATGGGGCCGCTGGCCGGGATCAGGATCGTCGAGTTCGCCGGGATCGGGCCCGGCCCCATGTGCGCGATGCTGCTCGCGGACATGGGCGCCACGGTCCTCCGGGTGGCCCGCAAGGGGCCGGCGGAGCTGGGAATACGGCGGCCGCTGTCGCACGACCTCCTGTTGCGCAATCGATATTCCATCGAAGTCGATCTGAAGCGGCCGGAATCGATCGCCCTCGCGCTCGACCTGGTCGGAAAGGCGGACGCCCTCATCGAGGGTTTCCGTCCCGGCGTGATGGAGCGCCTGGGCCTGGGGCCGGATGCCTGCCTGGGCCGGAACCCGAGGCTGGTGTACGGCCGGATGACCGGCTGGGGGCAGAGCGGTCCGCTCGCGCAGGCGGCCGGCCACGACATCAACTACGTCGCCGTGACCGGCGTCCTGGCGGCGATCGGTCGCCGGGACCAGCTGCCGTCGGTTCCCATGAACCTGGTGGGCGACTTCGGCGGCGGATCGACGTACCTGGCGATGGGGATCCTCGCGGCGTTGCTCGAGGCGCGTTCCTCCGGCAAGGGGCAGGTGGTCGACGCGGCCATCGTCGACGGCGCGGCATCGCTCGCGACCCTGCAGTACGGCATGCATGGGGCCGGCGTGCAGACCGAAACCCGAGGCGACAACATCCTCGACACCGGCGCGCATTTCTACGACGTCTACGAGTGCTCCGACGGCAAGCTGATCTCGATCGGCCCGATCGAAGGCAAGTTCTATGCGGAGCTGCTGCGCCTGCTGGAGATCGACGGCGCGACCATCGGGCCGCACCTCGATCGGGCCAATTGGCGCACCGGCCGCGAGGTGATCGCCGGCAAGTTCAGGCGCCGCACCCGGGAGCACTGGTGCGGGCTGCTGGAAGGCACCGACGTGTGCTTCGCGCCGGTGCTGACCTGGTCCGAGGCGCCGCGCCACCCGCATCTCGCGGCGCGGGGCACGTTCGTCGAGGTCGACGGCGTGGTGCAACCGGCGCCCGCGCCGCGCTTCAGCCGCACGGCTTCCGCGCGGCCGACCCCGCCCCGGCCGGTGACGGGAGAGAACACGGCGAAGGCGCTCTCGGCCTGGCTGTCCGCGGACGAGATCGAGGCGCTTCGCCGGTCGTCGGTCATCGACTGAGGTCCGGGCGACGAAGTCCGGAACATGGGGCCCGAGGCCGGGCTCGAACCGGCATGCCTTGCGGCGGGGGATTTTAAATCCCCTGTGTCTACCGATTTCACCACTCGGGCACGGCACGCGCGCCATGATACTTCGGCCGCCCGCGGAAGACGCCGGGCGGACCCGCGGGGACGGACGGGCGGCTTATCCCAGCAGCGGACGCAGGGCCGGCCAGACGTTGTCGAGCATGCGCGGCTGCGCAGCTTCGTTGGGGTGGATCCGGTCGGCCTGGAACAGCTCCGGTCGCTCGGCGACCCCGTCGAGGAAGAACGGCAGCAGCGCGGCGCGCTCGCGGTCGGCGACCCTGCGGAACAGCGCCGCGAAGGCGTCGGTGTAGGCGCGCCCGTAGTTCGGCGGGACCTGCATGCCCAGCAGCAGGACGCGGGCGCCGGCGTCCCGGGCGGCGCCGGCCATCGCGGCGAGGTTGGCTTCGGTGGCGCCCAGGTCGAGGCCGCGCAGCGCATCGTTGCCGCCCAGCTCGATCACGACCACCGCGGGGCGGTGCCGCTCGAGCAGCGCGGCGATGCGGGTGCGCCCGCCGGCGCTGGTCTCGCCGCTGATGCTGGCATTGGCGACCTGCCAGGGCGGGCGCCGTCCGGCGAGCCGTTGCGACAGCAGCTCGACCCAGCCGGCGCCGCGGCGCAGGCCGTATTCGGCCGACAGGCTGTCGCCGATCACCAGCAGCGTGCGGCCGGATGCGGGGCTTCCCGGGGCCGCGCGGGCGACAACCGGTAGACTCGCCCCGGTCGCGCAGGCCGAAAGGGCCCGCAGCAGCGCGCGACGACCGGAACGCAGCGGGGCGGCATCGGGCCGGGCCCCGGGACGGCCGCCGGGCGGGCGGCTTTTCAGCAAGGATCGATCAGGCATGGACGCGATTATCGTCGAGCATCTGGGCAAGCGCGTCCGCGACGCGGACGGCTGGCTCACCATCCTCGACGACCTGTCGTTCCGGATCGCCGCGGGCCAGACGGCGGCGATCGTCGGCGCCTCGGGGTCGGGGAAGTCGACGCTGCTCGGCCTGCTGGCGGGCCTGGACCTGCCGACCGAGGGGACGGTCACGATGTTCGGCGAGTCGCTGTTCGCGCTCGACGAGGACGGGCGCGCCGCGTGGCGGGCGCGCAACCTGGGCTTCGTGTTCCAGTCGTTCCAGCTGCTGCCGCAGATGACCGCCCTCGAGAACGTGATGCTGCCGCTGGAGCTGGCCGGGGAGCGCCGGCCGGTCGAGCGGGCGCGCGCGTTGCTCGAGCGCGTGGGCCTCGGCAACCGCCTCGACCACTATCCGAAGACCCTGTCCGGCGGCGAGCAGCAGCGCGTCGCGCTGGCGCGGGCGTTCGCGCCGCAGCCGCGGCTGCTGTTCGCCGACGAACCCACCGGCAGCCTGGATGTCGCGACCGGTGCGCGCGTGATCGACCTGCTGTTCGAGCTCAACCGCGAGGCCGGCGCCACGCTGGTCCTGGTGACGCACGACGCGGAGCTGGCCGATCGCTGCGGGCAGCGCCTGGCGCTGCATGCCGGGAAGCTGGAGGCGCCCGCGCCCGCCTGAGGGGACCGGGCGCCGGCCGCGGCGCGCCGCGGGCCACGGTCCGGCGCCGCGGGCCACGGT
>JBDHRX010000020.1:0-33898 GCA_039807785.1 Burkholderiaceae bacterium
GCTGGCGATCCTCGCCGCGGCCGGGCCCGCGAGCGCCGAGCGGCGCGCCAAGCGCGCGCCGCAGCCGGTTGCCGCGACCGCGCCGGGCTACGCCGAGCGCGCCGAGGTCCGCGAGTTCATCGCCGAGATGGCGGCCCGGCACGGGTTCATCGAGTCCGAGCTGCTGGAGATGTTCGCCCGGACGCGCCGCAGCGACGAGGCGATCCGTCTGATGACGCCCGCCCCGGCCGGCTTCAAGCGCTCGTGGCAGGTCTACCGCAGCCGCTTTCTCGACCCGCTCCGGGTCCGCGAGGGCCTGCGCTTCTGGAACGAGCAGGCCCTCTGGCTCGATCTCGCGGCGCAGCGCTTCGGCGTTCCGGCCGAGATCGTCGTCGCGATCATCGGGGTGGAGACGATCTACGGGCGGATCACCGGCGACTTCCGCGTGCTGGACGTGCTCGCCACGCTCGCGTTCGACTACCCGCGGCGCGCCGACTACTTCCGCGACGAGCTCGAACAGTTCCTGCTCTACAGCCGCGAGGCCGGGCTCGACGTCTTCGCGGTGCGCGGCTCGTTCGCCGGCGCGATCGGCCTGCCGCAGTTCATGCCCGGCAGCATCCGCCGGTTCGCGATCGATCTCGACGGCGACGGGCGCATCGACCTGCGCTCCAATCCGGCCGACGCGATCGGCAGCGTCGCGAGCTTCCTCGCCGCGCACGGCTGGCGCAGCGGCGAACCGGTGCGCTTCGAGATGAGCTTCGACGATGAGGGGCGGCTCGCGCCGCTGGTCGAGGCCGGCATCCAGCCGCAGTTCACGATCGCCGAGCTCGCCGGCTACGGCATCTCGAGCGCCGGCCCGATCGGGCCGGACATGCCGCTGGCCCTGATCGACCTGCCCAACGGCGACGACCGGCCCAGCTACTATCTCGGGGCCCGGAACTTCTTCGCCATCACCCGGTACAACCGTTCGAGCTTCTACGCGATGGCCGTCTACGAGCTGGCCCGGACGCTGGCGCAGCAGCGCCCGGCGCAGGCGCCCCAGGACCGCTCGCCCCAGGACCGCTCACCCTAGGGCCGGTCCGCACGGCGGCCGTCGTGCGAGCCGGCGCTAGTCCTCGATCGGCCGGGCCTCGATCCTGCGCAGCACGGCCATCAGCACCCCGGTGGCGACGATCATCACGATTCCGGCCAGCGAGATCGCGTCGGGGAACTGGCCGAAGAACAGCAGGCCGAGGATCACCGCCATCACCGAGTGCGTGTAGCCGAACGGCGCCAGCGAGGCCGCCGAACCGCGCTCGTAGGCGCGCACCAGCAACAGGTGCCCGAACGCGCCGATCACGCCCATCGCGACGAACAGCAGCGCCTGCAGCGCATTGTCCGGCATCTGCCAGCGACCCGGCGCCACGACGGCCAGCATCGCCGCCGCGACCAGCGCGCCGATGAACAGCGTCGCCAGCCCGTTGTCCACGCCGGCGAGCTTGCGCGTGAGCAGCTGGTAGCCGACGATGAACAGCGCCGCCAGCAGCGGCAGCGCGGCTGCCCAGCCGAACAGGGCGCTGCCCGGACGCACGATCAGCAGCACCCCGGCGAAGCTCACCGTCAGCGACAGCCAGGTGCCGCGCGGAGCCTGCTCGTGCATCAGCGCCACCGCCCCGACGGTCACCAGGATCGGCGCGATCGAGACGATCGCCGTCGCTTCCGCCAGCGGCAGGTAGGCGACACTGGAGAAGAAGCACACCGAGGACATCCCGAGGCACACGCCCCGCGCCGTCTGCAGCCACGGGCGGCGCGTCCGCACCAGCGCGCGCCCCATCCGCGGCAGGAAGATCGCCGCCATCACCAGGACGTGGAAGACGTAGCGCGCCCAGGCCACGAGCAGCGGATGGTGCGTCTGCGACAGGTACTTGGCCACGCTGTCGAGCAGCGCGAACGACACGCAGGCGCCCACCAGCAGGGCGATCGCGCGCAACGGGGCGTGCTGGGTGTTCATGGTGCCGGGGACGCTCGCGACGTGCCGCCGCCGCAGCGCGGATCGCTCAGCCCGGAAAGACTCCCGTCGAGAGATAGCGGTCGCCCCGGTCGCAGACGACGAACACGATCGTGGCGTTCTCGGCCTGCTCGGCCAGGCGCAATGCGATGACGCAGGCGCCGGCCGCCGAGAGCCCGCAGAAGATGCCCTCCTCGGCCGCCAGGCGCCGCGCCATGGATTCGGCCTGGGCCTGGGACACCGACTCGACCCGGTCGACCATCGCATGCCGGTAGATCCTCGGCATGTACGCCTCGGGCCACTTCCGGATGCCCGGGATCGACGACCCCTCGGCCGGCTGGGCGCCGACGATGCACACCGCCGGGTTGCGCTCCTTCAGGTAGCGCGAGACGCCGGTGATGGTGCCGGTGGTGCCCATCGCGGAAACGAAATGCGTCACCTGCCCGCGCGTGTCGTGCCAGATCTCCGGGCCGGTGGTCTCGTAGTGCGCGGCCCAGTTGTCGTCGTTCGAGAACTGGTCGAGCACCTTCCCGCGTCCCTCGCGCTGCATCCGGTCGGCCAGGTCACGCGCCCCCTCCATGCCCGCGTCGCCGGACACGAGGACCAGTTCCGCGCCGTAGGCCTTCACCGACTGGCGACGCTCGAGCGAGAGATTGTCCGGCATGACCAGCACCATCCGGTAGCCGCGCAGCGCGGCCGCCATCGCGAGCGCGATCCCGGTGTTGCCCGAGGTCGCCTCGATCAGGGTGTCGCCGGGGCGGATCTCGCCGCGCGCCTCGGCGCGCGCGATCATCGCCAGCGCCGGGCGGTCCTTGACCGACCCGGCCGGGTTGTTGCCCTCCATCTTCCCGAGCACCACCGTCGCGCGGCGCTCGCAGCCGGCGTCCGGGATGCGCCGCAGCCTGACCAGCGGCGTTCGGCCGATCGTCTCCTCGATCGTCGGATAGCGGGGTCGCTCGCTCATGGCCGGCTCGCAGGAAGGCGCCGCGCGCCGGTTCAGTGGTGGACCGGACGCTCGTCCGGCAGCGGCGTGACGCCCGGAAGGCCCGCCTCGAGGATCGCGCGGCGCAGGGCCTCGATCGCCGGCGCGCGCGTGTAGCTCTTGCGCCAGACCAGCGACACGCGCCGGCTGGGCGGCGGGGCGGTGAACGGGACGTAGCGCAGCAGGTCGTCCTCGCGCGGCTCCGCGCAGGCGCTCCAGGGCAGCACGGTGATGCCGATGCCCGACGCGACCATGTGCCGGATGGTCTCGAGCGACGAGCCCTCGAAGGTCTTCTGGATCCCGGCGCTGGCCTGCGAGTAGCGCGACAGCTCCGGGCAGACCTCGAGCACCTGGTCGCGGAAACAGTGCCCGGTGCCGAGCAGCAGCATCGTCTGCTCCTTCAGCTCGGTGGAGCAGATCGACTCGCGACTGGCCCACGGATGCTCGCGCGGGACCGCCACCACGAACGGTTCGTCGTAGACGCCCAGCGTGACCAGCCCCTGGGCGGGGAACGGGTCGGCGAGGATCGCGATGTCGGTGTCGCCCTGGCGCAGCAGCTCGAGCAGCTTGACCGTGAAGTTCTCCTGCAGCAGCAGCGGCATCTGCGGCGCGTCCTCGATCATCCGCGGCACCAGCCGCGGCAGCAGGTAGGGGCCGATCGTGTAGATGATCCCGACCCGCAGCGGGCCGACCAGCGGGTCCTTGCCCTGGACCGCGATCTCGCGGATCGCGTTGGTCTGCTCGAGCACGCGCTGCGCCTGCTCGACGATCTGCTCGCCCACCGGAGTGACGCCCACCTCGGCCCCGCCGCGCTCGAACAGCTGGACCCCGAGCTCCTCCTCGAGCTTCCTGATCGCGACCGAAAGCGTCGGCTGGCTGACGAAGCAGGCTTCGGCAGCTCGCCCGAAATGCCGCTCGCGCGCAACGGCAACGATGTACTTGAGTTCGGTCAGCGTCATGGCCTCGGCCCGATCATACCAAGCGGCCGGTCGTGCATACTGCCGTCATGGTCGCATCCCCCGCTCCCGCGCCGCTGCCGCATGCCGGCCGCGACGCGGCCGCCGCCCTGATCGGCCTCGACTGGGGCTCGAGCTCCCTGCGCGCCTGGCTGCTCGACGCCGACGGGCGGGCGCTCGCGCGCGCCGAGTCCGGCGCCGGCATCGCGACGATCCCGGACGGCGGCTTCCTCGATGCCTTCCAGGCGCTGTGCGGCCCGTGGCTGCGCGCGGCGCCGGCGCTCCCGGTCGTTGCCTGCGGGATGGTCGGCAGCATCGACGGATGGCGCGAGGCCGGGCGCCTGCCCGCGCCCGCCAGCCTCGACGCGCTGGCGCGGGGCCTGGCGCGCTTCGACGACCTGGCCGGCCGGACGTTCCGCGTCGTCCCGGGGCTCGTCGCGCGCAGCGAGATCGATTCGCCGGACCTGATGCGCGGCGGCGAGACGCAGGCTTTCGGCGCGCTGCGCGGCCGCGACGGGCTGTTCGTGCTGCCGGGCACGCACTGCCGCTGGGTCGAGGTCCGCGAGCGCCGGATCGTCGCCTTCCGCACCTACCTGACCGGCGAGCTGCACGCGCTGCTCGGCCGGCACTCGGTCCTCGCGCGCACCGGCGCCGCGGCCGACGATTCGCCGGCGCACCAGGCGCAGGCGCTGCAGGCGTTCGACGAGGGCGTCGATCACGCCGGCACCCGCCCGGGATCGCTGACGCACCTGCTGTTCACCGCCCGGACCGAGGCCCTGCTCGGCGGCCTGGCGCCGCACCAGGTGCCCGCCTACGTCTCGGGGCTCCTCGTCGGGACGGAGATCCGCGACGCCGCGGGCTGGGCGCCCGGCGACCTGGTCCCGACGATCGTCGCGCGCAGCCGGCTGGCCGCGCGCTACGCCAGGGCCATGACGCGGCTCGGCCTGCGCGGCGCGGTCGCCGACGGCGATTCGGCCGCCGCGGGCCTGTTCGCGATCGCCCGCGCCGCGGCGCTGATCGAGACGCGCTGATCGAGACGCGCTGATCGAGACGCGCTGATCGAGACGCGCTGAACGAGGCGCGCTGAATCGAGCGCGCCGAAGCGGACCCGCCACCGCCCGCGGACCGGCGCCGCCCGGCTCAGGCGCGCAGGAACTCCTCGCGCCCGCCGAACCAGCGCTGCAGATGCTCGTCGACCCGCGCCGGGTCGTCGCGCAGCAGCCGCTGCGCCACCTCGCGCGCCGCGGCGAGCAAGTCGCCGTCGCGCTCCAGGTCCGCGAAGCGCAGCAGCGCCTCGCCCGACTGGCGCGCGCCGAGGAACTCGCCCGGCCCGCGCAGCACCAGGTCGCGACGCGCGATCTCGAAGCCGTCGTGGGTCTCGTACATCGTGCGCAGCCGCTCGCGCGCCGCCGCGGAAAGCGGGGCGCGATACATCAGCACGCAGACGCTCTCGCCCGTGCCGCGCCCGACCCGGCCGCGCAACTGGTGCAGCTGGGCCAGCCCGAAGCGCTCGGCATGCTCGATCACCATCAGCGTCGCATTGGGGACGTCGACGCCGACCTCGATGACGGTCGTCGCGACCAGCACGTGCAGCGCGCCGGCGGCGAAATCGGCCATCACCGCCTGCTTGTCGGCGGCCGGCAGGCGGCCGTGGAGCAGCCCGACGCGCAACGGCGCGAGCTCCCGCGCCAGCGCGGCATGCGTGTCGAGGGCGGTCTGCAGGTCGAGCGCCTCGCTCTCCTCGATCAGCGGGCACACCCAGTAGACCTGGCGGCCGGCCGCCGCCGCGGCCCGCACGCGGGCGACGACCTCGTCGCGCCGGCCCTCGGACACGAGCCGGGTGCGCACCGGCTTGCGGCCGGGCGGCAGCTCGTCGATCACCGAGACGTCGAGGTCGGCGTAGTACGACATCGCCAGGGTGCGCGGGATCGGCGTCGCGCTCATCATCAACTGGTGCGGCAGGACCGCCGACGCGCCCTCCAGCTTGGCGCGCAGCGCCAGGCGCTGCACCACGCCGAAGCGGTGCTGCTCGTCGACGATCGCGAGCCCGAGGCGGGCGAAGGCGACCGAGTCCTCGATCAGCGCGTGCGTACCGATCAGCAGATCGACCTCGCCGGCGGCGGCGCGCTCGCGCACCGCCTTCTTCCCGGAAGCCTTCAGCGAGCCCGACAGCCAGGCGATGCGCACGCCGATCCCTTCGAGCCAGGGGCCGATCTTGCGCAGGTGCTGCTCGGCGAGGATCTCGGTGGGCGCCATCATCGCCGCCTGCCAGCCGCTGCCGATCGCCTGCGCGGCCGCCAGCGCGGCGATCACGGTCTTGCCGCTGCCGACGTCGCCCTGCAGCAGCCGGTTCATCGGCTGCGTGCCCGCCAGCTCGCCGCCGACCTCGCTCCAGGCACGCCGCTGGGCGCCGGTCAGGCGAAACGGCAGCGCCGCCAGCAGGCGCCGCACGAGCGCGCCGTCGGCGAGCGAAGGCGCGCGCTGGCCGGCCCGCGCCGCCCGCGCCCGCCGCAGCGACAGCTGCTGGGCCAGCAGCTCGTCGAAGATCACCCGCCGCCACGCCGGCGTCGCGCGCTCGTGCAGCGCTTCGGGCGAAGTGTCGGACGCGGGCAGGTGGATCGCGCGCAGCGCCTCGACGGCCGGCGGCAGCCCGAGCGCGCCGATCGCATCCGGCGGCACCGTCTCGCGCCAGTCGAGCGACTCCAGCGCGCGCAGGATCGCGGCGCGCAGCCGTGCCTGCCCCAGGCCGGACACGGTCGGGTAGACCGGGGTCAGCGCCCGCGGCAGTGGCTCCCCGGGATCGACCAGGCGATAGCGCGGATGGACCATCTCCGGCCCGAACAGCCCGCCGCGCGCCTCGCCGAGCACGCGCACGCGGCGCCCCGGCTCGAACTGGCGCAGCTGCGAACCGTAGAAATGGAAGAAACGCAGCGCCATCGCGCCGGTCTCGTCGCGCAGCTCGACCAGCAGCGTGCGCCGGGGGCGCGCGACCACCTCGTGGCGGACCACCTCCGCCTCGACCTGGGCCGTCCCGCCGGAGCGCAGCGACCCGATCGGCGTGAGCCGCGTCTCGTCCTCGTAGCGGATCGGCAGGTGCAGCGCCAGGTCCTGCTCGCGCCGGATGCCCAGCCGCGCGAGTTGCGACGCGAAGGCGGGCGCGGCCCCGGCCCCCGCCTGCGCGGTCCGGGTGCCGGCGTCGGCCTTGCGCGCCACCCTGGGGAGACCGGCCCGGTCAGTCGAGGACGACGATCGCCTCGGCCTCGAACAGCGCGCCGCGCGGCAGGCTGGACACGCCCACCGTGGAGCGCGTCGGATACGGTTGCGCGAAGTGGCGCTGCATCATCTCGTTGACCACCGGGAAATGGGTGAGGTCGGTCAGGAACAGGGTGAGCTTCACGCAATGCGCGAGCGAGCCGCCGGCGGCTTCGACCACCGCCTTCATGTTCCGGAACACGCGATCGGTCTGCGCCTCGATGCCTCCGTCGACGATCTGCCCGGTGGCCGGATCGAGCGCGATCTGACCCGACAGATACACGGTGTTGCCGACGCGCACGGCTTGCGAATACGGACCGATCGCGGCCGGCGCGTCCGGGGTCGAAATGATGGTTCGGCTTGTCGTCATGGCATTGAACCGGCGTCAGGACGCCTTCCTTTCAGGGAGTGGAGAGATGAGACAGGTGGTCGACGCCCAGGCGTACATGCGGCCCGCGGCATCGACCAGGCGGCCCTGCGCCACGCCGACCTGGCGCGACACGTTGACCACGTGCGCCTCCGCCCGGACCGGGCCGGTCTTGTCGGTGAGCGCGCGCACGTAGTTGACCTTCAGCTCGAGCGTGGCGTAGCCGAAGCCCCGGTCGAGCATCGTGTGCACCGCGCAGCCCAGCGCGGAATCGAGCAGCGTCGCGATGTAGCCGCCGTGCACGGTGCCGATCGGGTTGTAGTAATCGGGCTTCGGCGTGCCCTGGAACACCATGCGTCCGCGCTCGGCCTCCACCGGCACGAAATCCAGCGTCTGCATGATCGGCGGCGACGGGATCTCGCCGCGCCCGATGCGTTCGAGGAACTCGAGGCCATTGCCGCGGGCCAGCTCCTCGGCGGGGATCTTCCCCGGCGGCGCCATCAGCAACCGCACCTCGCGTTCGCGCGCCAGCCATTGCTCCAGCGTCGCCTCGACCTCCGCCGCTTCCCTGGCCGGTTCCGTCGTCATCGCCGTCGCCCCTTCGCGGTGTCCATCACGCCTTGCCCCACTTGCGCAGCAGCGACGCCAACAACGGATCCGGCGCGCACGGCTGCTGCGCCTCGTCGATCGCCGCCGTGCCCGGCGGCTCCGCGGGCTCGCCGGGCACGGCCGGCAGCTCGCGCCGCTCGAAGAAGTGCACCGCCGCGAGCGGCTTCGGCAGGATCGGCCGCTCGCGGTCGTAGTAGGGATTCCCATCGTACTGGCCCGCGAACGGCGGATCCCCGAGATAGTTGGGCCGGCGAGCCACCACCGCCTCGTCGCCGGCGAGCTGCAGGATCATCTCGTCGGCCTGGAGGTCGAGCACCGTGCGCCCGTCGCCGAAGCCGGTGAGCTCGGCCATGTCGCGCGCCGCGTTCATGTTCAGCGCCCCGAAGCACTGCAGCACGCGGCAGTTGTTGACCATGGTGCGCCAGTCGCCCGGATACAGCTGCGAAAGCTGGCTCACGTCCTGCCAGAAGCTCCAGGTCTGCACGCCGTAGCCGCGCAGCAGGGTCAGCGCCTGGCGCAATTGCGGCAGCGAACCGAGCTGCGCCGCCTCGTCGAGCACGAACAGCGTCGAACGCGGCGGTCGCGAGCGTCGCCGGGTGATCGCCCCCATCAGCACCGAGATCCAGACCCGCAACAGCTGTCCGTGGCTCTCGAGCATGTGCGGGGGCAGGACCAGATAGATCGACAGCGGCGCGCCGCGCGTGATGTCGTCGATCGCGAACGACGAATGCGAGGACGCCTGCTGCAGCAGCGGCCCGCGCAGGAAGTCGACCGATTCCTGGGCGAACGCGATGATCCCGCCCAGCGTCTCGGGCGCCCGGATCGCCAGCGCCGCCGCGCTGCGCCGCACCTCGGGATGCGCGGACTCCTTCATCCGCTCGAGCAGCGCCGAGGGATCCCCGGCAGCCTCGCCGATGACCCGGCGCAGCGTGCCGAGGTTGCCGCCCTCGTCGCGGTGATCGGCCAGCACGTGGAGGATCGCGGCGGTGAGCAGGTGCCCGGCCCGCCCGACCCAGAAACGATCCTTGTCGGAGACCGGGCCGGCCCACAACGCGTGCGCCAGCATCGTCGCGTCGTCGACCGCGAGCGCGGAATCGATGTCGATCAGGTCGAGCGGATTGAAGCTGCCGCCCGAGAGGTCGGTGATCCGCATCGGGTCGATGACGATCACCTGCTGCCCCATTTCGCGGCGCCGCCGGGCAGTGATGGCGACGTTCTCGCCCTTCGGATCCACGACGATCACCGGCCCCTCGTGGCGCAGCAGCGCCGGGACGATGCAGCCGATGCCCTTGCCGGCGCCGGTGGGCGCGATCGTGATCAGGTGCCCCTCGCCGGCGAGGAGCACCGGATCGATGTAGCCGGTGGCCGGGGACTTGTCCGGGCTCCCGTACGAGAAGCCGATCGGGCGGCGCGGCGCCTGCTTCTCGAGCGACCAGCCGACCAGCAGCCCCGGGTCCTCGAGCGACTCGGGGAAGCGCAGCGCCGGCGAGGAACCGTTCGGCAGCGACAGGCGGATCGGCATGGCCGGCCTCAGTGCAGCAGCAGCGCCGGCGCCTCGCCGACCAGGCGGAACGGCGACGCCCAGCGCTCGGCCTCCGCCTCGACCTCGCCGAGCGCCTCGTCGCCGATCATCTGCACATCGCCCGACGACAGGTGGTACGTGCCCGAGAACAGCGTCGATCCGTAGAGGATATGGGCGTCGACGATCCATCCGTCGGCCGGCTCGCCCTCTGCGGGAGGGCGCACCCGCATCGGGGCGAGCTGCGCGGCGATCGCCGGCGACGCCCGTCCGCCCGCCAGCCGCAACCCGAGGTCGGCCTCGCTCTCGACGATCAGGAAGCGTCCCTCGTCGGCGAACAGCTGGCCGCAGAACAGGCGCAGGTAGTCGATCGCCAGCCCGGGCGCATCGAGCGGCGCCAGCGCGCGCAGGTTGGTCCGGTGGATCGGCGCCGAGGTGCCGTCGAGGAGCACGATCTGCCGGCCCGGGCCGTAGAGGAAGTTCGCCAGGCCGGCGCCGCCGTCGGGCAGGCGCGCCTCGAACTCGACCAGCAGCCATCCGGGATAGAACGACAGCGGGACCGCCCGGAAGCGCCGCACCAGGACGGTGGCGACCGCGTCGGAAAGCCCCTGCTCGGCAAGCGCCGCCCCGAGCAGGGCGGCCAGCGCCACCCCCTCGGCAGGATCGAGATCCTTCCAGTCGGCGGTGATCAGCGGCGGGGCGGGCCAGGGATTCATGCCCCGCATCGTATCAAGTCGCCGGCCGGCCGGTTCGGCCGGCATGGACGGCGCTCAGCGCCCGGCCATCGGATTGAACAGCGTCTCGAGCCCGATCGCCAGGGCCGACATCATCAGCGTGGCGCCGAGGATCAACGCAGCCATCGCCACCAGCACGGACGGCCAGCCGCTCGACGAGGCCCGGCCCGAGCCCGCATTGCGTCGCGCGTCCCATTTCGCATCGGGGGTGAGGCAGAACACGATCGCCTCGATCATCGCCGCCAGCACGACCGCCGTGGCGAAGAAGAACCCCGGGTGCCGGTACCAGGGCTCGGCGCGCAGCGCCACGCCGAGCGCGGGCAGCGCCAGCAGCGGATAGACCCACCAGGCGCGCGCGCCGAGATAGAGCCGGTGCGCGCCGAGGGCGCCGGCGAACAGCGCCAGCGCGCCGGCGAGCGCCTTGGAGCGATGCGGGGCGACGGGTTCGGGATCGGTCATCGACGAATGTCCGGCATGAGACAGCCGCCATTGTCCGACATCCGGAAGCGATGCTGCTAGACTCGGGCGCCCGCCTCCAGTCATCCGACGATCCGATGCCCCCGAACGACGTGCCCGCCTCCGACGAGGCTCCGGGCCGGCCGCTGCAATCGGTGCTGCGCGGCGCGATCCGCATCCGCGGCGCGCGCCAGAACAACCTGAAGAACGTCGACCTCGACATCCCCACCGGCGAGCTGGTGGTGGTGACCGGCGTTTCCGGATCGGGCAAGTCCTCGCTGGTCTTCGACACTCTCTACGCGGAAGGCCAGCGACGCTACGTCGAGACCTTCTCCGCCTATGCGCGCCAGTTCCTCGACCGGATGGACAAGCCCCAGGTCGACCGGATCGAGGGCGTCCCGCCGGCGATCGCGATCGACCAGACCAATCCGGTCCGGACCTCGCGCTCGACGGTCGGCACGATGACCGAGCTCAACGACCACCTGAAGCTGTTGTTCGCCCGCACGGCGACACTGCACTGCCGGCGCTGCGCGCGGCCGGTGCGTCGCGACACGGTGGCGAGCGCGCGCGCCGAGATCGCCCGGCGCGCCGCGGCCGCGGGCGACCCGCGACTGGTCGTCAGCTTCCCGGTCCCGGTCCCGGCGAACTTCACCGAGGCCGAGATCCGCGCGCACCTGGAAGCGCAGGGCTACACCCGCGTGCAGGCCGGCGAGCGCGGCGACGCGGGGCCGGTGCTGCACGTGGTGCAGGATCGCTTCCGCGCCGGCGCGGCGGACGCATCGCGCATCGCCGACGCGATCGAGCAGGCGATCGGCCGGGGACAGGGCCGGACGTCGGTCCACGCGCTCGACGACGCGGGCAGCGAGGTCGCGCGCTGGCGCTTCAGCACCGGCCTGCACTGCGCCGACTGCGACATCGCCTACGCCGAGGCGCCGCCCAGCCTGTTCTCGTTCAACTCGCCGCTGGGCGCCTGCGACGCCTGCCGCGGCTTCGGCCGCGTGATCGGCATCGACCTGGGGCTGGTGATCCCCGACGAAGGCAAGACGCTCGCGGAGGGCGCGGTCAAGCCGTGGCAGACCGAGAGCTTCAAGGAATGCCAGCGCGACCTCGCGAAGTTCGCCGCGCGGGCGGGCGTGCCGATGGACGTGCCCTGGCGCGCGCTCGACGAGGACCGGCGCCGCTGGGTGATCGAGGGCGGCGACGACTGGACCGGCAAGTGGCAGACGCAGTGGTACGGCATCCGCCGGTTCTTCGACTGGCTCGAGTCGAAAGCCTACAAGATGCACATCCGCGTGCTGTTGTCGAAGTACCGCTCGTACACGCCCTGCGGGGTGTGCCGCGGCGCGCGCCTGAAGCCCGACGCGCTGTTGTGGCGGGTCGGGTCGCTCGCGGAGGCGGACGATGCGCTGGGGCACGCGCCATCGGGGCGCGACTCGAATCCTCCCCGCCTTCCCCCGGCAGCGCGAACAGCAGAGCACGCAACGTCGTCCCATGGCGCGGATGAAGCGGCGTACAAGCGCTTCATGCCGGCGGGGGTCGAGTGGAGCGATGCGCAGCTTCGCCGGATCGCGGGGCTGTCGATCCACGACCTGATGCTGTTGCCGATCGACCGGGTCGCCGCGTTCTTCGAGGCGCTGCGGCTGCCCGCCCCGCTCGACGAGGCCGCCGACCTGCTGCTCACCGAGCTGCGCGCGCGGCTGCGCTACCTGCAGCAGGTGGGGCTGGGCTACCTGACCCTCGACCGGCAGTCGCGCACGCTCTCCGGCGGCGAGGTCCAGCGGATCAACCTCACCACCGCGCTCGGCACCTCGCTCGTCAACACGCTGTTCGTGCTCGACGAGCCGTCGATCGGCCTGCACCCGCGCGACATGAACCGCGTGATCGGCGTGATGCAGCGCCTGCGCGACGCGGGCAACTCGCTGGTCGTCGTCGAGCACGACCCCCAGGTCATGTTCGCCGCCGACCGGATGATCGACATCGGGCCCGGCCCGGGAGAGCGCGGCGGACGGGTCGTGTTCGACGGCGACCCGCAGGCGCTGCGGGCGGCCGACACGCTGACCGGCGACTACCTGTCGGGGCGCCGGCACGTCGACACCGGGCACCCCCAGCCGGTGACCGCCGGCACGAAGCGGCTGGTGCTCGAGGGCGCGCGCGAGCACAACCTGAAGGACGTCTCGGTCGAGATCCCGCTCGAGCGCCTCGTGTGCCTGACCGGCGTCTCGGGCAGCGGCAAGTCGACGCTGATGCAGAACGTGCTGCTGCCGGCGCTGCTCAAGGCGCGCGGCAAGCCGACCGAGTCTCCCGGGGTCTACGATCGCCTGCTCGGCGACGACTGGATCGACGACGTGGTATTCGTCGACCAGTCGCCGATCGGCAAGACGGCGCGCAGCAACCCGGTCAGCTACGTCGGTGCGTTCGACCCGCTGCGCAAGCGCTTCGCGGCCGCCGGACTCTCGAAGGAACGCGGCTACACCGCCGGGACCTTCAGCTTCAATGCCGGCGACGGACGATGCCCGACCTGCGGCGGCAACGGCTTCGAGCACGTCGAGATGCAGTTCCTGTCCGACGTCTACCTGCGCTGCCCGGACTGCGACGGCAAGCGCTTCCGCGCCGAGGTGCTCGAGGTCACGATCGAGGGGCGCGACGGACGCGCCCGGTCCGTCGCCGACGTGCTCGACCTCACCGTGAACGAGGCGCTCGCCGCGTTCGCCGGCGAGCACGATATCCGCACCCGGTTGCAGCCGCTGGCCGACGTCGGGCTCGACTACCTGCGCCTGGGCCAGCCGGTGCCGACGCTGTCGGGCGGCGAAGCCCAGCGCCTGAAGCTGGCCGGCTTCCTCGCGCAGGCGGCGAGCCAGGGGCTCGGCCAGGCCGCGTCGCCCGGCCACGCGTTCGCGCGGGCCGGACGCCGCGGCACGCTGTTCATGTTCGACGAACCCACCACCGGCCTGCACTTCGACGACGTCGCGAAACTGCTGCGCGCGTTCCGCAAGCTGCTGGCGGCCGGGCACTCGCTGCTCGTCATCGAGCACAATCTCGACGTGATCCGCGCCGCCGACTGGCTGATCGACCTCGGCCCCGAGGGCGGCGACGCCGGCGGCCGGGTCGTCGCCGCCGGCCCCCCCGACCGGTTGGCCGGGGAAGCGCGCACGCACACCGGGAAAGCCCTGGCGCAGTACGCGGACGCCCTTCGGCCCGCCGACCGTTCACGGGCCGGAGAGTCGGCGGAAAGATCGCTCCAGAGCGCCCTGCGCGAGCGCGCGCGCGAGGCGATCTTCGTGCACCACGCGCGCGAGCACAACCTGAAGAACATCGACGTCGAGATCCCGCGCGACACGCTGACGGTGATCACCGGCGTCTCGGGCTCCGGCAAGTCGACGCTGGCCTTCGACGTCGTCTTCGGCGAGGGACAGCGGCGCTACCTGGAGTCGCTCAACGCCTACGCGCGGCAGTTCGTCCAGCCCGCCTCCCGCCCGGACGTCGACGGCGTCTTCGGCATTCCGCCGACGGTGGCGATCGAGCAGCGCACCAGCCGCGGCGGCCGCAAGAGCACGGTCGCGACGCTGACCGAGATCTACCATTTCCTGCGGCTGCTGTACGTCAAGCTCGGACAGCAGTACTGCCCCGACTGCGGCGTAAAGATCGAGCCGCAGGACTTCGATGCCATCGCCGCGCGGATCCTGCGCGACTACCGCGGACGGCACATCGGGCTGCTGGCTCCGCTGGTGGTCGCGCGCAAGGGGGTCTATACCGACCTCGCGAAATGGGCGAAAGCCCGGGGATTCGGCCACCTGCGCGTCGACGGCCGGTTCCTGCCCACCGACCGGTTCCCGCGGCTCGACCGCTACGTCGAGCACGACATCGAGTTGCCGGTCGCCGACCTCGTCGTCGATCCGGCCGGGGAGGTCCCGCTGCGCGACGCGCTGCGCCGCGCGCTCGAGCTCGGCAAGGGCATCGCCATGGTCGCGGCGCCGCTCGAGGGCCTGCGCGCGGCCGTCGAGCGCGGCGACGGGGAGGCGTTCGGCGCGGCCTCGGAAGCCCTCGCCACGCGATTGTTCTCGACCCGGCGCGCCTGCTCGTCGTGCGGCACCAGCTTCCCCGAGCCCGATCCGCGCATGTTCTCGTTCAACTCCAAGATCGGCTGGTGCCCGCATTGCCTGGGCACCGGCGTCGATCTGCCGTTCGTGCCGAAGCTCGACCCGAAGGGCCGCTCCGACGAGGACTCGAGCACCGAGGCGATCGGGGCGATCGCCGAACGGCTCGCCGACCAGAGCGCGCTCCAGGCCGACGGCGATCCGGCGCAGGCGGCGATCGACGGCGCGCAGGCGCCCCGGCCCTGCACCGCCTGCGGCGGCCGCCGCCTGAATCGCGCCGCGCTGGCGGTCCGGCTGCTCGACCTGTCGATCGCCGAGCTGACGGCGATGCCGGTGAGCGACTGCCTCCGGTGGCTGAAGCAGGTCGGCTTCGCCGGCCGCGAGCAGGAGATCGCGCGCGACGTGCTCGCGGAGATCCGGTCGCGGCTCGGTTTCCTCTCGGAGGTCGGGCTCGGCTACCTCGCGCTGGACCGCGCCGCGCCGACGCTGTCGGGCGGCGAGGCGCAGCGCATCCGGCTGGCCGCGCAACTGGGCTCGACGCTGCAGGGCGTCTGCTACGTCCTCGACGAACCCACCATCGGCCTGCACCCGCACGACAACCGGATCCTCCTCGACACGCTCGAGGCGCTGCGCGACAAGGGCAATACCCTGCTGGTGGTCGAGCACGACGAGGACACCATCCGCCGCGCGGACCACGTGATCGACATCGGCCCGGGCGCGGGCAAGCTCGGCGGACGGATCATCGCCGCCGGGCACCACGAGGCGCTCGCGACCCAACCCGACAGCCTCACCGGGCGCTTCCTCGCCCATCCGCTGGCGCATCCGCTCGTCGCGCCGCGCCCCGTGCCGGCGCCGGACGGCCCCGGCTGGCTGGCGCTGCGCGGCGCCCACCTGCACAACCTGCGCCATGTCGTCGCGCGCCTCCCGCTGGGCCGCATGACGGTGCTCACCGGCGTATCGGGCTCGGGCAAGTCGACGCTCGCGCGCGACGTGCTGCTGGCCAACGTCGCGGCGCAGGTCCGCGCGCGCGGCCAGCGCAAGCCGGCCCCGGCGCTGGCCGGCGTCGAGCGCATCGAGGGCTGGGAAGGCATCACCCGCGTGCTCGAGGTCGACCAGACGCCGATCGGCAAGACGCCGCGCTCCTGCCCGGCCACCTACGTCGGCTTCTGGGACGCGATCCGGCGGCTGTTCGCCGACACCGCCGAGGCGCGCATCCGCGGCTGGGGTCCGGGACGCTTCAGCTTCAACACCGGCGCCGGCCGCTGCGAAGGCTGCGAGGGCCAGGGGCAGCGGACCATCGAGATGAGCTTCCTGCCCGACGTGAAGGTGCTCTGCGACGTCTGCCGCGGACGCCGCTTCAACCGCGAGACGCTCGACGTCCGCTTGCGCGGCCGCGACATCGGCGACATCCTCGCGATGGACGTCGACGAGGCGCTCGATTTCTTCGCGGCGCACGCCGGCATCGCCCATCCGCTGAAGCTGCTGCGGGACGTCGGCCTCGGCTACCTGACCCTGGGCCAGCCGAGCCCGACGCTGTCGGGAGGGGAGGCCCAGCGGATCAAGCTGGTCACCGAGCTGGCCCGGGTCCGCGCCCGCGGCGAAGGCGACGACGATCCGCGCGTCGCCCGCGCGCGCGCCAAGGCGCTCGCCGCCGGCCGGGCGGCGCCCCCGGGGCCGCACACGCTCTACGTGCTCGACGAACCGACGGTGGGCCTGCACATGGCCGACGTCGAGAAACTGATCCGCGTGCTGCATCGACTGGTCGACGCCGGCAACACGCTGGTGGTGGTCGAGCACAACCTGGACATCTGGGCCGAAGCCGACTGGATCATCGACCTCGGTCCCGAAGGCGGCGCGGGCGGCGGCAGGATCGTCGCCACCGGCACGCCCGCCGACCTGGCGTCGCGCGACGCGACGCACACCGGGCGAGCGCTGGCCGGGTTTATGCTCGGGCTTTCCGGCCGCGACCGCGGGCATCGCCGCGCACGGGGAGGATCGGGATGAAGATCGATGGCGCCTGCCACTGCGGACGCGTGACGTTCACCGCCGAGATCGATCCGGAACGGGTCATGGCCTGCCACTGCAGCGATTGCCAGGTGCTGTCGGGCGCGCCGTTCCGCTTCGCGGTGGCGGCCCGCACCGACCGCTTCGCGCTCCGGGGCGAGACGAAGCGCTACGTCAAGGTCGCGGCGAGCGGCAACCGCCGCGCCCAGGTGTTCTGTCCCGAATGCGCCACGCCGCTCTATTCGGCCGCGCTCGAGAACCCGGCCCAGGTGGTCATCCGGCTCGGCTGCGTGACCCAGCGCGCCGAGCTCGCGCCGAAGGCGCAGATCTGGCAGCGCTCGACGCTCCCCTGGCTCGCGTCGCTGCACGAAGCGCCGGGATCGCCGGAACAGCAGGGTTTCCTGCCGGCACCCACGGCGTGAGCCCGGCGGGCTCCGCTCAGGACTTCGCGCCGGGCGGCTGGATCCCTTCGCGTGCCATCGCCGCGGCCACCGCGGGATGCGCGGCCACGCGGTCGACGTAGGCCTTGTAGGCGGGCAGCGAATCGGCGTCGATGTCCGCGAGGCGGCCCCAGCGCAACAGCGTGAGCGCGTAGGCGTCGAGGAACGAGAGCCGCGCGCCGAGCCAGTACGGCGCCGCCGACGCGGTCCAGGACTGGATCCGCTCGAGATGCTTGCGGTACAGCGCGACGTTGACGCGCTTGATCTCCGCCTTGGTCTCCTCCCCGCCCTCGCAGAACTTCTCCGGCTTGAAGATGTGGGTGAACGTGGTATGGACGGTGTTGTTCATCCAGGCGAACTGCGACAGCGCCTGCGCACGGGCCCAGGCATCCGTGGGCAGCAGCCCCGCCTGCGGGAAGCGGCGATCCAGGTAGTCGCAGATCGCGATGATCTGCGACAGCGACTTGCCGTCGACCACCAGCGTCGGCACCTGCCCGTTGGGATTGATCGCCAGGTACTCCGGGCTGTGCTGCTCTCCCTTGTGGAGCTTCACGGCATGGGCGACGAAGTCCTCGCCGGTGGCGGCCTTGATCACCTCGAGGCCCACGTGGGGGACGAACGAGCAGGCGCCGGGCCCGTAGTGCAGTTCGAGCATCGAAAGGTCTCCGGTTTCGAATTGGGGATGGATCGAAGCGTCGAGTATACGATTGCAGCTGCCGCCCCCTCCCGGGAGGGGCACCCCAGGAGTCGATCATGAGCCTCGATCCCGCCGTCGTCGCCGCCCTGTCGGGGGTTTCCACCGCCACCCTGACCACGGTGCTGCTGAAGAAAGGCCTGCGCAACGTCTGGATGCGCGGCACCCGGCCCCTGCGCCCGGGCCAGCCGCGCCTGGTCGGCCGGGCGTTCACGCTGCGCTTCGTGCCGGCGCGCGAGGACCTGGCGACGCCCGAGTCCTGGGGCGCGCCGGTGTCCACGCGCGCGGCGATCGAGGCGATGCCGGCGGGCTGCATCGCGGTGGCGGATGCGATGGGCATCACCGACGCAGGCATCTTCGGCGACATCCTGTGCGCGCGGATGCGCCGGCGCGAGGTCGCGGCCCTGGTCACCGACGGCGTCGTGCGCGACGGCAGCGGCGTCCTGGGCACCGACCTGCCGGTCTGGTGCCAGGGCACCGCCGCGCCGCCCTCGGTCGCCGGCCTGACCTTCGTCGGCTGGCAGCAGCCGATCGGTTGCGGCGGCGTCGCGGTGTTCCCCGACGACGTCGTGGTGGTCGACGATGACGGCGCGGTCCTGATTCCCGCCGCGCTGCTCGACGCGGTGGTGCCCGCCGCGCTCGAGCAGGAACGGCTCGAGGCATGGATCATGGACGAGGTGGCGCGCGGCGCGACGCTGCCGGGCCTGTATCCGCCGAACGAAGCCAACCGCGCGCGCTACGAGGCGGCGCGCGGCCGGTCCTGAGCGCCGCGTTGCCGGCGCCGCCCCTGCCCGGGACGACCGCGTTGACCTGCATCAAGGGCGAACCGGCGTGCTCGCGCCACCCTTCCCGGTGGCGGGCGCCGGTGCGCCGCGCCGCCCCAAGGAGATGCAATGAGCTACACGCTGCCCGAGTTTCTCGCCCATGCAGTGGCCCTCGAGAACGAGGCGGCCGAACGTTACCTCGAGCTGGCCGACATGATGGAGGCGCACCGCAACGACGAGGTGGCGGCCCTGTTCCGCGACATGGTCCATTTCTCCCGGATGCACCGCGACGAGATCAAGGCGCGCGTCGGCGACCTCGTGCTGCCCAAGCTCAGGTCGTGGGAGTACCGCTGGAGTCGCCCGCCGGAAGTGGGCGGCGACGAGGCCTTCGACTACCTGCTCGAGCCCTGGCACGCGCTGCGCTATGCGCGCGAGAACGAGGTGCGGGCGATGGAGTACTACAGCTCGGTCGGCACCCAGTCGAGCGACCCGGAAGTCCGCCGGCTCGCGGCCGAGTTCGCCGGCGAGGAAGCCGAGCACGTCGATGCCCTCGACAAATGGCTCGCGCGCACGCAGCGCCCGTCCGCGACCTGGGACGCCGACCCCGAGGTCACGCCGCTGCGTTGAACCCCGGGCGGCCGCTCGGGCAACCCGGCTGATCCGTGGCGCCCGCCGCCGCACCCGGATCGCCGGAGGCCGCCCCGGCCCGGCCGATGATCGACGTCGCCGTGATCGGCGCGGGACCGGCCGGCCTGATGGCCGCCGAGGCCGCGAGCGCAGCCGGCCTCGCGGTCGAGGTCTTCGACGCGATGCCTTCGGTCGGACGCAAGTTCCTGCTCGCCGGCCGGGGCGGACTCAACCTCACCCATTCGGAGCCGCTCGACGCCTTCCTGTCGCGCTACGGCGATCGCCGCGCGCAACTGGAGCCGATCGTGCGCGACTTTCCGCCGGCCGCGCTGCGCGAATGGGCCGACGCGCTCGGCGCGCAGACCTTCGTCGGCTCGTCGGGCCGCGTCTTTCCCGCCCGGATGAAGGCCGCTCCGCTGCTGCGCCGGTGGCTGCACCAGCTGCGCGAGGCCGGGGTCGGGCTGCAGATGCGGCACCGCTGGCTCGGCTGGCACGCCGATTCCGGCGCCCTGCGGCTGCGCGGCCCCGACGGCGAACGCGGCGTGCAGGCGCGCGCCGTCGTGCTCGCGCTCGGCGGAGCCAGCTGGGCGCGCCTGGGTTCCGACGCCGCCTGGGTGCCGTGGCTCGAGGCGCGCGGCGTCGCGATCACGCGGCTGCGCCCCGCCAACTGCGGCTTCGACGTCGGCGGCATCCAGGGCCCGGGCTGGTCCGAGCACTTCCGCGAGCGGCACGCCGGACGGCCGCTGAAGTCGGTGGTCGCCTGGGTGGACGAGGCCGGCGGCAACGCGCCGCGCCAGGGCGAATGCGTGATCACCGAAACCGGCATCGAAGGCAGCCTGGTCTACGCGTTCTCCGCGGCCCTGCGCGACGCGATCGAGGCGCGCGGCGCGGCGACCCTGCGGCTCGACCTGAGCCCGGGGCGCAGCCACGCCCGGCTGGCCGCGGATCTCGCGCGCCCGCGCGGCACCCGGTCCCTCGCCAACCACCTGCGGGTACGCGCGGGCCTCGAGGGCGTCAAGGCGGGGCTGCTGCGCGAACGGCTCGCCGACGACGACTTCGCCGATGCCGAGCGCCTGGCGGCGGCGATCAAGGCGCTGCCGCTGCGCCTGATCGCGGCGCGCCCGATCGACGAGGCGATCAGCACCGCCGGGGGCGTCTCGTTCGATGCGCTCGACGCGACCCTGATGATCGAGGCGCTGCCCGGCGTCTTCTGCGCGGGCGAGATGCTCGACTGGGAGGCGCCCACCGGCGGCTACCTGCTGACGGCGTGCTTCGCGACCGGCCGCACCGCCGGGCGCGCGGCCGCGGCCTGGGCGCGAGACGCCGGCGCCTGATCGAGCGGCGCGGTCAGGGCGCCTGGAATCCCCCGCGCCGGTAGGTCAGCACCAGCGTGTCGCGATGCGCGCCGGACCCGTCGGGCTGGATCGGCGTCGCCTCGTGCACCACGCGCCGGTCGTCCAGCAGCAGCGCGCTCCAGGGTTCGCTCATCACGAAACGCAGGCCGCGCGGCCCGTCGGCCTCGAACACGCGCGACTCGCCGCCGCGCACGTGGTGGCGGGCCACCAGGACCACCGCCACGAAATCGACGCCGTCGCGATGCGCGCCCTCGGGCGTCGGCCGGCCGACCCCGCCGGTGGTGTCGATGCGGAACTGGTGCGCCTCGACATACCACCGGTCGGCGTCCGCGACGCGCGCGAAGAGCCTCCCGAGACGGCGGATCAGGCCGCACCAGGCATCGTCCTGCGCGACGCCCGGCTCGATCGGCTCGAACATCCGCTCGATGCCGCCGTGCAGCGCGTTGTAGTCGAGCGGCTGCCAATGCGCGCGATGGGGAACCGGACGCAGCAGGTCGCCCTCCGGCTCGTGGACGAAGCAGCTGTGGCGACGCCATCGATAGCGGCCTCCGTCCTTCAAGTAGCGATCGGGCGCGAGCCGGTCCCAGCTGGGCCGCAGGCGCTCGAGCGCGGCGGCCTCGACGCCGCCGGCGCGGCACAGTTCCGCGGCCGCCAGCACGGCGAACCCCTGCCGCGCCAGCGCGGGCCCGGGATCACGCCCCGAGAGCGTCCAGTTCTCGTCCAACGACACGGCCTCCGGCCAGAGTGCGGGGTTGCGCCGTCCTTGTTGCGACGCACAAGCGGCGACTATATACCCGCCCCGGCGCCCCGGCGCGCTTGCGCCGGCCGGCCCGATGGATTCATGCTAAGGCCTGCTCGCACGACGATCGTCCCCGCGCCGAGGCCTGCCGGCTCCGGGACATCCGCCCAAGCCGCCGCCACTCCGAGGGAATTCCCCATGCCCGCGCAACCGAGTGCGAATCTGCGAACGCTGGCCTTCGTCGGCCACGCAGGGGTCGGAAAGACCACGCTGGTCGAAGCGCTGCTGGCCGCGAACGGCGCCATCAACGCCGCGGGCAGCGTCGAACGCGGCAACACGGTCTGCGACTACGACCCGCTCGAGAAGGAGCACGGGCACTCGCTGAAGCTCGCCTGCGCGCACTTCGAGCGCGACGGCGTGCGGGTGCACCTGCTCGACACGCCGGGATACCCCGACTTCGCGGGGCGGGCGCTGGCGGCGCTCGACGCGGTGGAGTCGGTCGCGGTGCTGGTCCATGCACAGCACGGCATCGAGCTGTCCGCCGCGCGGATGGCGTTGTGGGCGCAGACGCGACGGCTCTGCCGCTTCATCGTCGTCAACCGCATCGACGCCGAGGACGTCGACCTGCCGGCGCGCGTCGAGGAACTGCGCGCGGCCTTCGGCCAGGAGTGCCTGCCGGTGAACCTGCCCGCCGGCGGCGGCCGCGCCGTGATCGACTGCTTCTTCGCACCGGCCGATGTCCCGACCGACTTCGGCAGCGTCGAGGCGGCGCATCGCGCGTTGCTCGAGCAGGTGGTCGAGGTCGACGATGCGCTCACCGAGCGCTACCTCGCGGGCGAGGAGATCGACGCGCCGGCGCTCCACGACGCGTTCGAGCGCGCCCTGCGCGAGGCGCACATCGTCCCGATCCTGTTCGTGTCGGCGCGCACCGGGGCGGGCATCGCCGAGCTCGCCGACTTCATCGTGCGCCTCGCGCCGAATCCCGCCGAGGGCAACCCGCCGCTGTTCGAGCGCTGGCCCGGCGGCGATCCCGCGCGCGCCGAATCCTTCGTCGCGACATGCGCCGCCACCGACCACGTGCTCGCGCACGTCTTCAAGATCGAGATCGATCCGTATATCGGCCGCATCGGCGTGCTGCGCGTGCACCAGGGCACGCTCACGCCGGACACCCAGCTCTACGTCGGCGAAGGCCGCAAGGCGGTGAAGGCGGGCACGCCGATGCTGCTGCAGGGCCGGGAGACCCGGCCCATCGCCGCGGCCGGTCCGGGCGAGATCTGCGCGCTCGCGAAGATCGACGAGCTCGCCTTCGACGCCGTGCTGCACGACGCGCCCGAGGACGCCGCGATCCACTTCCGGCCGTTGCCGCTGCCGCACGCGGTCTACGGGCTCGCGGTGCGCGTGAAGCGGCGCGGCGACGAGCAGAAGCTCGCCGAGATCCTGCAGCGGATGACGGCCGAGGACCCGAGCCTGGGCGTCGACCACGATCCGGTCACGCACGAAGCGGTGATCCGCGGCCTGGGCGAGCTGCACGTCGGCCGCGCGCTCGAGCGGATCCGCGCGCAGCACCGGCTCGAGGTCGACGCCCATCCGCCGACGATTCCCTATCGCGAGACGATCTCCGCCGCGGCGGAGGGTCACCACCGGCACCGCAAGCAGAGCGGCGGCGCGGGACAGTTCGGCGAGGTCTTCCTGCGCGTGAAGCCGCTCGCGCGCGGCGAGGGCTTCCGCTTCGTCGACGAGGTCAAGGGCGGCGCGATCCCCGGCGCGTTCATCGCCGCCGTCGAGAAGGGCGTGCGCCAGGCGCTGGCGGGCGGCGCGACCGCGGGCTTTCCGGTCCAGGACGTGCAGGTCACGGTCTACGACGGCAAGAGCCATCCGGTCGACGGCAAGGAGGTGGCCTTCTCCACCGCCGGACGCAAAGCCTTCCTCGACGCGGCCGCCCGGGCCCAGCCGGTCGTGCTCGAGCCCATCGTCGCGCTCGAGCTCACGATCCCGCAGGACGCGATCGGCCCGGTCTCGGGCGAGCTCTCGTCGCGGCGCGGGCAGGTCTCCGGGACCGGAACGGCGCGCGCCGGCATGGCGACGCTGACCGGGCGGGCACCGCTGGCCGAGCTGTCCGACTTCCAGGGACGGCTCAAGGCGATCACCGGCGGACAGGGCAGCTACTCGCTCGAGCTGCTCGGCTACGAGGAAGCACCGCCGAACGTCCAGAGCCGGTTGCGCGCCGCCTGGCGTCCGGGCGAAGACGCCTGACCGCCCTGCGGGCCGCGCCGGCGCGGCCCTCCCTTCGGGCGCGGGCCCGATCCGGTTCGCTTGATGGACATCAAGGAGGCGATAACGCTGGTCTAGCTAATCTGGTCATACCAGACTGGTATAGCCAATTCGAGCACAGACCATGCCACCCGCGGGCAACGATGCCGAGAACAGCGAAGTCGCCTCGCTGATCGTCCGGCTGCTCGCCTTCGTCCGGGAACGCCACATGGAGCCGGGCGAGCGGCTGCCGTCCGAGCGCCTGCTGGCCGAGCGATTCGCGGTGACGCGGGCAGTGATCCGCGAAGCCCTGGCGGTCCTCGAAGCGATGAGGGTGGTCGAGCGGCGGCCGAGGTCCGGCATCTACCTGCGCGCCGAATCGCAGGTCGGCAGCCTCGACGCCATCGTGATGCGGGCCCGGCTCGGGATCGATCTCGACGACGCCGAGGTCGACCACCTGAACGAGTTCCGTTCGATCCTCGAGGCGCAGGCCGTCGTCCTGGCATGCCGGCGCAGCACCCCCGAGGACATCGCCCGGATGGACGATTGCAGCCGCAGGTGCCGCGAAGGGCTCGAGCGCGGCGAGTCGATCGCCCAGCCCAGCGCCGACTTCCATCTCGCGCTGATGGCCGCGACGCACAACCAGTTCCTGCTGCGCGCCGCCAACTCCTTCTATCTCGCGACGAGCGACTGGCGCGAACGGGTGTTCCAGGACCCGGAGGTCTGCCTGCGCTCGATTCGCGACCATCAGGCGATCCGCGACGCGATCGCCGACCGGGACGTCGAGCGGGCCCGCTCACTCGTCGCCGATCATCTGCGCATCGCGGACCGGTACTGGCACGAATACCTGCCGCCGAAGCAGGACGACGCGGCCGGCGCGCAGACCGGCACCGGCCGGGACGAGCCGGACGCCCTGACGTCACCACCCCCCGCCCATAGCTGACACACCGAGGAGAAGCGACATGAAGACGGAACGCCGGGCCCTGCTCCGGACCGGCCTGGCGGCCACCACGGCCGGCCTCGCCGCACCCGCGATCGCCCAGGGCAAGCGCGAGTTGAAGATGGTGCTCGGATGGCCGCGCCATTCGCCCGGCAACGGCACCGCGGTGGAGCGGTTCGCCAGCAACGTCACGAAGGCGACCGAGGGCCGGATCACGTTCCGGATCTACGGCGCCAACGAGCTCGTGCCGCCCCTGGGCATGTTCGACGCGGTCTCGCGCGGCGCGGTCGATGTCGCCAACTCCACCGGCTACTACTGGACCGGCAAGTCGAAGGCCTACAACTTCTTCTCGACGGTACCGTTCGGCATGCTGCCGCTGGAGCACTTCGCCTGGCTGACCTACGGCGGCGGCCAGAAGCTCTGGGACGAGCTCAACGCGCCGCACGACCTGAAGTCGCTGCCGATCAGCCAGACCGGCGCCCAGATGGGCGGCTGGTACCGCAAGGAGGTCAACAGCCTGGCGGACATGAAGGGCCTGAAGATCCGCTATCCGGGCTTCGGCGGCGAGATCCTGAAGAGCCTGGGCGCCACGCCGGTGCTGATGCCCCTCGGGGAGGTCTTCTCGGGCATGCAGTCGGGCGCGCTCGACGCGGCGGAGCTGGCGACGCCCTGGTTCGACATGGGCTACGGGCTCTACAAGGTCGCCCGCTACTACTACAGCCCCGGTTTCCACGAGCCGGGCCACACCCTCGAGCTGCTGTTCAACAAGAAGGTGTGGGACAGCTTCAGCCCCGCGGACCAGACGCTGATCACGATGGCGGCGCATGCCGAGCTGCTGCATTCGGAGGCCGAGGTCGCCGCCCATGATCCCGAGGCGCTCGATCAGCTGACCACCAAGTTCGGCGTGATGCTGCGCACCTTCCCGGACGACGTGCTCAAGGCGATGCAGGCGGCAGCCGAGAAACTGATCCCCGCCGCGGTGGCCGACGATCCGATGGCACGCAAGATCTACGAGTCGTACTCGGCATTCCAGAAGAAAGTCCAGCCGCGCGGCCTGCTGATGCCCGGCGCCGTCTGGCGCATGCGCGGCGTCGTGCGGAACGCCTGATGGTCTCCGCCAAGACGGCCGGCGAGCTGCCGGCCGGCCCGCTGGTCGACGCGATCGAGCGCCTCGGCGAGACGGCCGGGCGCGCGATCTCGTGGCTGACGCTGGCCTGCGTGCTCGTCTGCTTCGCGGTCGTCACGCTGCGCTACGTCTTCGGCATGGGGTTCGTGTTCCTGCAGGAGCTCTACGTCTGGCTGCACGCCATCGTCTTCACGGGCGGCGCGGCGTACGCGCTGAAGCACGACACGCACGTGCGAGTCGACGTCTTCTACGCGCGCTTCTCCGAGCGGACCAAGGCCTGGGTCAACCTCGCGGGCGCGACCCTGATGGTGCTGCCGTGGATGGCGCTGACCGCATGGCTGGCGTGGCCCTGGGTGAGGGCGTCGTGGGCGACCGGCGAATCGTCGGCGATGTCCGACGGCATGCCGGCCCTGTATCTCCTCAAGTCGATGCTCCTGGTCATGGCGGCCCTGCTCTCGCTGCAGGCGCTCGCGCTGGCGATCCGCTCGATCCGAACCTTGCGCAGGAGCTGAACCATGCCCGGAATCGGTCTGGGCGATGTCCTGAGCATCGTCCTGCTCGCCGCATCGCTGGCGGTGATGATGCTGGGCTTCGGCGTGGCCTTCGCGCTGGCGGCGGTCGGCATGCTCTTCGCGGGCATCGGGGCGGCCCTGGGCGTGTTCGAGTGGCGCCTGCTCGACACGCTGCCGGGCCGCTTCTTCGCCGTGATGCAGAACGAGGTTCTGGTGGCGGTGCCGCTCTTCATCTTCATGGGCACGGTCCTCGAGCGATCCGGCATCGCCGAGGAACTGCTCGAGACCGCGGGCCGGCTGTTCGGCCGCCTGAGCGGCGGCGTCGCGATCTCGGTGGTGATCGTCGGCGCGGTGTTCGCGGCCTCGACCGGGATCGTCGGCGCGGCGGTCGTGACGATGGGGATGATCAGCCTGCCGCTGATGATGCGGATCGGCTACAACGCCCGGCTCGCCACCGGAACGATCTGCGCGTCGGCGACGCTGGCCCAGATCATTCCGCCGTCGACGATCCTCATCTTCCTCGGGGACATGCTCCAGGCCGCCAACGGGCAGGCGCAGATGAGGAAGGGCAACATGGCGCCGGACCCGGTCTCCACCGGCGACCTCTTCTTCGGCGCGCTGATCCCCGGGCTGTTGCTGGCCGGGCTGTACATCGTCTGGATCCTGGCAGTCGCCTTCTTCCGGCCGAACGCGTGCCCGGCGATTCCGGCGGGCCCGGCCGGCGAACGCCGGCTCCTGTGGCGCGTCCTGCGCGCCCTGCTTCCGCCGCTCGCGCTGGTCGTCGCCGTGCTGGGGTCGATCCTCGCCGGGATCGCCACGCCGACCGAATCGGCGGCGGTCGGCACGATCGCGGCGATGGCCCTGGCCGCGTCGCGCGGCCGGCTCGACCTGCGCATGCTTTCCGGCGTCGCGCAGACCACCGCCCGGCTGTCCTCGATGGCCTTCCTGCTGCTGTTCGGCGCATCGGTGTTCATCCTGGTGTTCCGCGGGCTCGGCGGCGACATGCTGGTCGAAGGCATGCTCCATGCGCTGCCGGGCGGCCTGCACGCCGCCACCGCGGTGGTGATGGCCCTGGTGTTCGTGCTCGGCATGTTCCTCGATCCGTTCGAGATCATCTTCATCGTCATCCCCATCGCCGGGCCGGCACTGATCACCCTCGGCGCCGACCCGCTGTGGCTCGGCATCATGGTCGCGCTCAACCTGCAGACCAGCTTCCTGACCCCGCCGTTCGGGTTCTCGCTGTTCTACCTGCGCAGCGTCACGCCGCGGGAGATCCCGACCGGCGAGATCTACCGCGGCATCGTTCCGTTCGTCGCGATCCAGATCCTGATGCTGGGCATTGTCTGGGTGTTCCCGCAACTGGCGACCGCTCTTCCCAAGCACGTCTTCGGGTACTGAGGGTGGCACGCGTCCTCGTCATCGGCACCATGGACACCAAGGGACGGGAGTCCGCCTACCTGGTCGAGCGCTTGCGCGAGCACGGATGCGAAACGATCGCCATGGACGTCGGCATCCTCGGCGAGGCCGAGGACATCGCCTGCGAGATCGGCCGTCGCGACGTGGCCGGCGCGGCCGGCACGACCATCGACGCGCTGCGCGCGTCCGGCAGCCGGGGACGCGCGGTCGAGCAGATGTGCCGCGGCGCGAAGCAGGTCGCCCGCCGGTTGCGGGAGGAGGGCGCGATCCACGGCGCGCTGTCGCTCGGAGGCGCGGAAGGCGCCGTGCTGGCCGCGTCGGCGATGCACGAGCTGCCGCTCGGCATGCCCAAGACCATCGTCTCGCCGATCGCGTCCGGGCGGCGCAGCTTCGGCCTCTTCATGGGCTCGAAGGACGTCACCGTCGTCCACTCGGTGGTCGACATCCTGGGGTTGAACGAAATCGCGCGCCGCGTGTTCGACACGACCGCGGCCGCCACCGCCGCGGCCGCCCGTCACTACGAGGCGAGCGTCGCGTCGCGCGCGAGCCGGCCGTCGCGGCCGCAGGTGGGGGCGACCATGCTGGGCAACACGACCGCTCCGCTGATGTGGATCCGCCGCCAGCTCGAGCCCGACCTCGGCGACCTGGTCGTGTTCCACGCCAACGGCGTCGGCGGCGTCGCCCTCGAGGAACAGATCGATGCCGGGCACATCGACGCGGTGATCGACTACACGCTGAGCGAGATCACCGCTCACGTCGCGGGCGGATACCACGATGCGGGCCCGCATCGCCTCGAGGCCGCCGGACGACGCGGCCTGCCGCAGGTCGTCGTGCCCGGATGCGTCGACTTCATGGTCTGCGGCCCGCGCCACGAGGTCCCGCCGGCCTGGCGCGATCGCCCGCAGTATTTCCACAACCCGGAGTTCACCCTCGTCCGCGCCACGCGCGACGAACAGCTCGAGGTCGCGCGCCGGATCGCCGGCAAGCTCTGCGCGGCCCGGGGCCCGGTGACGGTGCTGGTCCCGCTGCGAGGGCTGTCGATCCCGAACTGCGAAACGGACCTGGACGGCCGGCCCGGCCCGTTCTGGGATCCGCCGCTGGACGCCGCCTTCCGGGACGAGCTGCGCCGCGGACTCGAGCGCCGGATCGAGTACGCGGAAATCGACGCGCACGTCAACGACGTGGAATTCGCGCGCGCGGTGTTCGAGGCCGCGCGCACCGCCTTCAGCCTGTAGTCGAGATCGAAAAGGAAAGGAACCGAACATGCCGACCCGCCCTGCCCGCAACCCGAAGAAGCCGTCCGCGACGCAGCGCCCCGCGCGAACGCCACCGTCCGGCGCGCGCGACGAAGCGTCCTGGAGCCAGGCGAGCGGGCCCGAGGCCCATGTCAGGCCTGCGCACCAGGACGAGGCGCATGCCCCGCGACGCAGCGCCCTCGATCTCGACTTCCCGTCGTGGTGCCTGGGTGACCTCAGCTCGGCCGACGTCCGCGAATACCTGCGCCACAGCGACACGATCCTGATCCCGAAGGCGTCGCTGGAGCAGCACGGCCCGCACCTGCCGCTGTTCTGCGACAGCATCACCGCCAACGAGGTGGCCAAGCGCGCGGGCCGCAAGGCCGGCATCCTGTACACGCCCACGCTGTGGGTCGGATACAGCCCGCAGCATCTCAAGGCGCCGGGACAGGGCACCGGCACCGTCACGCTGCGGGTGGAAACCTACCTGAACCTGCTGTACGACATCGGGCGCTCGCTGATCCATCACGGCTTTCGCCGGCTCGTCTTCGTCAACGGGCACGGCTCGAACGTGAAGGTGGTCGACCCGGTGCTGCGCAAGCTGCGCAACGAAACCGGCGCGCTGATCGCCTACTACAAGCCCTACGCGGAACGTTACCTGGGCATGCTCGAGGACGTCCTGGAAGGACCGGCCGAGGAGACGCCCGGCTGGCACGCCGGCGAACTCGAGACCTCGCAGTGCCTTTGCCACGACCCCCGGCTGGTCCGCATGGACCGCGCGCTCGGGGACAAGGCGCACGCGCCGGCCTGGCTGGGCGACGCATGGAGGAAGAAGGACGGCATGCCCGACATCGAGTTCCAGGGCTACCGGTACTTCGACATGCCGTTCGAGCACGGCGAGTTCACCGACTCCGGGATCATGGGCAATCCGTTCCGGGCGGCCGCCTACAAGGGCGAGATCGCGTTCAACCGCTTCGCGAACCACCTGATCGACGCGGTGCACGAACTGGAGAAGGTCGAGCTGAACGTGCGCAACGCCGATTGGACCGCCGGCAAGACCATGGGCGGCACGGCATGAGCGCCCCGATCCCCATGCCCTATCCCGCGGCATCGTCGCGGACCGACCTCGACACCCGCGCCCTGGCCGGCGAGCTGGCGCAGATCGTCGGGCGCGAGCGTGTCCAGGCGGGCGTCGCCGCGCGGGAACGCCACCCGGGCGACATGAGCTGGCTCACCTACGTGCATGCGCACTTCGGCCGTTCGCTCGCCTGCCAGGACGTCGCGGTGACCGCGACATCGACGCGGGAAGTGTCGGAGATCATGCGCCTGGCGTCGCGGCTCGGCGTTCCGGTCACGCCGGTCGCCGGCGCCTCGGGCGTCCAGGGCGCGGCCAACGCGAACTGCGGCGGCATCCTGCTCGACCTGAGCGCGATGAAGCAGGTGCGCCACCTCGACCGCAGCTCGCTGACCTGCACCGTCGAAGCCGGCATGATCGTGCGCGACTTCGAGGACTGGCTCAACGCCCAGGGACTGAGTTTCACGCACTACCCCGCGTCCGCGGAGTGGGCCAGCATCGGCGGATGCGTCGCCGCGCGCGGCTCCGGCGTGCTGTCGACGAAGTACGGCACGATGCAGGACCACCTGCTTTCGGCCGAGTTCGTCCTCCCGCAAGGCGACGTGGTCCAGTTGCCGCCGATCCCGCGCCACGGCGTGGGGCCCGACGTCACGCAACTGCTCTCGGGCAGCGAGGGCACGCTCGGCGTGCTGACCGCGGTGACCGTGAAGCTGCGCCTGCTGCCGGCGCACCGTCGCTTCGCCGCCTTCCGTTTCGACGGCCTGGGACCGGGCATCGAGGCGGGGCGGCGCATCATGACCGAGGGCCTGCGTCCGGCGGTCATGCGACTCTACGACGCGCATGCGGCGGTCAAGAGCCTCGAGCGCGCGGTCCGCGCCGGCCTCGACGGAGAGACCATGCTGATCATGGTCGACGGCCACCACGAGCGGCTGGTCGCCGAGGAAGCGGCGCTGTGCAGCGAGATCTGCCTCGAGCTCGGGGCGCGCGGCCTGGGCGCCGAGATCGGGACGGCCTGGTGGGAGAACCGCTACGCGTTCTACCATCCCCCGCACGCCCCGCAGTTGCCCCAGATCTGGATGACGCTGGACGCGGCCGCCGACTACACCCATATCCAGGCCGTGTACGACGCGGTCACCGGCGCGATCCACGGCGCCGCCGATCCGCGCTGGGGTCTGACGCTGAAGACGCACCTGTCGCACTGGTACGAATGGGGCTCGATGATCTATCCGCGCGTCGTGATCCCGGCAGGCCCCGACGACCTCGACGAGGCGCTGGCGCTGCACGATTCGATCGTGCGCGCCGCCACGCTGGCTGCGCTCGAGGCCGGCGGAGTGATCAACGATCATCACGGCGTAGGGCTGCGATTGGCGCCCTATCTCGAGCAGCAGTTCGGCGCGGCCGGCATGTCGATGCTGCGCCGGATCAAGACGGCGATCGATCCGGCGCGGGTGCTGTCCCCGGGCAAGCTCGGCCTGTAGCGCGCACAGCCCGCAGCGCAAGGCGGGGCGCGCAGCCGGCGCGCGCGGCCCGCCTCCTGGCGTGCCGCCGGCCGGGCCGGTAGACTCCGGTCGAGGCCGGCTCGCCGGGCCGGCGACGCACCGCGCCGACATGAACGCCCCATCGACCGACCCGGTCATCGAGACGCTGCGGCAACTCGTGGCCTTCGACACCGTCAGCGCCCATCCGAACGTCGCCCTGATCGACTGGGCCGCCGGCCGGCTCGAGGCCTGCGGCATCCGCCCGATGGTCCAGCACGGCGCCGAGCCGGGCAAGGCCAACCTGTTCGCCACCATCGGTCCCGAGGACCGGCCGGGCCTGATGCTGTCCGGCCATTCCGACGTCGTCCCGGTGGCCGGCCAGGCATGGAACAGCGATCCGTTCGTGCTCACCGAGCGCGACGGCCGGCTCCACGGCCGCGGCACCGCCGACATGAAGGGATTCATCGCCTGCGTGCTCGAAGCGGCGCCACAGCTCGCGCGCGCCCGGCTTCGGACGCCGGTGCACCTGGCGCTTTCGTACAACGAGGAAAGCGACATGCACGGCATGCGCCAGCTCGCCGCGCACCTGGCGGCCGCGCCGCTGCGGCCCGCCGCCTGCGTGATCGGCGAACCGACCTCGATGCAGGTGGTGATCGCCAACAAGGGCACGGCGGGCTACCGGGTCAAGGTGCGCGGCCACTCGGTGCACTCGTCGCTGCGCGATCGCGGCGTCTCGGCGGTCGAGATCGCCGCCGAAATCATCGTGTTCGTCAATGCGCTGCAGAAGCGGCTGAACCAGGCCGCCCGCCACGACGGCTTCGAGTTCCCGCACACCAGCGTGCACGTCGGCCGCATCGAGGGCGGCACCGCCCACAACATCACGGCGCGGGACTGCGAGTTCCTGCTCGAGATCCGCGCACTGCCCGGCGCCCGCAGCGGCGACGTGCTCGACTCGATCCGCGACCATTGCGACCGGGTCCTGCTGCCGGCGATGCGGGCCGTCTCTCCCGATACCTCGATCGCGTTCGAGGAGATCTTCGATACGCCGGCGCTCGACGAGCGCGGCAACGTCTACCTGGCCCGGGCCATCATGCCGCTGTGCGGGCACCTGGCGGCCGGGCGCGTCAGCTTCGGCACCGAGGCCGGCATCCTGCAGGAGATCGGCGTGCCGACCGTGGTCTGCGGACCGGGGCAGATCCGCGTCGCCCACCAGCCCGACGAGTACGTCGAGATCGAGCAGTTGAGGGCCTGCAGCCGCTTCCTCGATCTCCTGGCCGGTCGCCTCGCGCGCGGCGACCTGCCGCTCACCGGCTGACGGGGCGCGGGACCCGATGCGCGCCGGCGTTCCGGGCGCCGCGACCACGGCCTCTCGTCCGGATTGCGGACCCGTGTGCGACAATCGGCACTGAATCCGTTCTTCGTCGCCGCACCCCGCCGGCACGCTCCCGCCGATGCTGCTCTGGGTCTTCATTGCCGTCGCCACGCTCGTGGCGACCGTCACGCTCGCCTGGCCGCTGCTGTCGGCGCGCGCCCCGTTCCAGGCCGACGCCGGCGACGATGAGCGGCGCCGGCTGGCGGTGTTTCGCGATCGCCGCGACGAGATCGAGCGCGAGCGCGCCGCCGGACGGCTGAGCGACGCCGATGCCGAGCAGGCCCAGGCGGACCTGCTGCGCCAGGTGGCCGAGGACCTGCCCGATACCGCGGATCGCCGCGCGGCCGCCGCGCGAACCGGTTCGCGACGCCCCACGCTGCTCGCCGTCGCGCTGATCGTCCTGGTCCCGCTGGTGGCGCTCGGGGTGTACCAGCGCGTCGGCGCCCCCGGCCTCGCCGACATCGATCCGCGCGCGGCCCGGCAGCCGGCCGATCCGGTCGACGTCGAGAACCTGATCGCGCAGATCGTGCAGCGCACCCGCGACGCGCCGGAAGACGGCGAGGCCTGGGCCATGCTCGCCGAGGCGCGGCGCATGCAGAACCGGCATGCCGAGGCGGTCCAGGCGTTCGGCGAAGCGGCGCGCCTGCTGCCGCCCAACGCGCGCCTGCTCGCCGACTTCGCCGAGTCGACCGCGCTGCTCGCGGGCGGCGACTTCTCCGGCCGGCCGGTGGCCCTGCTCGAGCGGGCGCTCGCGGTCGATCCCGACGAGCCGAAGGCGGTCGCGCTGATGGGCGCCGCCCAGTACCGGCTCGGCAACCTCGAGGGCGCGCGCGACCATCTCGCGCGGCTCCACCGCAGCCTGCCGGCCGGCTCGGACGAAGCCGCCCAGATCGGCGCGGCGCTCGCGCGCGTCGAGGCCGAGCTCGCGCAGCGCGC
>JBDHRX010000153.1:0-6094 GCA_039807785.1 Burkholderiaceae bacterium
GCGGCGATGCGCCGGGCCCGGCGCGTGCTGCGGCGTATCATGCGGGCGCCGCACGGCCGGACGGCGCCGCGCACCGTGCGGCCTGCGCCATGTCCGGAGAATCCCGCCGATGATCGAGTTCTGGCTGTTCCTGCATTTCGTGGCCGTCGCCGTCTGGATCGGCGGCATGGTCTTCGCGCACTTCTGCCTGCGCCCCGCCGCGCTCGCCACGCTCGTGCCGCCGCAGCGCCTCCCGCTGATGGTCGCCGCGCTGGGGCGGTTCTTCGCGCTGGTCGGGGCCGCGCTGGTCCTGCTCTGGGGAAGCGGGCTGGCGATGTTCGCCGCGACGATCTCCGCCGGCGCCCGCCCGCCGCTGTCGTGGAACCTGATGGCCGCGATCGCGGCGCTGATGACGCTGGCGTTCCTGGTGATCGCGCTGCGGCACTACCCGAGGCTGCGCATCGCGACCGCGGCCGGCCAATGGCCGGTCGCCGCCGCGCTGCTCGACCGGATCCGCCGGCTCGTGGTCCTGAACCTCGTGCTCGGGGTCGCGACGATCGCCGCAGCGACGCTCGGCCGGCTCCTGAACTGAGGCGGGACCGGAACGGCGCCCGGGGCCGAACCGAAGCGGCGACGCGCCGGACCCGCCGGCTACAGCTGGAACCCGACGGCCCGCACCACGCCCTCGAACACGTCGCGCCCCCACGACGGGCTGCACGCCCGGTACGGGGCGGCACCCTGCGCCCGGGCGTCGATCCAGGCGCCGAGCCAGCCGATCTCGTCGGCGCCGTAGAAGGCGGTCATCAGCTCGAAGTTCAGGAACAGGCTGCGCGCGTCCAGGTTCGCCGAGCCGCACAGCGCGAGACGGTCGTCGACGACCACCGCCTTGGCGTGCAGCATCGCCGGATACAGCATCACCCGCGCCCCCGCCGCGACCAGCTCGCGCAGCGCGCGCTCGCGCGCCCAGTCGGCCATGCGGTGATTCGACCGCGCCGGCAGCACCAGCGTCAGGCGCACGCCGCGCCGGCACGCGATGCACCAGGCCGCCAGCAGCGCATCGTCCGGCACGAAATACGGCGTCGCGGCCAGGATGCGCTCACGCGCCTGGTACGCCGCCGCGAGCAGCAGCGCATGCACGGTGTCGTCGGCGAGGTCGGGCCCGCTCGGGACCAGCTGGGCGCCCGGTCCGTCGCGCGCTCCGGAAGGCGGCGGCGCGAGCGGCGGCCTCAGGGCGACCCGCCCCGAGGCCGCCGACCAGTCGCCGTCGAGGATCGCCCCGGCCTGGGCCGCGAGCGGGCCCCGGACCACGAAGCTCAGGTCATGCCAGGCGGGCCGGCCCGGCGCGCCGCCGAAGTACTCGGACGCGAGATTGCGCCCGCCGCTCCAGACCGCGGCGCCGTCGACCACGACCAGCTTGCGATGGTTGCGCAGGTTGGTCCGGCCGCGCACGGGATTGCGCAGCACCGGCATGAACCGGCGCACCTGGACGCCGCCGGCGCACAGCGCGCGCACCATCCGGCGCGAGGTGCGCAGGCCGCCGATCCCGTCGATCAGCACGCGCACCGGCAGGCCGCGCGCGGCGGCCCGGAGCAGCGCATCGGCCACCGCGCCCCCGGCCGCATCGTCGGCGAGGACGAAAGTGCTGAGGTCGACCCGGTCGCGCGCGCCGTCGATCAGCGCGACCAGCTCGCGCAGTGCGGCCTCGCCGTCGGACTGGAACGCGACCGCGCGATTGCGCACCGGCGGCGGCACGCCCAGCGCCGCCAGCAAGGTCAGCGCCCAGTCGGGACCGTCGACCGGCGCCGGCGCCGATGCCGCCGCGGACGTGCCGCGCCCGGCGCGCACCAGCTTGCGCGTGCCGAAGGCCAGAAACAGCGGCAGCCCCAGGTAGGGCAGCAACACGATCGCCAGCACCCAGGCGATCGCGGCCGACGGATGGCGCCGCTGCCGGCGGATCCGGGTCGCCATGACGTAGGTCAGCAGCCCGACGAAGACGAGCGCGCCGTGCTCGAGCGGCGACAGCGGCACGGGCCAGTGCATCGCGGCGCCTGCTCGTTGCCGGGACGGCGGTGCGGCGGAGGTCGGACGTGCCGGCGGGCGTGCTGCCGTTCGCCCGCGACGGCCCTAGCGAACCTTGCCCAGCAGCACCTCGACGTTGCCGAGCAACTGCCCGAGGTCGACCTGCCGGCCCTTGCCGTCGCGCAGCTTCGACGACAGCTCCTGCTCCATGAAGCACACCGTCATGCGCACGTAGGCGCTGTCGAGCGCCTTGCGCACCGCGGACAGCTGCTGGGCGATCTGCATGCAGTCCTCGCCCTCGTCGACCATGCGCTGGATCCCGCGCAGCTGGCCTTCGGCGCGGCGCAGCCGGTTCAGCAGGTCGGTACGCGACGCTTCATCTTTCAGTACGGTCATGGTGCAGGGGCCGTCCGTGGAAGTCATCGCGATTGTCCTCCAGATGCCGCGGGTTGCGCCACGAGCGGCGGCTCCGGCCGCAGCAGGCGCCGCTGCCGCAGCCCGCGCACCGTGCCCAGCACCAGCCCGGCGATCACGACCGAGGCGGCGGCCAGCGCGAACAGCGCGAACAGGCGCATCGCCGGTCCGCCGCCCTGCGCCGGCTCGGCCAGCCGGAAGCTGAGCGCGGTGAACGCGGCCAGCGGGAACGACACGGCCCAGTTGACGACCCCGAACTCGAGCGCGACGATGCGCCGCGCCTGCGTGAGCGCCCACAGCAGGAAGAACGACGCCATGCCCCACGCCGCCCACGCGACCGGCGCCGGCGCGCCGAACTGCAGCGCGTCCAGGCCGAGCACCGCCGGCGGCGCGATAGTGATGAAGATCGTCGGCGCCAGCCGCTCGGGCCACAGGCCCGCCTGGGTGATCCTCGCCAGCAGCAGGACCAGCACCACCGGCCAGAACAGCAGCCCGATCCCGGCCTGCGCGGCCGACAGCGCCGTCTGGCCGAGCGGGACGCCCGACAGCGGCACCAGCACGTTGCCGACGATCGGCACGATCAGCGCCGGCGTCAGCGACGCCCAGGCGAGGCCGCCCGGCGGACCACCCCGCAGCCAGCGCGCCAGCACCCACAGCGTCACCGCGAGCTGCGCGAGGCTGGCGAGCCCCCAGACCGCCGCGACGACCGGGCCGGGCCCGACCAGCGCGACCCACAGCCCGGCGAGCAAGAGCACCGAGATCGGGATCGCCGCGACGAAGACGTGCCGCACCGGGTGCGCGAGGTCGTCGGCGACGGCCTGCGGATGCCGCCGTGCGCGCAGCGCGCTCAGCCCGAGCAGGAGCGCGAAGACCGCCGCAGCGAGCACCGCCAGCGCCGCCGACGCGGCGCGCGCGCCCTCGCCGAGCACGGCCTCGGCGCGGTGCCAGGCGAGCGCGAGGCCGCTCAGCCCCATCACGATCGAGAACCAGCCGGGGGCGAGGAACTTCAGCGGCGAGTCGGAACCGGTCATGGCGAGGCCTCGGACGCTCAACGCGAGCAGCTCGACGGCGTGTCGGGCACGCCGAGCTTCTTCAGGATCATACCGAGCGGGCACAGGTTGCTGAACCCGAACTGGAACAGGTTCAGGCCGACGAAGGCCGTGAACGCGAGGAACCATTTGGAGACGAACACCGGGCTGCCCTCGACGCCCAGCGCCAGCGAGACCAGGATGAAGGAGCCGGCGAGGATCCGGATCAGGCGTTCGACGTTCATGACGCACTCCATGCGAAGGTTGGGGAAGGGATCGGGACAGGCGGACATCACGGGGAATCGGTTCCACGGGCCGCGCGGGCCTCGTGGCGCTTGCGGTAGAACGCGTAGAACAGCACCGGGATCACGACCAGCGTCAGCAGCGTCGAGACCAGGATCCCGAAGATCAGCGAAACGGCGAGCCCGTTGAAGATCGGGTCGTCGAGGATGAAGAAGGCCCCGATCATCGCGGCGACGCCGGTCAGCGCGATCGGCTGCGCGCGCACCGCCGCCGAGCGGATCACGGCGTCCCGGAACGCGACGCCCTCGGCGAGCTGGAGCTCGATGAAGTCGACCAGCAGGATCGAGTTGCGCACGATGATCCCGGCCAGCGCGATCATGCCGATCATCGAGGTCGCGGTGAACTGCGCGCCCAGCAGCGCATGGCCGGGCATCACGCCGATGATCGTGAGCGGGATCGGGGCCATGATGACCAGCGGCATCAGGTACGAGCGGAACTGCGCGACCACCAGCAGGTAGATCAGGACCAGGCCGACGGCATAGGCGGCGCCCATGTCACGGAACGTCTCGTAGGTGATCTGCCACTCGCCGTCCCACTTGATCGCGTACTGCGTCCAGGCCTGGTCGGGCTGCCGGATCCAGTACTCGCCGAGCGCGCCGGCATCGGGCAGCGCCGCCGCGGCGAGCGCGCCACGGACACCGAACAGGCCGTACAGCGGCGAATCGACGCCGCCGCCCATGTCTCCCAGCACGTACTGCACCGGCAGCAGGTCCTTGGTGTGGAGCGGCTTGTCGATCACGCCGCGCTCGACGCGCACCAGTTCCGAAAGCGGCACCATCGAGCCGTCGGCGGCCTTCAGCGGCAGCGCGAGCAGCGCATCGAGCCCCACCTGCGATTCACGCGGCAACTGCAGCCGCACCGGGACCGGATACTTGGACTGGCCGTCGTGCAGCCAGGCGGCATCGACGCCGGAGAGCGCGCCATGCACCGTCTGCGCGATCGTCGCCACCGGGATGCCGAGCGATTCGGCGCGCGAGCGCTGCACGCGCAGGAACGCGCGCGGCGCGTCCTCCTCGACCGTGGTGTCGATGCCGACGATGCCCGGCGTCGCCGAGAACGCCCCCGCGATGCGCTGCGCGAGCAGGCTGCGGCCCGCCTCGTCCGGGCCGTAGACCTCGGCCACGATCGGCGCCAGCACCGGCGGCCCCGGAGGGACCTCGACCACCTTCAGCCGCGCGCCGTGACGCGCGGCGATGCGATCGAGCTCGGGCCGCAGGCGCGCGGCGATGGCATGGCTCTGGTCGCGACGATGCGCCTTGTCCACCAGGTTGACCTGCATGTCACCCAGCTCCGCCCCGGCGCGCAGGTAGTACTGGCGCACCAGCCCGTTGAAGGTGATCGGCGACGCGGTGCCCGCGTAACCCTGCAGGTCGCGCACCTCGGGTTGCCCGGCGAGGTAGGCGCCCAGGTCCTGGAGCGCCGCCGCGGTGTCCTCGAGCGCCGTGCCGGCCGGCATGTCCACCACCAGCTGGAATTCGCTCTTGTTGTCGAAGGGCAGCATCTTCAGCACCACCCACTGCACCGCGACCAGCCCCACCGAGACGAGCATCGCCCCGAACACGCCGGCGGCGAGCAGCCAGCGCCGGCGCGCGCTGCGCAGGAACGGGTCGAGCAGCGCGACGAACACGCGCTGCAGGCGGCCGCCGGCGACGCCGCCGCCGCCCCCGTGCGCCGCGTGCGGCTTCATCAGCCTGATCGCCAGCCAGGGCGTCACCGTGAACGCGATCGCCAGCGAAAGCGCCATGCCCATGCTCGAATTGATCGGGATCGGGCTCATGTACGGCCCCATCAGGCCGCTGACGAACGCCATCGGCAGCAGCGCGGCGATCACGGTCAGCGTGGCGAGGATCGTCGGGCCGCCCACCTCGTCGACCGCGCGGGGCACGATGTCGGCCAGCCGCGCATCCGGCTCGAGACGCTGGTGGCGGTGGATGTTCTCCACCACCACGATCGCATCGTCGACCAGGATGCCGATCGAGAAGATCAGCGCGAACAGCGAGACCCGGTTCAGCGTGAAGCCCCAGGCCCAGGAGGCGAACAGCGTCGCGGTCAGCGTCAGCATCACCGCGGCGCCGACGATCACCGCCTCGCGGCGCCCCAGCGCCAGGCCGACCAGGAGGATCACCGAGCCGGTGGCGAACGCCAGCTTCTGGATCAGCTTGTTGGCCTTCTCGGCGGCGGTCTCGCCGTAGTCGCGCGTGACGGTGGCCTCGACATCGGGCGGCAGCACGCTGTTGCGCAGCCCGTCCAGGCGGGCGCGGACCGCACGCGCGACGTCGACCGCGTTCTCGCCGGGTTTCTTGGTGACGCTGATCGTGACCGCCGGAAAGACCTGTCCCGGACCGGCCTGG
>JBDHRX010000154.1:0-6045 GCA_039807785.1 Burkholderiaceae bacterium
CTTGGCGGGCTCGAGCTTGCTCTCGAGGTACGAGTTGTCCTCGGCCGGCGCGTCGACCACCGTGTGGCTGGCGCGATAGCTCGACAGGCGCTCGTCGTCGTGGCGCAGGCGCTCGGCCTTGTAGTGGGGAGTCTCGAGGTACTTGTTCGGGACCAGGACGATCTCGACCTTCAGCCGCGCCTCGAGCTTGTTCAGTTCGCTGCGCTTCTCGTTGAGCAGGTAGGTGGCGACGTCGACCGGCACCTGGGCGTAGACCGCCGCGGTGCTTTCCTTCATCGCCTCTTCCTGGATCATGCGCAGGATGTGCAGCGCCGACGATTCGACGTCGCGGATCGAGCCGGTGCCGTTGCAGCGCGGGCAGGTGATGTGCGAGCCCTCGGCGAGCGCCGGGCGCAGCCGCTGGCGCGACAGCTCCATCAGCCCGAAGCGCGAGATCTTGCCGGTCTGGACCCGCGCGCGGTCGTAGTGCAGCGCGTCCTTCAGGCGCTGCTCGACCTCGCGCTGGTTCTTCGCGCTCTCCATGTCGATGAAGTCGATGACGATCAGCCCGCCGAGGTCGCGCAACCGCATCTGGCGCGCGGCCTCGTCGGCCGCCTCGAGGTTGGTGCGCAGCGCGGTTTCCTCGATGTCGGAACCCTTGGTGGCGCGCGCCGAGTTGACGTCGATCGCCACCAGGGCCTCGCTGTGGTCGATCACCACCGCGCCGCCCGAGGGCAGCGGCACGATCCGCGAGTGCGCGGTCTCGATCTGGTGCTCGATCTGGAAGCGCGAGAACAGCGGCGTGTCGTCGCGGTAGCGCTTGACCCGGTTCACCGTGTCCGGCATCACGTGCGCCATGAACTGGCGCGCCTGCTCGTAGATGTCGTCGGTGTCGATCAGGATCTCGCCGACGTCCTGCGTGAAGTAGTCGCGGATCGCGCGGATCACCAAGCTCGATTCCTGGTAGATCAGGAACGGACCCGGCGCCGATCCGGCGGCCGACTCGATCGCCTTCCACAGCTGCAGCAGGTAGTTCAGGTCCCACTGCAGTTCCTCGGCGACGCGGCCGATGCCGGCGGTACGCGCGATCAGGCTCATGCCCGACGGGTACTCGAGCCGGTCCATCGTCTCGCGCAGCTCCTGCCGGTCCTCGCCCTCGACGCGGCGCGACACGCCGCCGCCGCGCGGGTTGTTCGGCATCAGCACCAGGTAGCGGCCGGCCAGCGAGATGTAGGTGGTGAGCGCCGCGCCCTTGTTACCGCGTTCCTCCTTGTCGACCTGGACGATGACTTCCTGGCCTTCGGAGACCGCGTCCTGGATGCGCGCCTTGGAGGCTTCGACGCCGGATTTGAAGTACGCCTTCGAGATCTCCTTGAACGGCAGGAAGCCGTGGCGCTCCTCGCCGTAGTTCACGAAGCAGGCCTCGAGGCTGGGCTCGACGCGGGTGATGACGCCCTTGTAGATGTTGCTCTTGCGGGACTCGCGGCCCGCCGACTCGATGTCGATGTCGATCAGCTTCTGGCCGTCGACGATCGCCACGCGCAGCTCTTCGGCGTGCGTGGCGTTGAACAGCATTCGCTTCATGCAAATGACTCCGTTGCGCGCCCGGAGCGTGGCGGCGCGCGTCGGCCAGCGGGCCGATGCGAACGGAAGCGGAAGGGAAGCGGCGTTACGGGCGGCGCGACGCCCGGCCGGGCGGACGCGCGCACCCCGAGCCCGGGCAGGGCCCGGAGGGGACGGCGACGGCGTACGCAGGCATCGGGTTCACGAACCGCACAGGCACTTGCCGGCCGCCTTCGGAGGCCACCGGCTCGCATTCTCTTTCCGGAAAATTCCGCATCGGCCCGCGTTTCCTGGCTCCTGGGAGCCCGGGAACCGCGGTTGAAATGTTCTTCTCGCGTCGTGCAGGCGATCGCGTTCGGTCCGCATTCGGCAGAACCGCCCGGTCCGCGGCAGGACGGCCCGGTACAATCGGTGCTCGCGATACGGGATTCCGGCGCTCGGTGCGCGGAACCTCGGGTTCGACGCGCTTCGCCGGGACGTCCGTGGACGCGGGCAGGCAGCCCTGTCGGGCGGCCGGTCCGGTCGGGCCGGGATCGCACACAACACTTCAAGTATAGCAACGTGAGCCCCGCGCGTACAAAGCCGCACATCGATCCACTCCGGGCCGACCCGCTCCAGGCGTCGGTCAGGCAGGTGCCGATCGACGCGGACGCGGCGGGGCAGCGGCTCGACCAGTTCCTGGTGCGGCTGTGCCGCGGCGTGCCCAAGAGCCACCTGTACCGGCTGATCCGCAGCGGCCAGCTGCGCGTGAACGGCGGCCGCCAGAGCGCCGACTACCGGCTGCAGGCCGGCGACACGGTGCGCGTGCCGCCGATCCGGCCGGGACCCGAGGCGGCCGGGCGGGCGGCCCCGGACGCGGTGGCCGGGGCCGAGCGGCTGCGCCGGACCCGGGCCGGGCTCGCCCGGCGCCTGCCGCTCCTGTACGAGGACGAGTGGCTGCTGGCGCTGGACAAGCCCCCCTCGGTGGCGGTCCATGGGGGCAGCGGCATCTCCAGCGGCGTGATCGAGCAGCTGCGCGCGGCGCGTCCGGAGGCGCGCTTCCTCGAGCTGGCGCACCGCCTCGATCGCGAGACCTCCGGGGTCCTGCTGGTCGCGGTGCGGCGCCAGGCGCTCGTGGCCCTGCACGCGCAACTGCGCGATCGCCGGACCGACAAGCGCTACCTGGCGCTCGTCGCGGGGCGCTGGCCGCTGCGCACGCGCAGCTTGGCCTATCCGCTGTGCCGCCACGAGGCGCCCGACGGCGACCGGCGCGTCTCGGTACAGGCCGGCGGCCAGGAGGCGCTCACCCGGGTCACCGGGCTGGCCCGCTTCACGCTGCCGTCGCTGGGCGAGCTGTCGCTGGTCGAGGCCCGGCCGGAGACCGGCCGCACGCACCAGATCCGCGTCCATCTGGCCCATGCCGGCTGCCCGATCGTCGGCGATCCGAAGTACGGACGGTTCGAGCTGAACCGGGAGATGGCGCAGCGCGGCTTCCGGCGCATGTACCTGCATGCCCACTCGATCGCGTTCCACCATCCTGACGACGGGCGCCGGCTGCGCATCGAGGCCCCGATGCCCGAGGAGTTCCAGGCGGTCCTGGCGGCCGGCGGGGCGAGCTGGGCCCCGCGCGGCGACGCGGCACCGGAGTCCGCGCGGGCGGCATTGCGGGGGGTGTCCGCATGAGCCGCATCCGCCTCGTCGTCTTTGACTGGGACGGCACGCTGATCGACTCGACCGCCGCGATCGTCCATGCGATCCGCGCGTCGGCCGCCGACCTCGGGTTGCCGGTGCCCTCGCGCGAGCAGGCCGCCCACGTGATCGGGCTGGGCCTGCCGGACGCGATCCGTCGCGCGGTGCCGTCGATCGACCGGGACCGGATGCCGGCGTACGTCGAGCGCTATCGCCATCACTACCTGCGGCGCGACGCCCGGCTCGAGCCCTTCGAGGGGGTGCCCGAGCTGCTGGCCGAGCTGGCCGACGGCGGCGCGTGGCTTGCGGTCGCGACCGGCAAGTCGCGCGCCGGCCTGAACCGGGCGCTTGACCAGATGGGCTGGACGCGCCGCTTCCTCACCACGCGTTGCGCGGACGAAGGCATTCCGAAGCCGGACCCCTGGATGCTGCGCGACATCTGCGAGGAGCTCGACATCGCGCCGGCCGAGACGCTGATGGTCGGCGATACGACGCACGACCTCGGCATGGCGCATGCGGCCGGCGCCGCGGCGATCGCGGTCACCTACGGCGCGCATCCGCGCGCCGCGCTCGAGGCGGCGCCGGCGCTGGCGGTGGTCGATTCGGTCGCCGAGCTGCGCCAGAGGCTGCTCGCGAAGGTATGACGCGCTGGGCGCGGGCGGCGTCGCGACGCGGCGGGCCTATACTCCGCCGTTCCCTTGCCAGGCGGCCCTCGGTGGACGTCGCGCATGGCCCGCCGCGCCGGCCCGGCAGCGGACGGGAGAGGGCGGCCGCCGGCGCGGCGCCGGGCCGATGATCTCCGGAAGACTGCGATGAGCGAACAGGACCTGTCCGCGGGCGAGCACGCGCGGAACCCGAAGTGGGAGCGCGAGGTGCTCGAGAAACTCCTGCTCGGCACCCTCCAGGAGAAGCGGCGCGCGCGGCGCTGGGGCATCTTCTTCAAGCTGCTCGGGGTGGCCTGGCTCAGCGCGGCGCTGCTGATGGCCAGCGGATGGCTGGTGCGGGAGAGCAAGGTCAAGACCGGCCCGCATACCGCGCTGGTCGAGCTCAAGGGCGTGATCGCCGCGAGCGGCGAGGCCTCGGCCGAGGGCATCGTGGCCGCCCTGCGCGCGGCCTTCGACGACGGCAAGACCGCCGGCGTCGTGCTGCGCATCAACAGCCCCGGCGGCAGTCCGGTCCAGGCGGGCATCATCCACGACGAGATCCGCCGCCTGCGCGCGCTCCATCCCGAGACGCCGCTGTACGCGGTGGTCGAGGAAGTGTGCGCGTCGGGCGGGTACTACGTCGCGGCCGCGGCCGACCGGATCTACGTCGACAAGGCGAGCCTGGTCGGCTCGATCGGCGTCCTGATGGAGGGATTCGGCTTCGTCGACGCGATGGCCAAGCTCGGCATCGAGCGCCGGCTGCTGACGGCCGGCGAGAACAAGGGCTTCCTCGACAGCTTCTCGCCGCTGCCCGACTCGCAGCGGCGACACGCGCAGGCGATGCTCGAGGAGATCCATGGGCAGTTCGTCGAGGTGGTGCGCAGCGGGCGCGGCGACCGGCTGAAGGCGTCCTCCGAGCTGTTCTCGGGGCTGGTCTGGACCGGCGCGCGCAGCGTCGAGCTCGGGCTGGCCGACGCGCTGGGAAGCGTCGACTCGGTCGCGCGCGAGGTGATCAAGGCCGAGGAAGTGGTCGATTTCTCGACCCGCAAGAACCTGGCGGAGCGGCTGGTGCGCCGCCTCGGCGCGAGCGCCGGGGAGGCGATGGGCAGCGCGCTGGGCTTCCCGGGGCCGTCGCTGCGCTGAGGCCGCGCCGAGGTCGCGCCGCAGCGCGGGCAGCCCGCCCGCAGCCGGAGCGCGCGGGCGGCTCAGGCCGGCCGGAGCAGCGGCGCCGCCGCCTCCAGCGCCTCGCGGGCGGCGCGATAGCCGGCCTCGACGATCTCGTCGGCCCGGTCGAACGCCATGAAGCGCACCGCGCCGAGCGCGGGCCGGATCAGCACTTCGGGACGGTCGCGCTCGAGCGTGGCCTGAGTGATCCGCGCCTGCATGATGTAGATCGAGGCGAGCAGCACGTCGAGGATGCCCGGCAGCGGCTCGCGCTCGAGCCACTCGCGGAACTGCGCCAGCGCCGGGCTGCGCAGCGACTCGAAGTTCGCGAGGACCTGGGTGACGGCCTGCGCGAGCGCGCCCGGGGCGTGCTCCTGCGCTGCCCGCCCCGAGCGCTCGGGGACGATGTCGTGGTTCAGGTCGACGGCGATCACCAGGTCGGCGCCGAGCGCGCGCACGGCGCCCACCGGCACCGGGTCGACCAGTCCGCCGTCGACCAGCACGCGCCCGTCGCTGCGTACCGGCGTGAAGATGCCCGGCACCGCGATGCTGGCGCGCACCGCTTCGATCAGGTCGCCGCGGTCGATCGCGATCGCCTCGCCGCTGCCGAGGTCGGTGGCGATCGCGCGGAACGGGACCGGCAGGTCCTCGACGCGGCCGACGTCGAGCTGCGAGCGCATGAAGTCGCCGATCCGGCCCCCGCCCAGCAGGCCCGAGCGCGGGAACACCGGGTCGAGCAGCGCGGCGATGCCGCTCCAGTCGAAACCGCGGAACCCGGCCTCGAGCCGGTCGAGCCGGCCGGCGGCGAAGATCGCGCCGACGAAGGCGCCCATGCTGGTGCCCGCGACTGCCTCGACCTCGATGCCGGCCTCGACCAGGGCCCGCATCACGCCGATGTGGGCGAGCCCGCGCGCCGAGCCGCTGCCGAGCGCGACACCGATGCGGCGCCGGACGCCCGGGCGGCGCGATGCCCTAGCGCCGGGGCCGCGCGGCATGGCCGTTCCCGGCGCGGGCGATGCCCGCGGGG
>JBDHRX010000021.1:0-33129 GCA_039807785.1 Burkholderiaceae bacterium
GCGGCCGCGCTCGAGCTGCCGCGCGCCGAGCTCGAGGCGGCGTTCGCCGCGCTGGGCGCGGCGCAGCGCGACGCGCTGCAGGCCGCCGCCGGGCGGGTGCGCGCCTATCACGAGCACCAGCTCGCGCGGTCGTGGTCCTACACCGAGCCCGACGGAACCCGGCTCGGCCAGCAGATCACCCCGCTCGACCGGGTGGGTCTCTACGTGCCGGGCGGCAAGGCCGCCTACCCGTCGTCGGTGCTGATGAACGCGCTGCCGGCCCGCGTGGCCGGAGTGTCCGAGCTGGTGATGGCCGTGCCGACCCCCGGGGGCGTGCGCAACCCGCTGGTGCTGGCCGCCGCCTGGCTGGCCGGCGTCGACCGCGTGTTCACCATCGGCGGCGCCCAGGCCGTCGGGGCGCTCGCGTTCGGGACGGCCACGGTGCCGGCGGTCGACAAGATCGTCGGCCCGGGCAATGCCTACGTCGCCGAGGCCAAGCGGCGCGTGTTCGGCACCGTCGGGATCGACATGATCGCCGGGCCGAGCGAGATCCTGGTGCTGTGCGACGGCACCACCGACCCCGACTGGGTCGCGATGGACCTGTTCTCGCAGGCCGAGCACGACGAAATGGCGCAGGCGATCCTGCTGACGCCCGACGCCGCGTTCGCCGACCGGGTCGCGGCCTCGATCGCGACCCTGCTGCCGGGGATGCAGCGTCGCGCCGTCATCGCGCGCGCGCTCTCCGATCGCGGCGCACTGGTGGTGGTGCGCAGCATGGAGGAGGCCTGCGAGATCGCCAACCGGATCGCCCCCGAACACCTCGAGATCTCGGCGCGCGACGCGGCGCGCTGGGCCGACCGGATCCGCCATGCCGGCGCGATCTTCCTCGGCCCGTGGTCGTCGGAATCGATCGGCGACTATTGCGCCGGGCCGAATCACGTGCTGCCCACGATGCGCACCGCGCGCTTCTCGTCGCCGCTGGGGGTCTACGATTTCCAGAAGCGCACCAGCCTGATCGAGGTCTCGGCGGCCGGGGCGCGCTCGCTCGGCCGGGTGGCCGCGGCGCTGGCGCGCGGCGAGGGGTTCGAGGCGCACGCGCGCAGCGCCGAGATGCGCCTGGAGGGCGGGCCGGACGAACCGTCGTGAGCGCGCCGCTGGCGCCGGCGGCGCTGATGCGCCCCGAGATCCTCGCGATGCAGGGCTACCGGGTCCCCGACCCGGCCGGACGGGTGAAGCTCGACGCGATGGAGAACCCCTACCGGTTGCCGGAGGCGTTGCGCGCGGAGCTCGGGCGCCGGCTGGCCGAGGTGGCGATCAATCGCTACCCGCCGCCCGGCTGCGAGGCGCTGCGACGCGCGCTCCGCGAGCGCTTCGGCGTGCCGGACGGCTACGACGTGCTGCCGGGCAACGGTTCCGACGAGCTGGTCACCCTGCTGACGGTCGCGACCGCGCGCCCCGGGGCGGTCCACCTGTCGCCGTGGCCGTCGTTCGTGATGTACGAGACGGCGGCACGGCTCGCCGGCAGCCGCTTCGTCGGCGTCCCGCTGGCGCCCGGCTTCGGCCTCGACCTGCCGGCGATGCTCGCCGCGATCGCGCGCCACCGGCCGGCCATCGTCTGGCTGTCCTGGCCGAACAACCCGACCGGGAACTGCTTCGACGAGGCCGCCGTCGCGCAACTGCTCGAGGCCGCCCCCGGGCTGGTGGTGATCGACGAGGCCTACCAGCCCTTCGCGATCGATTCCTGGCTGCCGCGCCTGCCGCGGCACCCGAACCTGATGGTGCTGCGCACCGTCTCGAAGCTGGGGCTGGCCGGCCTGCGGCTGGGCTACCTGTGCGCGGCCCGGCCCTGGCTCGACGAGCTGGACAAGCTGCGTCCCCCCTACAACGTCGGGGTGCTGACCGAGGCCGCCGCCGGTTTCGCGCTCGAGCACCTCGACGTCCTCGAGGCGCAGGCGGCGCGCCTGCGCGCCGACCGCGACCGGCTCGCGCAGGCGCTGGCCGGGATGCTGGATCCCCTGCCCGGGGGCGCCGTCTTCCCGTCGCGCGCCAACTTCCTGCTGGTGCGGGTGCCGGACGGGCCCGGTACCTGGGCGCGGTTGTGCGATCGCGGCATCCTGGTCAAGGACGTCGGTAGAATGGACCCATCGCTGCGCAATTGCCTGAGGCTGACCGTCGGGACCCCGGAGGAGAACCGGCTGCTGGTCGAGGCGCTGCGCGAGTCCCTCTGAACCCGGCGGCGCGCGGGCCGCGCCGCCAGAGAATCGCCGGAATCCCATGCGTACCGCCGAAGTCACCCGCAACACCGCCGAGACCCGCGTCCGGGTCCGCGTCGCGCTCGACGGCACCGGCCGGCAATCGCTCGCCAGCGGCGTGCCGTTCCTCGACCACATGCTCGACCAGGTGGCGCGCCACGGCATGGTCGACCTCGAGGTCGAGGCACAGGGCGACCTGCACATCGACGCGCACCATACGGTCGAGGACATCGGCATCACCCTCGGCCAGGCGGTGGCGCGCGCCATCGGCGACAAGAAGGGGATCCGCCGCTACGGCCACGCCTACGTCCCCCTCGACGAGGCGCTGACCCGGGTCGTGATCGACTTCTCCGGCCGGCCCGGCCTGCACTGGAACGTGCCCTTCACGCGGGCGATGATCGGCCACTTCGACGTCGATCTCGCCAGCGAGTTCTTCCGCGGCTTCGTCAATCACGCGCAGGTGACCCTGCACGTGGACAACCTGCGCGGCGAGAACGCGCACCACCAGTGCGAGACGGTGTTCAAGGCCTTCGCCCGGGCGCTGCGCATGGCCGTCGAGCCCGACGAGCGCGCCGCGGGGCGCATCCCGTCCACGAAAGAGGCGCTTTGAGCGCATCCGGGGCGGGAGCGGCGGAGGGCGGCGCGTGCTGATCGCGGTGGTCGACTACGGGATGGGCAACCTGCGCTCGGTGGCCAAGGCGCTCGAGCACGTGGCGCCGAAGGCCCGCGTGGCGATCTCGGCCACCGCGGCGGCGATCGATGCCGCGGATCGGGTCGTGTTCCCGGGCCAGGGCGCGATGCCCGATTGCATGCGCCATCTCGACGACGCCGGCCTGCGCGAGGCGGTGCTGCGCGCCGCGCGCACCAAGCCGCTGTTCGGCGTCTGCGTGGGCGAGCAGATGCTGTTCGAGCGCAGCGAGGAAGGCGACACCGCCGGGCTCGGCGTCCTGGACGGCGCGGTGCGGAGGTTCCGCCGCGACGAGATGCGGCCGGCGTCGCGCGGCGACGCGCCGCCGGCAACCGGCGCGATGGCGCCGAAGGTGCCGCACATGGGCTGGAACCGCGTGTTCCAGGTCCGGGCGCATCCGCTCTGGTCGGGGGTCCCCGACGGCGCGTATTTCTACTTCGTGCACAGCTTCTACGCCGTCCCGGCGGCCGCCGGAACCTCGGTCGGCGAGACCGAGTACGGCATCCGCTTTACCTCGGCGGTGGCGCGGGATAACATTTTCGCGACCCAGTTCCATCCGGAGAAGAGCGCGGCCAACGGCCTGAGGCTCTACGAGAACTTCATCCACTGGCGACCCTAGCCCGCCGCCGCGCACCGGCGGCTGGGCGATTCCCGCCGGCGCGGCGCAGTCGCGCTGGCCGGCAACCTTCCGAACCGACCGTCACCACTCCATGCTCCTGATCCCCGCCATCGACCTGAAGGACGGCCGCTGCGTCCGCCTCAAGCAGGGCGACATGAACGCGGAAACCGTCTTTTCCGAGGATCCCGCCGCCGTGGCCCGCCACTGGGTCGAGCAGGGGGCGCGCCGGATCCACCTCGTCGATCTCAACGGCGCCGTGGCCGGGCGCCCGCGCAACGAGCCGGCGATCCGCGCGATCGTCGATGCCGTGGGCGGCAACGTGCCGGTCCAGCTCGGGGGCGGGATCCGCGACCTCGACACGATCGAGCGCTACCTCGACGACGGCATCAGCTACGTGATCATCGGCACCGCCGCGGTCAAGAACCCGGGCTTCCTGCACGACGCGTGCAGCGCCTTCCCCGGCCAGATCATCGTCGGGCTCGACGCGAAGGACGGCAAGGTCGCCACCGACGGCTGGAGCAAGCTCACCCGCCACGACGTGCTCGACCTCGCCAAGAAGTTCGAGGGCTACGGCGTCGAGGCGGTGATCTACACCGACATCGGCCGCGACGGCATGCTCACCGGCGTGAACGCGGAGGCGACCGTGCGGCTGGCGCGCGAGCTGCGCATCCCGGTCATCGCGTCGGGCGGCTTCGCCAGCCTCGAGGACGTCGAGACCCTGTGCTCGATCGAGGAGGAAGGCGTCACCGGCGCGATCCTGGGGCGCGCGCTGTACGAGGGGCGCCTCGACTTCCGCGCCGCGCAGGCGCGCGCCGACGAGATCGGCGGCTGAGCCCCCGATGCTCACCAAGCGCATCATTCCCTGCCTCGACGTCACGGCGGGGCGCGTGGTCAAGGGCGTCAACTTCGTCGGGCTGCGCGACGCCGGCGATCCGGTCGCGATCGCGCGGCGCTACGACGAGCAGGGCGCCGACGAGCTCACGTTCCTCGACATCACCGCGTCCAGCGACGAGCGCGACATCATCCTGCAGGTGATCGAGTCGGTGGCCGAGCAGGTGTTCATCCCGCTCACCGTCGGCGGCGGCGTGCGCGCGGTCGACGACGTGCGGCGCCTGCTCAACGCGGGCGCCGACAAGGTCTCGATCAATACCGCGGCACTGCAGAACCCGCAGCTCGTCGCCGACGCGAGCGCCCGCTTCGGGGCGCAGTGCATCGTCTGCGCGATCGACGCGAAGGCCACCGATCCCGGGCGCTGGGAGGTATTCACCCACGGCGGCCGCAAGCCCGCCGGCCGCGACGCGATCGAGTGGGCGCGCACGGTCGAGCGCCTGGGGGCGGGCGAGATCCTGCTCACCAGCATGGATCGCGACGGCACGAAACAGGGGTTCGACCTCGCCCTCACGCGGGCGGTGTCCGACGCGGTCGGCATCCCGGTGATCGCTTCCGGCGGCGTCGGGACGCTGCAGCACCTCGCCGACGGCGTCACCGAGGGGCGTGCCGACGCGGTGCTGGCGGCGAGCATCTTCCATTTCGGCGAGTTCACCGTCGGCGAGGCCAAGCGCTACATGGCCGGGCAGGGCATCGCGGTGCGCCTCGACTGATACGGGGATCGAAGACCATGGACGCGAAGGACGCTGCCGTGCCGGGCGGCCGGGCCGGCTGGCTGGAGGAGGTCCGCTGGGATGCCGACGGCCTGGTGCCGGCGATCGCCCAGGACGCCGACGGCGCGCGCATCCTGATGGTGGCCTGGATGAACCGCGAAGCGCTCGCCGAGACGGTCGCCACCGGCCGGGCGGTCTACTGGTCGCGCTCGCGGGCGCGCCTGTGGCGCAAGGGCGAGGAATCGGGGCACGTGCAGACGGTGCGCGAGCTGCGGCTCGACTGCGACGGCGACGTGGTGCTGCTGCGGGTCGAGCAGGGCGGCGGCATCGCCTGCCACACCGGGCGCCAGTCCTGCTTCTTCCGGCGCTACGAGGATGGACGCTGGGTCGCGGTCGACCCGGTGCTGAAAGACCCGGAGTCGATCTACCGATGACCCAGCGCAGCGAACCGGATCCCGCGGCGGCGCCGCCCGCAGACCCGGCCACCGGCTCCGGCGCGGTGCTCGAGCGGCTGGCCGCCGTCGTCGCGTCGCGCCGCGGCGGCGATCCCGATCGGTCGTACGTGGCCCGGCTGCTGGCCCGGGGGCCCGACGCCATCCTGAAGAAGATCGGCGAGGAAGCGACCGAGACGGTCATGGCGGCCAAGGACGGCGTGCCCGAGCGCATCGTCGCCGAGACCGCCGACCTGTGGTTCCATTGCCTGGTGATGCTGGCCCATTACGGGCTCTCGCCGCGCCAGGTGCTCGACGAACTGGCCCGCCGCGAGGGCCTGTCGGGGCTCGACGAGAAGGCCGCGCGGAAGGCCGGTTCCAAGGAGGATGCCCGGTGAGCACGAATGCCGGAGGGGCGCCGACGCGCCCGGGTGCAACTGCGGCGACGAACCCGGATGCCGGCGGGCCGCCCGGACAGGCGGCAGGCCGGATGCCCGCCCCCGGCGCGGACCCTGGCCCGGACCAGGAGGCCGACTGCCTGTTCTGCCGGATCGTCCGGGGCGAGATTCCGTCGCGCAAGGTGTACGAGGACGAGGACATCGTCGCGTTCCACGACATCCATCCGTCCGCGCCGGTCCATTTCCTGATCGTGCCGCGCCGGCACCTCGAGAACCTCTACGACGCCGACCTGCGGTACCAGGCGCTGCTCGGAAAGCTGTTCGGGATGGCCGGCCGGCTGGCCCGGGAACAGGGGGCCGCGGACGGTTTCCGGGTGGTGGTCAACAACGGCCGGGTGGGCAGGCAGGAGGTGTATCATCTTCACGTTCATGTGCTGGGCGGGCCCGTACCTCTCGGTTCGGGCATGAACCGCATCTGACAGGAGTAGCACGACATGGGAAGTCTGAGCATCTGGCACTGGCTGATCGTGCTGGTGATCATCATGCTGGTCTTCGGCACCAAGAAGCTGCGCAACATCGGTTCCGACCTCGGCGGGGCGGTGCGGGGCTTCAAGGAAGGCGTCAAGGAAGGCACCGAGAAGGCGGCCGGCGAATCGCAACAGGCATCGTCCAAGACCATCGATGTCGAGGCGCGCGAAAAGAGCTGACCGCCGCCTTCCGCGCCATGATTCGCCTGCGAGCGGTCGCCTGCGGCCGCTCGCGTCGTTTCGGGGCGTCGCGGGCGCCGCGCATCCGCCGGCCTGAGGTCCGACCGTGTTCGATTTCGGCTTCTCGGAGCTGGTCGTCGTGGCGATCGTCGGGCTGGTCGTGCTCGGTCCCGAGCGGCTGCCGAAGGTGGCCCGGCAGGCGGGGCAGTGGATGGGCAAGCTGCAGCGCTACGTCGCCGACGTGAAGGCGGACATCAACCGCCAGATGGAGCTCGACGAGCTGCGCAACCTCAAGAGCGAGGTCACCGGCGCGGCGCAGGAGTTCGAATCCTCGCTGAAGTCGACGATCTCCGAGACCCAGTCGCAGATCGATTCGATCGCAGCCGACTTCGAGGGCGGGACCGGCAGCGAGCCCGCCACCGACTGGGACCGGGTCTACGCGCAGCGGCGCCTGCGCGATCGCCTGCGCGAGCGGCGCCTCGAGCGCGACAAGGAGCTCGGACACAAGCGCCCGAAGCGCCGTTTCCATTGATGCGGCGCGGCCCGCGCCTCTTGCGGCACCGCCCTTGCCCGGGCGTCCGCGGCCCGACCCGAACCTCATGAGCCAGGAAGAAAGCTTCGTCTCGCACCTCGTCGAACTGCGCGATCGGATGATCCGGTCGCTGGTCGTGGTGCTCGTGCTGTTCGGCGTGTGCTTCTATTTCTCGGGCGAGATCATGAAGTTCCTGTCGCAGCCGCTGTACCAGGCGCTGCCGCCCGGCGTGAAGCCGGTCTTCATCGACCAGGCCGGCGCGTTCTTCACGCTCACCAAGGTCTCGTTCCTGACCGCGATCCTGCTGTCGCTGCCCTGGGTCATGTACCAGGCCTGGGCCTTCGTCGCGCCGGGGCTGTACGAGCACGAGAAGCGCTTCGCGCTGCCGCTGATCGTCTCGAGCATCTTCTTCCTGGTGGTGGGCATCGCCTTCGCCTACTGGTTCGTCCTGCCCGCGGCGTACAAGTTCTTCTTCGCGTTCGCGTCGCGCACCGGCGCCGACGTGATGCAGGACCTGCAGAAGTACTGGGACTTCACGCTGGCGATCTTCTTCGGCTTCGGCGTGACCTTCGAGGTGCCGGTGGCCGAGATGCTGCTGGTCAAGCTCGGCATGCTCACCACCGACCAGTTGCGCGCGGCGCGCCGCTACGTGGTCGTCGGCGCCTTCGTGGTCGCCGCGGTGCTCACGCCGCCCGACGTCCTGAGCCAGTTCATGCTGGCGATTCCGCTGATCCTGCTCTACGAGCTGGGCATCGTGCTGGCGGGATTCATCAAGGTGCGCAGCCGCGCGCCCGACGACGCGGCGGCCGATGCCGCGGAGGCGGCGCCCGCCCCGGCCTCGACCGAACCCGCAGCGGCCGAACCTGCGGCGACCGAACCTGCGGCGACCGAACCTGCGGCGACGGCCGCTCCGGCGCCGTCCGAGGGCGGGCGGCCGTCCTAGTCCCCGGGGAGCGGTTGCGCCGGCCGGCGGCGTCTCACTCGCGCGGGGTGCCCGGCTTGGGGCGCTTGCCGATGCGGATCGGGATCTCGACCGTCTTGCTGTCGCGGACGAAACGGAAGCGCGCGGTCGACCCGGGCTGGAGCTGCGCGATCACGTTCAGCATCGTCGCCGTGTTGGGCACCGGATGGCCCTCGACCTCGACCAGGATGTCGCCGACCTTGACCCCGGCGCGATCGGCCGGGCCGTTGCGCATCACGCCCGCGATGATCGCGCCGTCGTGGCGCGGCAGCTTGAACGCCTCGGCCAGTTCCGGCGTCAGGTCCTGCGGCTCGACGCCGATGTAGCCGCGCGTGACCGATCCGGTGGCCACGATCTGGTCCATGACCTGCCGGGCGGTGCTGGCCGGGATCGCGAACCCGATCCCGAGGGAACCGCCGGTGCGCGAATAGATCGCGGTGTTGATGCCGAGCAGCCGTCCTTCCGTGTCGACCAGCGCGCCGCCGGAGTTGCCCGGGTTGATCGCCGCGTCGGTCTGGATGAAGTTCTCGAAGGTGTTGATCCCCAGCTGGGTGCGGCCGAGGGCGCTGATGATGCCCATCGTCACCGTCTGCCCGACGCCGAACGGGTTGCCCACCGCCAGCACCACGTCGCCGACGCGCGCCGCCTCGGCATTGCCGAACACGATCGCGGGCAAGCCCGACGCCTCGATGCGCAGCACCGCGAGATCGGTCTCGGGGTCGGTCCCGACCACCCGTGCGCGGGCGCGCGAGCCGTCGGCCAGCAGCGCCTCGATCTCGTCGGCGCCGTCGACCACGTGATGGTTGGTGAGGACGTAGCCGTCGGCCGACACGATGACGCCCGAGCCCAGGCTGTTGGTCTGCGGGCGCTCGCCGGACTGGTCCCCGAAGAAGCGCCGGAACAGCGGGTCGCCGAGCAGCGGGTGGTCCTGCTGCGAGCGGGCTGCCTTCATCGTGTAGATGTTGACGACCGCCGCGGTGGCGCGCCGCGCCGCCTCGCTGTATGACAGAATCGGCGTGCTGCGCGCCGGCGCTGCGTCCGGCGCGCTTCCGGGGGCCGGGGCGGGCAGCGCGACCGGCGCCGGCGGGCGCTCGAGCGCCGGTCGCTGCGGCAGCCATTCGGGGCGCAGCGTCCCGAACGTGAACAGCACGGCCAGCAGCACCGTGACCGCCTGCGCAAAGACCAACCAGAGCTTCTTCAGCATGACTCGGCGACGCGGAGAGGAACGCAGGGATGGGGATTCGGCTGCCGCGGCGGTGACCGCCGCCGATCTGTCGGCGTGCTTCGAGGAGATACTCGGGGCGAGCAGGTTCGCCGATTATTGCCCAAACGGACTGCAGGTGGAAGGCGAGCGGCCGATCCGCCGGCTGGCGAGCGGCGTCACCGCCAGCCTCGCGCTGGTCCGCGCCGCGATCGACGACGGCGCCGATGCGCTGCTGGTGCATCACGGGTGGTTCTGGCGCGGCGAGGACCCGCGGGTGCTCGGCACCCGCCGCGCCCGCCTCGCCGAGGTGCTCCGGCACGGGCTGCACCTGTTCGCGTATCACCTGCCGCTCGACGTCCATCCGCAGTACGGCAACAACGCGCAGCTGGCCGCGCGGCTGGGCTGGCGGATCGACGGCCATGCCGGCGACCAGGACCTGATCGCCTGGCACGATCTCGCGCGCCGCAGCGACGCCGCGCGGCTCGGCCGGCTGCTGGCGCAGCGCCTCGGGCGCGAGCCGCTGCTCGTGGGCGCGCTCGAGCGGCCGATCCGGCGCATCGCCTGGTGCACCGGCGCCGCCCAGGACATGCTGCAGCAGGCCATCGACGCCGGGGCCGACGCCTTCGTGAGCGGCGAGATCGCCGAGCGCACCACCCATCTCGCGCGCGAGGCCGGCGTCGTCTATGCCGCCGCCGGCCACCACGCGACCGAGCGCTACGGCGTGCAGGCGCTGGGCGCGCAGGTCGCCGCGCGGCTGCGGATCGCGCACCGCTTCATCGACGACGACAACCCGGCGTGAGCGGTGCCCGGCCGGCCCGGCGGCCGGGCCGCGTCCCGGGGGATCAGGCCGTGCGGTTCTTCAGCAGGTCCCGGATCTCGGCCAGCAGCACTTCCTGGGCCGGCGGCGCGGCCGGCGCTTCGGGGGCCGGCTGGTCCTTCCAGCGGTTCATCGCCTTGACCATCATGAAGATCACGAACGCCAGGATGACGAAGTTGATCAGGATCGTGATGAAGTTGCCGTAGGCGAAAACCGGGACGCCCGCCTTCTTCACCGCGTCGAGCGTCATCGCGGTGCCTTCCGGGACCGCGCCGAGCGCGACGAACAGGTTGCTGAAGTCGAAGCGGCCGCCGAGGATCGCCGAGATCACCGGCATGATGACGTCGCTCACCATCGAATCGACGATCTTTCCGAAGGCTCCGCCGATGATCACGCCGACGGCGAGATCCATCACGTTGCCCTTCATCGCGAATTCCTTGAACTCCGTCATCATCCCCATCTGGCCTCTCCCGTTCCGCATGATCGGTCCCGCAGGACGCTTCGCATCGTCCTGCGCCGACGGTGAAACATAGCATCGCCGGGTCGGGGACGCCACGCGCCGGCCTGCCGCGCGGACCCGCGCGAACCGGCCGGACGGGGTGCCGGACGGCCCGCCGTCGCGCCGTCGCCACCCGCCCCTTTAATCGCTGCACCGCAATAGGCTAAAATAAGGGGTTTTTCGATCCCGGCAGCGACATTCCTTCCGACAGGCAAGTCATGAGCGATTCCTCCAAGCCCCTCGACGCGTCCCGCCGAACGGCGATCGGCCTGACCTGTGCGGCCGGTGCCGTCGGCACCGTGGCCGTGGCGGTCCCGTTCGTCAGCACGCTGGCGCCCTCCGAGCGGGCCAAGGCGGCCGGGGCGCCGGTCGAGGTCGACATCACGGAAATGAAGCCCGGCGAGCTGAAGCGGGTCGAATGGCGCGGCAAGCCGGTCTGGGTGCTGCGGCGCACGTCCGAGATGCTCGAGACGCTGAAGAAGACCGACGACAAGGTCGCCGACCCGGAGTCGCTGCGCACCGCCTATCCCACGCCCGACTACGCGAAGAACGAATACCGCTCGATCAAGCCCGAGTACCTGGTCGTGGTCGGGATCTGCTCGCACCTGGGCTGCTCGCCGATCGACAAGTTCGAGGGCGGCGGCGACCCCTCGCTGCCGGCCGACTGGCTCGGCGGCTTCCTGTGCCCCTGCCACGGCTCGACCTTCGACCTGGCGGGCCGGGTGTTCAAGAACAAGCCGGCGCCGGACAACCTCGAGGTCCCGCCGCACGTGTACCTGTCCGACACGCGGCTGCTGATCGGCGAAGACAAGGCCTGACGCGCGACGAGCGGAGTCTGCCCCTCGGCGCCCGCGGCGGGCTCCGGGGTCCCGGGAATCAACCATCACTCGTGAAGCCTCGCGGGGAGCATTGAAAGATGGCGCAGGAAAAGACTGTCGAAACCACCGGCCTGCTGGGCTGGATCGATCACCGCTTCCCGCTGACGAAGCTCTGGAAGGAGCATCTCTCCGAGTACTACGCGCCGAAGAACTTCAACTTCTGGTACTTCTTCGGCTCGCTGGCGATGCTGGTGCTGGTCATCCAGATCGTGACCGGCATCGTGCTGGTCATGCATTACAAGCCCGACGCGGCGCAGGCGTTCGCCTCGGTCGAGTACATCATGCGCGACGTGCCCTGGGGCTGGCTGGTCCGCTACATGCACTCCACCGGCGCCTCGGCGTTCTTCATCGTCGTCTACCTGCACATGTTCCGCGGGCTGCTCTACGGCTCGTACCGCAAGCCGCGCGAGCTGGTCTGGATCTTCGGCTGCCTGATCTTCCTCTGCCTGATGGCCGAGGCGTTCATGGGCTACCTGCTGCCGTGGGGGCAGATGTCGTACTGGGGCGCCCAGGTGATCGTCAACCTGTTCTCGGCGATCCCGTTCATCGGCCCCGACCTCGCCATCTGGATCCGCGGCGACTACGTGGTCGGCGACGCCACGCTGAACCGCTTCTTCTCGTTCCACGTGATCGCCGTGCCGCTGGTGCTGCTCGGCCTGGTGGCCGCGCACATCATCGCGCTGCACGAGGTCGGCTCGAACAACCCCGACGGCATCGAGATCAAGGCCAAGAAGGACGCCAACGGCATTCCGCTCGACGGCATCCCGTTCCATCCGTACTACTCGGTGCACGACATCCTCGGCGTCGCGGTGTTCCTGATGGCGTTCTCGGCGGTGCTGTTCTTCGCGCCCGAGTTCGGCGGCTATTTCCTCGAGTACAACAACTTCATCCCGGCCGATCCGCTGAAGACGCCGCCGCACATCGCGCCGGTGTGGTACTTCACGCCGTACTACTCGATCCTGCGCGCCACGACCGAGGATTTCCTGATGTTCTGGATGATCCCGTTCCTGGTGGCGTTCGCGCTGCTGGTGCTGGCGACCGCGCGCACCGGTACCTCGAAGGCGATCGGCGTGGCCGTCTGCGTGGCGCTGATCCTCGGGTTCTTCGTCGTCGACGCGAAGTTCTGGGGCGTGGTCGCGATGGGCGCCTCGGTGATGATCCTGTTCGCGCTGCCCTGGATCGACCAGAGCCCGGCGCGCTCGATCCGCTACCGGCCGGCGCTCCACTGGTGGCTCTACGGCGTGTTCGTCGTGGTGTTCCTGGTGCTCGGGTACTTCGGCACGCTCGCGCCGTCCCCGGTCAACGAACTGTTCGCCAAGATCGGCACGCTGATCTATTTCGCGTTCTTCCTGCTGATGCCGTGGTGGAGCAAGATGGGCCGGTTCAAGCCGGTGCCCGAGCGGGTCACCTTCGCGGCGCATTGAGCGCAACCGAGGCACACGGAGCTGCATCGAACATGAAAACTCTCGTCAAGTCCCTCGCGGCGCTCGCGTCGGCCCTGGTGATCGGAAGCGCCGGCGCGGCCGGCGCCGGCTATCCGCTGGACCACTTCCCCACCGAGAAGCTGACCGACCAGCCGGCGCTGCAGAACGGCGCCAAGCTGTTCGTCAACTACTGCCTGAACTGCCACGGCGCGGCGCTGATGCGCTACAACCGGCTCCAGGACCTCGGGCTGAGCGACGACCAGATCAAGAAAGGCCTGCTGTTCACCGCGGACAAGGTCGGCGACCCGATGACGATCGCGATGCGCCCGGCCGACGCGAAGGAATGGTTCGGAGCGCTGCCGCCCGACCTGTCGGTGATCGCGCGTGCGCGATCGTCCGGGGCCGGCTCCGGAGCCGACTGGCTCTACACCTACCTGCGCGCCTATTTCCGCGACGCCACCCGGGCGACCGGCTGGAACAACGTGCTGTTCGAGAGCGTCGGCATGCCGCATGTGTTCTGGGAGCTCCAGGGGAGCCGCGGCGCGACGCTCGAGGAAATCAAGGAGGCTGTCGACGAGAGCACCGGGAAGTCCACGGGCTTCACCCGGACCGTGGTCACCTTCGACACCAGCGGCGCGCGCACCGAGAAGAGCGAGAAGCTCGAGGGCAAGCACCACGCGTCGCGTCACTGGACCCTGGGCGCCCCGGCCGGCGGCACGCTGTCGCAGGCCCGCTACGACGATGCCGTGGCCGACCTGGTGGCCTACGTCACGTACATGTCGGACCCGACCGCGCAGACCCGGACGCGCCTGGGCGTCTGGGTGCTGCTGTTCCTCGGCGTGTTCACCGTCTTCGCCTGGATGCTCAACCGCGAATACTGGAAAGACGTGAAGTAGCCGGGCGGCGCCGACCCATGCAGGGTGAGTCCGCCGACGGGCTCACCCTGATTTTTTTCCTGCGGTACCCAGACTTTTCAGGAGCTCGATCATGATGGTGCTGTACTCCGGCACGACCTGCCCGTTCTCGCAGCGCTGCCGATTCGTGCTGTTCGAGAAGGGCATGGACTTCGAGATCCGGGACGTCGATCTCTACAACAAGCCCGAAGACATCTCGATCATGAACCCGTACGGCCAGGTCCCGATCCTGGTCGAGCGCGACCTGATCCTGTACGAGTCGAACATCATCAACGAGTACATCGACGAGCGCTTCCCGCATCCGCAGCTGATGCCGGCCGATCCGGTCATGCGCGCGCGCGCGCGGCTGTTCCTGTTCAACTTCGAGCGCGAGCTGTTCGTGCACGTTCAGCAGCTCGAGCGTCGCGACCAGGCTCGCGATGCCTCGAAGGCGATGGAGAAGGCGCGCGCCCAGATCCGCGACCGGCTCACGCAGCTCACGCCGATCTTCATCAAGAACAAGTACATGCTCGGCGACGATTTCTCGATGCTCGACGTGGCGATCGCGCCGCTGCTGTGGCGGCTCGACCACTACGGGATCGACATGCCGAAGACCGCGGCGCCGCTGCTTCGCTACGCCGAGCGCATCTTCTCGCGCCCGGCCTACATCGAGGCGCTGACGCCGTCCGAGAAGGTGATGCGGCGCTGATGGCGGAGATCTCGACCAAGCCGTACCTGATCCGCGCGCTCTACGAGTGGTGCGCGGACAACGGCTATCGGCCGTACGTCGCCGTGGCCGTGGACGAGCGCACCGTCGTGCCGCGCGAGTTCGTGCGCAACGGCGAGATCGTGCTGAACATTTCCGCCGCGGCGACCAACCGGCTCGTCATCGGCAACGAGTTGCTCGAGTTCGAGGCGCGCTTCGGCGGCGTCGCGCGGCAGGTGTCGATCCCGATCGAGAACATCTCGGCGATCTTCGCGCAGGAGAACGGCCACGGGATGGCGTTCGAAGTGCCGAAGGCGCCGGCCGTGATGCCGGCGTCCGCCGAGGGTCCGGACCCCGGTGTCGCCGGCGTTCCGGCGAGCGACGCGTCGAAGGACGCGAGCGCGCCGGAGCCGGAGGCGGGCGCCGAGGCGCCGCCGCCGGCGCGCCCGCGCAGGAAACCGAAGCTTTCCGCCGTGCCGGCGGACGGCGACGGCGCCTCGAAGCCGGCGCGGCGCAAGCCGCAGATCGCCGCGGTGCCCAGCGCGACGCAGGCCGATGCGGATCCGGTCGGGGCCGGCACGGCCGGGGCGGACGCCGCCTCCGGCGGCACGGTGGATGCGCGGGCGGCCGGCGAGACGCCGGATGCAACGGCGCAGGCGCCGACGGAGATACCCGGCGACGACGATCCGGACCCGGCCCCCGCGCCGACCGGCCGACCCCACCTGAAGCGGGTCAAGTAGACGCCGCGCGGATCGAGCAGGGCAGGCGCCGCCGGCCCCGCGGCGACGCGCCGGGCATCGGCTACACTTGCCTCGATCGGGGCCGGCTTAGCTCAGTTGGTAGAGCAATCGCCTTGTAAGCGATAGGTCGTCTGTTCGAGTCAGACAGCCGGCACCAAAATCCCCTCTGAAAATCACCTTGTTGCGCATCGGGAAGCTTCGCTAATATTCGCCCAAAGTGGTTCCCAAAGTGGTTCCCAAATCCGGGGTGATTCCCAAACCGGGGGCGAAAATGGCGAAACGGCAGGCAGAGGGCGGGGCGGCGGGTGCTGCCCGCAAGTGGACTGACAGCCGGATCAAGTCGGCGACGCTGCCGCGCGGCAAGTCCGATCAGCGCATCCGAATCGAGGAAGGGCTTTTCCTGCGGATTCGGGCCGGCGCTGGCGGGCTGTCCAAGTCGTTCGAATATCGGGCGATGGTGAACGGGGCGCGCAAGTACCTGACTTTGGGCGCGTACTCGGATCGCTTCGGCCTGGCGGCGGCGCGGGCCAAGCTAGCCGAGTTGCGAGGCATCGCCGGGCAGGCCCGCATCGGCGAGGCCGACCATCCGGTGATCGAGGAACGATTCAGGCGCGAGGGGCGCAAGTCCGATCCGACCTTCGCCGAACTGTTCGACGCGTTTGCGGCCGAGCGCCGGCTTGGATCGGCGCGGAAGGGCGGGCGACCCGTCCGGGAACGGACAATCGAGATTCACCGGGGCAACTTCGATTCGGACATTCGCGGCCGGATCGGCGATGCCAAAGTCGGCAAGGCAAAGCGCGATGCGCTACAGGCGTGCATCAACGCCGCGAGGCGGCGCGGGTCGCCGGGGCAAGCGGCGCAGGTCTACCGGACGCTGCGCGCGCTGGTTCGCTTTGCGATTCAGCAGGGGCACCTGAGCGCTGACCCGATGGCCGGCATCGAGAATCCGAAGCCGTATCGCCCGCCGCGCACGGCCGAGGAAGTGAACGCCGCCAGCGACAAGGACTTGCTTGCGCTGTTTCGGGTACTCGGCGAGTCGCGCGTTTCCGAGCCGGTGCGCCTTGCCATCGAATTCCAATTGCTGACCGGTGCGCGGCCGTCCGAGGTGCGGCTTGCGACCTGGGGCGAAATAAAGGGCGACCGCTGGTTGATCCCTGCCGAGCGCAGCAAGTCGGATCGGCCCTTCGAAGTGCATCTGTCCGAGGCGGCGCTTGCCGTGTTGGCGCGAGCCCGCAAGCTCCCGAGAACGAAGAAGACGTCGCGCGTAGAAGGGTTCATCAACGCCAATAACGAGGGCGAGCCGCTGGACAAGATGGCCGTTGCGCGCGCGCTGGCGCGGATCGCGGATCGGGTGATCGAGGCCGGCGGGCGCAAGCTACGGCCGCACGATTTGCGGCGCACTACCCGAACGATCATGTCTCGCATCGGCATCGCGCCACACGTCGCCGAGCGATGCCTTAATCACCTGGACGCAAACGTACTGGCGCGCGTCTATGACGGGCACGATCATCGAGCCGCGATGATCGAGGCATGGGACAAGGTGGGCGCGCACATGTCGGCGCTGCGATCCGGCGGGGCAGAGGTGATTCCGCTTCGCGCGTAGCGCCGGCCGGTTGCTACCCGACGGCGAACGTCTGACGCGCTGTTCTACTTGTCCCGGCGGTCAAGCCAACTTATCTCTGACCGTGCCTTTCGATGGTCTATTCAGCCGATAGCGGACTTCATCAAAATCGGCTTCAACTGATTCGTCCGACCGCATCCAGGGCTGTCGGTTACTGGCTGCACTCGCGCGCGCGTAGCTGCAATCGGCGAGCGTAGGCCCATTGGCTGTCTTGCTGCCCGGCTTCTTCGTCGGATCTAATGTCTCGGTGCGCTTCTAGTGCATTCGAAGTAGATCGCTAAGACATTCGACCGACGGCTCGCTCTATCGAGAATGGGATTCTCGCCGACCCTGACGTCGCTGTCTTGATGCGGATTAAGTCCGCACTGCGAGCAAAGGGCACTAGAATCGAGCGAGCCTTATGCGAGCGCAACGAAACTAAGACTGTGCAGGTGACGCGCAAAGGGCTATAAAAAAGGTGCGGCCCCGAAGTGTTGGTAGCACTCGGGGCCGCGAGACTGGAAAGCAGATTGCCCGCCAGCCTTAGGAAACGCGTTGGTTATCTGCCGAAGTAGGGCCGGAAACGTAGGGTAACGCACAAAGTTTGGCGCGTCATCCTGCGGGCTACGCTGGCCGACTGCGCCCGTTTGGGTTTCCAGATTTGCAGCTTGGAAACTTGAGCGAGGCCGAAAGAGTGAAAAAATCCGCCGGGCGCAACAAGCGCCGCACCAGCCGCAACCCTGCGGCGATCAACCCCGAAGCCGAGATCCTGCGCCCGAAGCCGGCCGCACGATTCTGCGGCATGGGCGATACGTTGTTCTGGCTGACGCGCCGGAACGATCCGACGTTCCCGCCTGCCGTGAGGCTCGGGCAGCGCGCTATCGGTTTTCGCCGATCCGACTTGCTCGCCTGGATCGAGGCCCGGCAAGCATGAGCCCCGAAAACGAAGGGGCCCGCGACGGTGGCGACCGTGCGGGCCCGGATACAGCAAGCAAATCCGATTCTATCGCGCCTGACGCTGGCGCGGCGAGCCAATGAGTGCCGTCCCCTCTGCTGTCCTGACGCCCAAGCCGAGGCCCGACAAGGCGGCGATCCTTGCGGCGCTCGCGGCGCTGTTCGATCCGTCCGACGTGATCGAACTTCGATCATTCGCACGCGGCCGGAAGCGCACCGACGCCGGCTACTTCGACGGCGAGCATCGGGAAGCACTGGCCGACGCAGCGGTGCGACTGAACGCGGCGGGCGCGGCCGTCTATGTCACGCTGAACCGGATCGACCCGCAATTGCTCGGGCGCTACTGCAATCGCATCGAGCCATACGCGAAAACGACAACATCCGACGCGAACGTGATCCGGCGGCGCTGGCTGCTGATCGACCTGGACCCGGTGCGCTTGGCGGACACGTCAGCGACAGATGCCCAAGTACAGGCCGCGCGCGAGGCCGCAGCGAAGTGCTATCGAATGCTGAAGGCCGAGGGCTGGCCGGAACCGCTGGCCGGCGAATCGGGCAACGGCTGGCATCTGCTCTATCCTCTGGACCTGCCGAACGACGCCGACAGCGCGGCATTGGTCAAAGGCGCACTCGCCGGTTTGGCGGCGCGGCTCAATGACGAGGCCGTGAAATTCGATCAGTCCGTATTCAACGCCGCGCGAATCACGAAGCTGTACGGCACTGTGGCGACAAAGGGCGACCATACGCCCGCCGCGCCTTGGCGGCTGTCGGCGCTGGTATCGACGCCCGAACGTGGCGAGCCGGTAACGCCGGATCAACTTCGCGCGCTGCATCCTGCGCCGGCTGCTGCCCCGAAGGCAGCCGCACCGGCCGTGCAATCGACATTCGACCTGACCGATTTTCTGTCGCGGCTCGGCATCGAGTACGAACAGGATCAGCACGAAGGCCGGGATCGTTTCCGGCTCGCGCGTTGCCCGTTCAACGAGGCGCACGGCAAGGGCGAGGCGGCGATCTTTCGTGACTCGGCCGGCAAACTCGGGTTCAAGTGCCAGCACGATTCCTGCGCCGGCAAGCACTGGCAGGACGTGCGCGACCTGATCGACGGCCCGCGCGAGGCCCGTAGCAGGCCCCAGGTTGACCTATCGCCGATGCTTGGGGCTGTCGGTGCGGCGCGCGCGCAAGACGCCCCTGCGGCCGATTCTGCCGGCTGGCCGGAACCGCAACCGCTGACCGCGCGCATTAAGTCCGAGCGCTACCCGGCCGACGCGCTGCCCGATGGAATCCGCGCGGCGGTGCAGGAAGTGGCGGCATTCGTGCAAGCGCCCTTCCCGCTGGTCGCATCCTCGGCGCTCGGGGCGCTGTCGCTTGCCGCGCAGGCGCGGGCTGACGTGAAGCGGGCCGACCGGCTGCAAGGGCCGTCGGGGCTGTTCCTGCTCACGGTGGCCGATTCGGGCGAGCGCAAGACGACCTGCGACGGATTCTTTACGCAGGCGATCCGGGAGTACGAAGCCGAACAGGCCGAACTTGCCAAGCCCGCACTGAAACAGCACTCGGCGGCGATAGCGGCATGGACTGCCGAGCGCGAGGGCATCCTTTCGGCGATCAAGGAAGCTGGCAGGAAAAGCAAACCGGCCGACAAGCTGCGCGCCGACCTGTCCGAGCTTGAGCATGAGAAGCCCGAACCGCCGCGCGTTCCCCGACTGATCTATGGCGACGCGACGCCCGAGGCGTTGACATGGGGGCTTGCGATGCACTGGCCGTCGGCGGGCATCGTATCGAGCGAGGCCGGCTCGATCTTCGGCTCGCACGGCATGGGCCGTGAGTCGATCACGCGGAACCTGAGTACTCTCAATCAGCTATGGGACGGCGTGCCGCTGCATTTCGCCCGTCGCACCAGCGAGAGCTATACGGTGCGCGGTGCGCGCCTGACGGTGGCGCTGCAAGTGCAGGAACCGACGCTGCGCGACTTCCTTGGTCGATCCGGCGCACAGGCCCGTGGCAGCGGTTTTCTGGCCCGGTTCCTCGTCGCATGGCCCGAGTCAACACAGGGGCAACGGCCGTTTGCTGAGGCGCCCGCATCGTGGCCGGCGCTGGCGGCTTTCAATCGCCGAATCGCGGCGATCCTGGCCGAGCCGTTGGCGATAGATGACGACGGCGTGTTGACGCCGCCGGTAGTCGGGTTCACGGCCGAGGCGCGGAGCGACTGGATCGCGTTTCATAACGCCGTCGAATCCGAGCTAGGCGAAGGCGGCGAGCTTCAGGACGTGCGCGACGTGGCATCGAAAACGGCCGACAACGCGGCGCGGCTGGCGGCGCTATTCCATGCCTTCGGGGGCGGCGCGGGCACTATCGGGGCTGATGCCGTGGTCGGAGCAACGCGCATCGTCGCCTGGCACCTGAACGAAGCGCGGCGATTCTTCGGCGAACTGGCGTTGCCGTCTGAACTGGCCGACGCCGCCCGGCTCGATTCCTGGCTGATCGAGCAATGCCGGCGCGAACAGACTCAGGAAGTCCCCAGGCGCGAGGCGCAGCGATGCGGGCCGATACGCGATGCGGACCGACTGTCGGCGGCCCTGCGGGTTCTCGCCGAACTGGACCGGGCGCGCGAGGGCACCGACGGCAAGCGCCGGCCGATCCGCGTCAATCCGGCGCTGCTGACAGGGGCCGAGCAATGAGCCTGGCCGACCTGATCCGAGGCAAGTCGAAACACGATTCCGCAGGCTTTGCGACGGTGACACTTGCGACAACTGCGACAGATAGCCCGACGATCCGGCCAATCGTCGCAAATGTCGCAACTGTCACTGTCGCAACCCCTGAGCAACGCGAATCCGCAGGCGTGGCCGCATCCGTTTGGCTGATGCACTTCCCCGACCGGAACCCGGCGGCCGTGACCTTCGCGCCGGCCGTCGATCATGCGGGGGCGTTGGCGGCCTACCCTGCCGCGATTGCAGCCGAGCCAACGGCCGAGCCGCCGGCCGTGCCGATCCCGGCTGACCTGGCGGCGATGCTCAATGCCTGCGAGCGGGCCGGGCTATACGACGAGGCCGACCGGGCTGCACTGCCGGCGATGCTGGCGCTTGATGAACAAGCCACGCGCGGACTGATCGAGGCCACGCATTCCCTGATCGGCGACTGTCGGCGATGCTGCCACTTCCGCAGGCCGGGACAATCCGGCGGCTATTGCACCGGGCGCGACGACTTGCCGCACGTCTATGGGCTGATGCGAGAGCTTCCCGACGACAGCGGGGCGCGATGCCGCTCGTTCGACCGGGGGGTGGCTTGAAAGTCCGGGCGACGACGAACGGACACCGAGCGCCCAGCCCCTTTTCCGCACGCGCAGGTTTCGGGTGGGGGGGGGTCGAAAGTCCCGGCGCGAAGTGGCGGAAACCGCGCCCCTACTCACGCACAGATTTTTTACCCCGCCACTGAATCAATCCAACCGGGCTGATACATGACCGCGAAGCGAAAGACCAAACCGGCGACCAAGACACCGAACGATGCCGGTACCGTGATATTTCGTGAGGAACCCGGCAAAACGCGGGAACGCATCCTTGCCGACGTTACGGCGCAAGGGACGCTCACAAACGCGCACGTCATGGCGACCTTCGCCAAGCCCGTAATGGGCGAGCTTCACCTAGCCGAGTGCGTTAGCGCCCTGCGAGCGAAGGCCGGCGCGGTGAATCGTGGCGATCTATCGTCGGCCGAATCCATGCTGATCGAGCAAGCGGCGGCGCTGAATGCCATCTTCGGCGAACTCACCCGCCGGTCGGCAATGAACATGGGCGAATACCTGGACGCGGCCGCCCGTTATATGCGCCTGGCGCTAAAGGCGCAGAGCCAGTGCCGGGCGACGCTGGAAACGCTCGCGGCGATCAAGGCCGGGCCGGCGATCTTTGCGCGACAGGCGAACATCGCGCACGGGCCGCAGCAAGTGAACAATGGGCTTGCCCCGAGCAACGCGCGCGCGGGCGAAACCGAATCTGCGAAAACCAAACTAATGGGGGCGCCCCCTATCGGAGCAGCGTTGGACCTCGCGGAGACGCGCCCAGTCTCTGCAATGAAGCCAACCTAGCGAAGTCGTCGGGGGCCGACCCGCAACGCTATGAAACCGACTACCAGTAGCGCAAGCGTACCCGGCAGGGGAACGCGTAACACGATCTGGTCAAAGCCCTGAGGCGCACCTGGATCAGGTTGCAGGGTGAAGAGCAGCCACTTGATCCCCTGCCATTCGCCGCCCGAAAGCGACACCTCTCGCGGACCAAGCAAGTCGAGGGGCAGGCTATAAGCGCCGCCCTTCGATGAATGGATGGTTACTGCACGCGAATTAAGGAAGATGCTTTCCAGACTAAACGGGCGGCCCGAGTAGTCCATCCATATCTCGGGACCCATGCCGTACCCCATCTGCGCCCCAGGGCGCAAATAGTCGGTGTTGTAGCGATCTCCGCAGGCGGAGCCATCAAATCCCATCCAATTCGAGCCTTCAAATCCTTGAAGGCTCCCCCCCGGACCTAAGAGATCGTAGTGACAGTTTGGAGAGAGGCGAAAGCCATCTCGGGAATAGTTGGTGGTGTAGAAGCCTGGACCTGCTTCCTCGAAGTCGAGGACCACTATCGCAGCATTTGCGCCAAAAGGCAGCCACAGAAAGAAAAGCGTTGCAAGCAACCGAGACATCTCCAACCCCCTCTTTTTTTACTTCGCCGCATCGCTGCAAGATTTGGGCCAACATACCTATCGAGCCGAGAAACAGTCACTTACAGGACGCGGCCCTTATTGGTGAACCACGAGCTGTAAAGTTTCTCGACACGGCACGATGATGAGGAACCCGATGGCGAACGGCTGGACACCAGAACGGCGAGCGCGCCAAGCCGCAGCAATCCGGCGCTGGCAACCGTGGGAACAATCGACGGGACCGCGCACTTACGAGGGCAAGGCGCGCGCGAAGATGAACGCCTATCGCGGCGCTCACTGGCGCGAGTTGCGCGAACTATCGAAGGCGATGAACGCGCTACTTCGGGCGCAGCGGGACGGGCTCGGCAAGCCGTAGGTACTTCCCGAGGGGTTCGCCTGCGGGTAATGCGAGGCCCGACCGCGCGCTAGCCGCTCCCCTTTCCGTTTGGTTGTCAGCTAGGTTGACGCCGAGCGCGGCTGGCCGGTTCTCTGTGGGCCGCAACGGATTGTGCTGGCGCTTCCTGCCCGGCGCTTCGGTTGCCGTTTAGGTTGTCCGTTGTCCTGACGCTGACCCTTGCTGATGCCTGCTGACCGAGCCAGGCGAGCAATTCGCGGGCGCTGCGTTCGTTGAGCGCATCGTGATCCATGCCAGGATCGTGCGCCGGCTGGTCGGTCGGCGGTATCGGCCGGGCGGCTTAGGACGGATGGCGGACGGCTGTCCCCATTCCCAAAAAGGCGCGCTTTCGGGCCGGAGTGGTTCCCAAATTGGTTCCCACATTGGATTCTGCGGGCGCGTTGCATTTCTGGCATCGGCTCGCAAGCCGCGCCCATGCTTGGTTGCCACTGAATCACTGGGGCGAAAGCCCCTGCGCCTTGTAAGCGATAGGTCGTCTGTTCGAGTCAGACAGCCGGCACCACAGCTCGGGCATCCCGACGGCGACGCGACGCCCCTGCCGGTCGCCCGGGTCGCTCCATCCGCTGAAGACCGCCTCTCCAAGAGCCGGATCACCGGGTCGATATTCGCGCGGCGCTCCGGCCGGCGCCCGGACCGATTGCCGCCGTTCCCGACGGCCTGCGCGGCGGCTTCCGCCGCGGCCGCGCTGTCGTCGCGCTGTTCTCGCACCGTTCTTGCGCCGTTTTCGCACCGTTCGCGTCGTTTCCGCACCGTTGCGGCGCGGTCGCCGGAGCATCGACGCGCCGGCACCGCGATTCCGTTGACATCATCTGGACGATGTGCCATTGTAGAGAACGATCTTTCTATTATATGGATCGTTCGGCATTGATGCCGAGCATGGCCGGCACGGACAGGCCTGGACGTGCTCGAGGGTCCGGTGGCGCCAGCGTGATGGTCCGCCGGGTCGCGAGTCTCACCTTGACGGGGATCCCAGAATGAAGGAGGACCACAACATGAAGATCAGCCATCGCGGCAAGCTCAAGCTTCTCGGCGGCGCGGGTGTCTATGCCGGGCTGGCCGGCTCGGGGCTGCTGACCCGGGCGGCGATGGCCCAGGGGCGCTCGGGCGGCAGCACCCTGAACTGGGTGCTGAGTCCCGAACCGCCGGTGCTGAACACGGCGTTCAACAGCTCGTTCATGGTTCAGCAGATCTCTCCGAAGATGCTGGAAGGGCTGGTGACGTACTCGAAGGATTTCGAGCCGATGGCCTCGCTGGCGACGGCCTGGGAGGTGGCGCCGGACGGGCTGTCGATCACGTTCAAGCTGCGCGACGGGGTGAAGTGGCACGACGGTGCGCCGTTCAGCTCGGCGGACGTGAAGTACACGTTCGAGGAGATTCTGAAGAAGCACCACCCGCGGGGCCGTGCGACGTTCGCGAACGTGACCACGGTGGAGACGCCGGACCGGCTGACGGCGGTGATGAAGCTGTCGAAGCCGTCGGCGTACATCATGGCGGCGCTGTCGGCGTCGGAGTCGCCGATGTTGCCGAAGCACCTGTACGAGAAGGGCGATCCGCTGACCAATCCGCTGAACAATGCGCCGGTGGGGACGGGGCCGTTCAAGTTCGTGGAGTGGCAGCGGGGCCGGTTCATCCGGCTGGCGCGCAACCCCGACTACTGGGCCAAGGGGCAGCCGTGGCTCGAGGCGATCGTCATGCGCTTCATCCCGGACGCGGGGGCGCGCGGGGTCGCCTTGGAGACGGGGGAGGTCGACGTCGGGGGCCGCAACCCGGTGCCGCTGGCGGACGTGGCCCGGATCGGCAAGCTGCCGCACCTGGCGGTGACGACCGAGGGTTACGCGCTGTTCGGGTCGATGAACTACTTCGAGTTCAACATGCGCGACCCGCTGTTCCAGGACGTGCGGGTGCGGCAGGCGTTCGCGCACGCGATCGACCGGGAGTTCGTGGCCAAGAACATCTGGTTCGGCTACGCGTCGCCGGCCACCGGGCCGGTTTCGCGCCGGCTGTCGAAGTTCTACACGCCGGACGTGCCGAAGTATCCGTTCGACCCGAAGAAGGCCGAGGCATTGCTGGACGCGGCCGGGTTCCCGCGCAAGGCAGGCGGGGTGCGGATGCGCATCACGCACGATCGGGCCGGCAATACGGAGCAGCAGTTGCGCTTCCCCGAGTACTTCAAGCAGGCGATGCGCCAGATCGGGGTCGAGGTCGACATTCAGTCGACCGACTCGGCGACGTTCCAGCGCCGCGTCTGGGGCGACAACAGCTACCAGACGGCGTCGTACGGGATCTTCAACATGGCCGACCCGACGATCGGGGTGCAGCGCATCTTCTGGTCGAAGAACATCCGCAAGGGGGTGCCGTACACCAACGGCTCCGGCTATTCGAGCCCGGAGATGGACCGGATCCTCGAGGCGGCGCAGCTGGAGGCCGACGCCGGCAAGCGGCGCGACCTGTTCCGGCAGATGCAGGTGCTGGCGATGACCGACCTGCCGATCATCCCGACCGTCATCGATCACTTCACGACGGTGCACAACCGGCGGCTGCAAGGGCTCGTCGACGAAGACGTCGAAGGCCTGAACGGCAGCTTCGCCAACGTCCGGCGCGGCTGAGGCGGCGCTCATGGCATCTTCCCGCGAGGACTGGCTGCGCTGGATGGATGCCATGGCGCATGCCGTCGACCTGCCGATCGCAGCGTCGAGTCGCGAGGGTGTCGCGGCGCAGCTCGAGCTGAACCGGCGGCTGGCGGCGCCGCTGCTCGATTTCGAGCTGCCCGCCGACACGCCCGTGGACGGCGGGCCCGGATCGTGACTGCCGCGGCGGGCAGCGCCGGCATCGCCCGGGCGGTGCGGGCGGGCGAGACGACGGCCGTCGCGGTCGTCGAGGCGGCGCTCGCCCGGATCCGCGAGCGCGAGGGCACGGTGCATGCGTTCACCTCCCTGCTGGCCGACCGGGCGCGCGAGCGAGCCGCCCGCCTCGACGACCGGATCCGCGCCGGGGACGACCCGGGGCCGCTCGCCGGCGTGCCGTTCGCGGCCAAGGATCTGTTCGACATCGAGGGCGTGGTCACCCTCGCGGGGTCGCGCATCCTGGCCGGGCGTCCGCCCGCCGCGCGCAGCGCGGAGGCCGTGCGCCGTCTCGAGGCGGCGGGGGCGGTGCTGCTCGGCGGGCTCAACATGGAGGAGTTCGCGTACGGATTCCTGACCGACAATGCCCACTACGGACGCACCTGCAATCCGGTCGACCCGGCGCGGACGGCGGGCGGTTCCTCCGGCGGCAGCGGCGCGGCGGTGGCGGCGGACATGGTGCCGCTGGCGCTGGGCAGCGACACGAACGGATCGATCCGGGTCCCCGCGTCGTTCTGCGGCGTGGTGGGCATGAAGCCTGGCTTCGGCCGCGTATCGACCGCCGGCATGGTGCCGCTCGCTCCGAGCCAGGACCACGTCGGCTGGATCGGCCGCTCGGTCGAGGACGTCGCCCTCGCATGGGAGGTGCTGTCCGGCACGACGCGCCCGCGGCAGCAGCGCGCGGCGCGCGTGGCCGTGGCCGACGATTACTTCGCGCAGCGCCTCACCGCAGAGGCGCGCGCGGCCGTCGATCGCGCCGCACGCGCGCTGGAGGTCCGCGATACCGTGCGCGTTCCGGCCCCCGACGCCGCACGGGGCGCCGCCTACGTGGTCACCAGTAGCGAGGCGTCGAGCCTGCGCATGAGTGACCTGCGCACGCGCGCCGACGAGCTCGACCCGGCGACGCGGGACCGCTTCCTCGCCGGGGCGTTGCTGCCGGCGGACTGGTACATCCGTGCCAGGCGCTTCGTGACCTGGTGGCGCGCGGCGTTCGATCGCCTGTTCGAGCAGGCCGACGTGCTGCTGCTGCCCGCCGCTCCCTTCGTGGCGCCGCCGTTCGGCCAGGAGCGGATCGAGATCGAAGGCGTCGAGCATCCGGTACGGCCGACCATCGGCCGCTTCACCCAGCCGATCTCGCCGCTGGGGCTGCCGATCGTCTGCGTGCCGGCCGCGCCGCCGGGCCGGTTGCCGGTCGGGGTGCAGCTGGTCGGGCGGCCGGACAGCGAATGGCTCGTCCTGGAGACGGCCGGGCGCCTCGCCGCGGCGCTGGCGCGGGAGCCGGCGAGCGCGTCGGCCTAGCGATTCCCGGGCGCGGCTCGCCGCGCCGCGCGTTGTTCGCGGTTCAAAGGTTGCGCCACACCAGCGTCGCTCCGCCGATCACCAGGATCGTCCAGACGACCTGGACGACGCGCTGCGCCGGCAGGCGGTGATGCAGGCGCGTGCCCAGGTACATCCCGGCGACCGAGCACGGGAGGATGATCGCGATCAGCGTCGCCAGCCCGGGCGGCGAGAACAGGCTCGCCGCGATGAACGACGCGAGCCGCGCCAGCGCGCTCACGAACAGGAGCAGCGAGATCGTCGCGCGGAGCCGGGTCTTGTCCTGTACGCGCCTGGCGAGGAAGATCGTGTAGATCGGCCCGCCGGAGCCGAACATCGCGCTGAAGATGCCGCCGGTGATTCCGGACGGAATCGCCCATCCGGGCGCGATCGGCGTGCTCGGCGACCGCCCGATCAGTCGCCACGCCGCGAACGCGAGCACGAACAAGCCGAGCAGCAGCAGCAGGATCCGCTCCGGCGCCTTCACCAGCATGGTGACGCCGAGCACGACTCCGACCAGCATGAACGGCACGAGGCGGAGCAGCTCGCGGCGATCGACCGACCGGTAGTTGCGCACCCCGATCGCGATGCCTGCGATCAGGTCGTAGATCAGCATCATCGGCAGCGCCAGCCGCAGCGGCAGCAGGTGCACCAGCATCGGCATCGCGATGATCGAGGCGCCGAACCCGGTCAGGCCGACCACCGTGTAGGCGAAGAGAACGATCAGGCCGACGCCCGCGAGCGTTTCGGGAGGCAGGTGCATGCAGGTCCGTGGAGGCCGGGGGCGCCGATGCGTCGGCGGGTCGTGCGACGGAAGGCGAAGCCTAGCATCGGCGCGGGCAATTCACGGGTGCGCGCCGGCGCGGCTCACGGCGGCGTTCCCGCGCAGACCAGCGTGGCGGCCGCGAGGTCTTCCAGCGCGGTGCCGACCGACTTGAACACGGTCCGGTCCTCGGGGGTGCGGCGCCCCGGCGCCTCGCCCCGCGCCAGCGCCGCCAGGGTGCCGCGCACATCGGCGGCCGCGAGGACGCCGCGCGACAGCGGGCCGAGCAGGTCTCCGCTCTTCTCGAGCGCTTCCCCGGTGTCGACGTAGAGCAGCGCTCCGGCGAAGCAGTCGTCGTCGGCCTCGCGCATCTCCGGGGTGAAGCTGCCGATCAGGTCCAGGTGGCTGCCCGGGCGAAGCCAGCGCCCGCGCACGACCGGCTCGGCGGCGAGCGTCGCGCAGCCGACGATGTCGGCCCCGGAGACCGCCGCACCGAGGTCCGTGGCCGCGGTCGCTTCGAAGCCCTGTGCGCGGAGCTGGGCGGCCAGCGATTCGGCCGCCGCGCCGCGTCGCGCCCAGACGGTCACGCGCTCGATCGGGCGCACCGCCCGGTAGGCGGCGGGCAGCCAGCGGGCGACTGCGCCCGCGCCGACGACCAGCAGGTGCCGGGCATCCGCGCGCGCGAGCCAGGAGGCGGCCAGCGCCGAGGCGGCTGCCGTGCGCCGCGCGGTGAGCGCCGCGCCGTCGAGCTGCGCCAGCGGCACGCCGGTGACCGCGTCGAACAGCAGGTAGATCGCGTGCAGGCCCGGCAGGCCGCGCGCCGCATTGCCCGCGGCGATGTTGACCGTCTTGAGCCCGTAGTGGCGCGCGGTCCATGCCGGCATGACCAGCGACGTGAGCCGGCTGCCGTCGGGCGCGACGATCTGGTGCGCCTGGCGCGGTGGCACTTCGCAGCCGGCCGCGAAGGCGCTGCGCAGAGCGGCGATCAGCCGGTCGAAGGGCAGGGCGGCGTGCACCGCTTCGGCGTCGTAGATTCGCATCGGAGCGCGCGGCCGGGCGGGTCAGAGCGACTCGAAATGCCGCTGCGTGAGTGCGGGCCAGAACGCCGGCCCGCCGGCGTCGAGCGCCGCCGCGCCGAGCCGTTGCGCCCACTGCGCGTCGCTGCCGTGCTCGGCGCGCCATGCCCAGAGCCGGCGGCTCGCCCGGTGCAGCGGATGCTCGCGGGTGAACCCGATCGCTCCATGGACCTGGTGCGCGATGGCGGCGCCGCGCGTGGCCGCCTCGCCGCAGCGCAGCTTCGCGACTGCGACGTCGAAGCGGGCGCGGGACGGGTCGCCGGCCGCGACGGACGGCGCCGACCCGGCGGCGACCAGCGCCGCGGTGCGCGCGGCGGCGGCCTCCGCGGCGAGCACCGCGAGCGCGTGCTGGATCGCCTGGAAGCTGCCGATCGGTCGCCCGAACTGGACCCGCTCGCCCGCGTGGCGGACCGACCGGTCCAGCGCCGCGTCGAGCGCCCCGGCGATCGCCGCGCTGCGAACGAGCGCGCCCAGCTCGAGCAGGGGCCGGTCGAGGCCGGGCAGCGCGAAGGCGGTGCGCCGCTCGATCGGCGCGGCATCGAACACGAGGTCGTCGCGCGGCTCGCCGGCCAGGTTCGTGCCGGCAACGACCTGCACCGTGTCGCCCCGGCGCAGGTCGATCCACAGCAGTTCCGCGCAGTCCGGCAGCGAGACCAGCGCCCGGCGACAGTGCCGTGCCCACGGAATGCCGCGCGCGCGTCCGGACAGCGTGGGGCGTCGCGGCGTGCCGCCGGTCTCGACGCTGGCGTCGGACCCCTGTTCGGCGAGGGCGATCGGCTCCGGCGGCGCCGGCTCGCCGGCCAGCGACAGCGCCAGCGCGCCGATCATGGCCTCGGCCAGCGGCAGCGGCACCTGCCAGTAGCCGATGCCGTGCAGGATCGGCCAGACGTCGCGCCATCCCGCCTCGATGCCGCCGTGCGCGGCGTCGGCGAGCGCCGCGGGGAAGCCGGCTTCGACCACCGCGCGCCACAGCGCATCGGGCCAGTCGCCCCGCTCGAGCGCCGCATGCGCCGCGGCATCGACGCGCTCGTCGAACAGTCGCTCCACGCTGCGCTCGATCTGCGCGCCGATGCCGGCCGCGTCGGCGCGCGCCGCCTCCCGCGCGGCGGTGTCCGGGGCGCTCATCGCAGTCCGAGCCCCCGCGCGACGATGCCGCGCAGGATCTCCCGGGTGCCGCCGCGCAGCGAGAACGCCGGCGCGGCGCGGGTCAGGTAGCCGGCCACTTCGGCCAGCGACGAGCCGGCCGGCATGGCGCCGCCGAACAGGTCGTGGGCGACGTCGGGCAGCGACTGCTCGAGCGTCGCGCCGAGGTCCTTGACCAGCGCCGCGGCCAGCGAAGGGTCTTCGCCCCGGGCGAGCAGCCCGGCCACGCCGAGCGACATCTGCCGCAGCGTCGCGTAGTGGGCGACCAGCCGTCCGAGCGCGACCTGCGCGCGCGCGTCGCCGCGGGCCGCATCGAGCATCTCGAGCATCAGGCGCATCCCGCTGAGGTAGCGCTCGGGGCCGCTGCGCTCGAATGCGAGCTCGTGGGTCGCCTGTGTCCAGCCTTCGCCTTCGTGCCCGATCAGGCAGGCCGGCGCGAGCGCCACCCCGGAGAAGCTCACTTCGTTGAATTCGTGCTCGTCGGCCTGGTTGGGGATGGGGCGGATCGTGATACCGGGGGTCTTCAGGTCGATCAGGAACTGCGACAGCCCGGCGCGGCGCGACCCGTCCGGCGGCCCGGTGCGGGCCAGCGCGATCATGTAGTGGGCGCGGTGCGCCCCGGTGGTCCACAGCTTCGCCCCGTCGAGCACCCAGCCGTCGCGGCTGCGCGTGGCGCGCGTGCGCACCGAGGACAGGTCGGAGCCGGTATCGGATTCGCTCAGGCCGATGCAGAAGTAGGTCTCGCCGCGCACGATCCCGGGGACGATCTCCGGGGCGAGCGTGTCCGGCGCGAAGCGGATCAACTGCGGGCCGCTCTGGCGGTCGGCGGTCCAGTGGGCGGCCACCGGCGCGCCGGCGGCCAGCAGCTCCTCGATGACGACGTAGCGCTCGAGTTGCGAGCGCTCGTGGCCGCCGTAGCGCGCCGGCCAGGTCATCCCGATCCAGCCGCGCTCGCCGAGCTTGCGGCTGAACGCGGGGTCGGCGCTGCTCCAGTGGTGCGCGCGCGCGAGCGGCGGATGGCTCACGAGGTGCTCGGCGAGGAACTCGCGCACCTCCAGGCGCAGGCGCTCGCAGTCCGCGTCGGGCAGACAGGGGTCGATGCGCGGCGCCCGCATGGCCGGCGTCCGGGCGGTCAGGCGCGGCCCGGGCGCAGCGGGCCCGGCCAGCGTTCGGTCATGGCAGTGCCTCTCGCCTCTCGGAAAGGGTCCCGGGGTCGATTCTGCCCCGAAACCGGCGTCCCGAAAGCCGTTGCAGCCCCGTCGGCGGCTGGCCGCCTGCCTTCGGTTCGCGCCCGCTCGGCATCGGCCACCATGGCTCAGTCGCGGTGCCGGGAGATGATGTACGACTCGTCCTGGAACCAGAGCCCGTTGTGCCGGTGCAGCACCTCGCCGGTAACCTCGAGGTAGCGCCGGTCGCTCATCGCGCTCTCCAGGCGCGCGTCGTCGATCTGGCCGACGTAGATCGCGGCGTTCCAGGCGGCGAACAGCATCGAGGTGCCGATCGACGCGGACAGCTCCGTGGGCAGCGCGTGCATCTCGAAACGGAACCGCGAGCGCACGTCCGAGTGGGCGCTGAAGGTCAGGCCGCGCGCGGCGGGGCCGAGCGCCTCCTTGACCGCCTCGAGCATCTGGTGCCGGTCGTGCACGAACGGATTCTCGCCGGGCCACATCCGCTGCAGGATCTCCAGCCCCGGATCGTCGCCGCGCGAATGGATCGCCAGCAGGCGGCCGCCGGGGGCGAGACCGCGGGCGAGCGGCGCGATCACGCGCTCGGCCTTGAAGCGCAGTTCGGAGCGGGCGCGATAGGGCTGCGACGCGATCACCAGGTCGTAGCCGGCCGTCGCGGCGCCGCGCCGCGGGATCACCGATTCGAGCAGGAAGCGATGGTCGTCGCGGTACAGCACCAGCACCGTGGGCCGGGCATGGAGCGGATTGCCGGTGACCGGGTCGACGTTGACCCGCCAGTTCTCGGCCAGGAACGGGCCGAGCGCGGCGATCTGCTCCTCGAACTCGTGCGAGGTCGTGCCCGAAAGAGCGGCCTCGTGCCAGACCAGCGAGGCCGCCGCCATCGACGCCGGCGCGAGCCACGGGGCCTCGGTGTAGGGGAGGTTGGTCAGCACCAGCACGGTCGCCGGATGCTCGAAGAAGCGGTCGGCCATCTTCTCGAGCGTGAGGCGGATGTGCTCGACGCTGATTTCCTTGCCGACGACGTAGAACGGCATCGTCGCGAAGCGCTTGTGCATCGCGCGCATCACGCGAACCAGGACCGTGCCGTCGCCCGAGCCGGCGTCGAACACGCGGACCGCGGGCGGCTTCGGCTGCAGGTGCGCCAGTTCCATCGCGACCCGCTGCGCGATCACCGATTTCTCCGAGCAGGTGCTGACGAAGAGCTGGTATTTCTGGCGGTTGTCGAAGAAGCGGAAATTGCGCCCGACGTGGGCCGGCGGCTCCTGCGGGTCGGACCGGGCGGAGTGCTCCGCCGTGGCGCGCTCGACGGGTGCAACCTCCGGGAAGCGGCGTCGCCGGCCCGGATCGGCGGGCGCGCCGGCGGCGAGATAGCGGTGGACCCGCGCGGCGGTCGCGACGGTGATCCGGCCGCCCGCGCGCAGGCGGTTGACGAACTTGCCGTCGTTGACCGCGAAGCGCCCGAACGTCGATTCGGCGATGCCCGTCCTGCGACAGTATTCGACGATCTCGCGCAGCAGCGCGTCGGCTTGCACCCTGGATTCCCGGCCGGACGATGGAACGGTGCCGATTGGAGGGGATCGGTCGCGCGATGTCAAGCGAAGCCGGCGCCATGAATCCGGCCCCACGTCTCGTCCGCCGCCCCGTCCCGGGGATCGTTGCGTCGAAGCCTGTGCTAGGCTCGGCGCAGCCAGGCCGCCCCCGCGCTTCCCCCCCTCGCTCTTCCCCGATGACATCGACCGACGCCAGCTGCCGCCTCGAGCACGCCGCCGGAGGCAGCGTGCTCAGGCTCGCGGGCAGCTGGCGCCTGGCCCGGCTCGGCGCGCTCGACGCGGCGCTGGCC
>JBDHRX010000022.1:0-32900 GCA_039807785.1 Burkholderiaceae bacterium
GCCTCCTCGACGCGGCGCGGCCGGCGCGGCGGCTCGACCGGCCCGGGGCGGCCGCTGACCTTGGGCAGCAGCAGGTACATCAGCCGCTCGAGCAGTTTCGGATCGCGCCAGAACGCCGCGAACGCGGCATCGAAGACCGGCTGCTGCTCGTGCCGGCTCAGCATCGCCGCCGACAGCGCGGCGTGCACGTCGTCGCGCCGCCCGATCCCGACCAGTTCCACCGCCTGGATCGCCGCGATCACGCGGTCCGGGCCGACCGGCACGCCCGCCGCGCGCAGGACCCGCGCGAAGTGGGCGATGTTGTCGGCGATGCGTCCGCTCACGCCTGCCGCTCCAGGATGCCTTCCGCCTGCAGCGCCTCGAGGATCGAGCCGGTCGCGCCGTCCTGCATCCGCGCGATGTCGTCCTGGTACTTGAGCAGCACGCCGAGCGTGTCCGAGACCGAGCGCGGGTCCAGGGACAGCGCGTCGAGGGCGAGCAGCGCGTTGGTCCAGTCGATCGTCTCGGCGACGCCGGGGGGCTTGAACAGGTCGAGCCGGCGCGCGCGCTGGACGAACTCGACGACCTGGCGCGACAGTCGCTCGCCGGCCCCGGGCGCCTTGCGCCGGACGATGTCCAGCTCGCGCTCGGCGTCGGGATAGTCGACCCATGCGTACAGGCAGCGGCGCTTGAGCGCGTCGTGGATCTCCCGGGTCCGGTTGGAGGTGAGGATCACGACCGGCGGGTGTTCGGCGCGGATCGTCCCGAGCTCGGGCACCGAGATCTGCGACTCGGCGAGCACCTCGAGCAGGAACGCCTCGAACGGCTCGTCGGCGCGATCGAGCTCGTCGATCAGCAGCACCGGCGGCCTCGGTTGCGTGAGCGCCTGCAGCAGCGGCCGCTCGATCAGCATCTCGCGCGCGTACAGCCCGGCGGCGAGCCGGTCGCGTCCGGCTCCGCGGTCGGTCGCCTCCGCGATGCGGATCTCGAGCATCTGCCGCGCGACGTTCCATTCGTAGGCGGCCGACGCGATGTCGAGCCCCTCGTAGCACTGCAGGCGGATCAGCCGCGTGTCGAGCGCGCGCGCCAGCACCTTGGCCAGCTCGGTCTTGCCGACGCCGGCCTCGCCCTCGAGCAGCAGGGGGCGGCCCAGGTTCAGCGCGAGGAACACCGCGGTGGCCAGCGGCCGGCCCGCCAGGTAGTCCGCCTCGGCGAGGACGCGCAGGGTTTCATCGACGTTGGCGGGACGGGGCATGGGACGACTCGGTGGGCTCGGGGCGGGAACGCCTGAGGGAAGGGGCCGGCGCGCGCGGCGATCGACGCGCGCCGGCGGCCGGCGGTTCGGTCAGCCCGCCAGCGCCTTCTCGACGGCGCGGCGCGCCATCACCGTCACCATCGCGGCGCGGTAGTCGGCCGACCCGTGCAGGTCGGCGTTGTAGCCGGCGGAGTCGAGCCGGATGCCGGCGATCGCATCGGGACGGAAGTCGCGCGCCAGCGCCTGCTCCATCTCGGGGACGCGGAACGCGTGCGAGCGCGCGCCGGTCACCGCGACCCGGACGCCCGAGGCGCCCTGGCTGACGAACACGCCGACCAGCGCGAACCGCGAGGCCGGCTGCTTGAACTTCACGTAGGCCGCCCGCTGGGGCATGGGAAAGCCGACCGAGACGATCAGCTCGCCCGGCTGCAGCGCGGTCGTGAACAGGTCGACGAAGAAGTCGTCCGCCCCGATCGTCCGGCGGTCGGTCTGGATCGTGGCGCCCAGCCCGAGCACGCCGGCCGGATAGTCGGCGGCCGGGTCGGCGTTGGCGATCGAGCCGCCGATCGTGCCCATGTTGCGCACCATCTGGTCGCCGATGCCTCCCGCGAGGTCGGCGAGCGCGGGCAGGGCCCTGCGCACGTCGGCCGATCGGGCGACCTCGGAGTGGCGCGTCATCGCGCCGATCCTCACCGACTTGCCGTCGACCTGGATGCCGCGCAGGCCGTCGACCTGCGCCAGGTCGACCAGGGTGCTCGCCGAGGCGAGCCGCAGCTTCATCGACTGGATCAGGCTCTGCCCGCCGGCCAGGTAGCGCGCGTCGCCGGTGACCGAGCCGACGGCCTTGGCGACGCTGTCGGGACGCTGGTACTCGAATGCATACATGTGGTGGCCTCCTCGATCAGGCGATCCGGTTCGCGACGCGCCAGACGCGCTCGGGCGTCGCGGGCATCGGGACGTCGCGCACGCCGAGCGCATCGGTGAGCGCGTTGATGAATGCGGCGGGCGAGCCGATCGCGCCCGCCTCGCCGCAACCCTTGACGCCCAGGGGGTTGTGCGTGCAGGGCGTGACGTTGGTCCCGACCGTGAACTTCGGCAGGTCGTCGGCGCGCGGCATCGTGTAGTCCATGTAGGACCCGGTCAGCAACTGCCCCGATTCGGGGTCGTAGGCGCAGCCCTCGAGCATCGCCTGGCCGAGCCCCTGGGCCAGGCCGCCGTGCACCTGTCCCTCGACGATCATCGGGTTGACCACGTTCCCGAAATCGTCCACCGCGACGAACTGGATCACCCTCGAGGTGCCGGTCTCGGGGTCCACCTCGACCTCGCAGACGTACGATCCGGCCGGGTAGGTGAAGTTGGTCGGGTCGTAGAACGCGTTCTCGTTCAGGCCGGGCTCGAGCTTGTCCAGCGGGTAGTTGTGCGGCACGTAGGCCGTCAGCGCGATCTGCGCGAACGGCACCTTGCGGTCGGTGCCGGCCACCTTGAATTCGCCGTTCTCGAACTCGATGTCGGTGTCGGCCGCCTCGAGCAGGTGCGCGGCGATCTTCTTGCTCTTGGCGATCACCTTGTCGACCGCCTTCACGATCGCGGTGCCTCCGACCGCCAGCGAGCGGCTGCCGTAGGTGCCCATGCCGAACGGGATCCGGCCGGTGTCGCCGTGGACGATCTCGACGTTCTCGACCGGGATGCCCAGCTTGCCGGCCACCACCTGCGCGAAGGTCGTCTCGTGCCCCTGGCCGTGGCTGTGCGAGCCGGTGAAGACGGTGACGGTGCCGGTCGGGTGGACCCGCACCTCGCCGGCCTCGAACAGCCCGGCGCGCGCGCCCAGCGCGCCGGCGATGTTCGAGGGCGCCAGCCCGCAGGCCTCGATGTAGCACGAGTAGCCGAGCCCGCGCAGCTTGCCGCGCCGGGCCGCCTCGGCCTTGCGCGCCGGAAAGCCGGCCACGTCGGCGAGCCCGAGCGCCTTGTCGAGCGTCGCGGCGTAGTCGCCGATGTCGTAGGTCAGTCCGACCGGGGTCGCGTACGGGAACTGCGTCACGAAGTTGCGCCGGCGGATCTCGACCGGGTCGATCTTCATGTCGCGTGCGCACTGCTCGACCAGTCGCTCGACCACGTAGGTGGCCTCCGGACGTCCGGCGCCGCGGTAGGCGTCGACGGGCGCGGTGTTGGTGAACACCGCCTTGACCTCGGCGTAGATCGCCGGGGTGCGGTACTGCCCCGCGAGCAGCGTCGCGTACAGGATCGTCGGCACCGAGGAAGCGAAGGTGGACAGGTAGGCGCCGAGGTTGGCGACCGTCTTCACGCGCATCGCCAGGAAGCCGCCCTGCGGGTCCATCGCCATCTCGGCCGTCGTCACGTGGTCGCGCCCGTGCGCGTCGGTGAGGAACGATTCGCTGCGCTCGGCGGTCCACTTGATCGGCCGGCCGACCCGCTTCGAGGCCCACACCAGCGCGGTTTCCTCGGCATAGAGGAAGATCTTGGAGCCGAAGCCGCCGCCCACGTCGGGGGCGATCACGCGCACCTTCGATTCGGGCAGGCCGAGCACGAAGGCACTCATCAGCAGGCGCTCGACGTGCGGGTTCTGGTTCGCGACGTAGAGCGTGTAGCTGTCGTCGTGGCGCGAATGCACCGCGTTGGCCGCGCGCGGCTCCATCGCGTTCGGGATCAGGCGGTTGTTCACCAGGTCGAGGCGCGAGACGTGCGCGGCCTTCGCGAACGCGGCGTCCACGGCCGCCTTGTCGCCATGGCCCCAGTCGTAGCAGACGTTGTCGGCCACGTCGTCATGCACCGCCGCGGCTGCCCCGTCGGCAGTGGCGGGGTCGACCACCGCGGGCAACGGCTCGTAGTCGACCTCGATCAGCTCCGCCGCGTCCTTGGCCTGGGTCAGGCTCTCGGCGACGACCAGGGCCACCTGGTCGCCCACGTGACGCGCCTTGCCCTGCGCGAGCACCGGGTGGGGCGGCTCCTTCATCGGGGTGCCGTCCTTGCTGTGGATCAGCCAGCCGCAGGGCAGGCCGCCCACCTTGGCCTCGGCGAGGTCGGCGCCGGTGAAGACCGCCACCACGCCCGGGGCCCGGAGCGCCCGCGAGGCGTCGATCGCGCCGATGCGCGCGTGCGCGTGCGGCGAACGCAGGAAGTAGCCGTAGGTCTGGCCGGGCAGCACCACATCGTCGGTGTATTGCCCCGCGCCGGTGAGGAAACGCTGGTCCTCGCGTCGCCGCAGCGGCTGGCCGATCGGCGAACTCGACATGTCGGTCATGATCGTGCCTCCCCGGTCAGCTCTGCGTCGCGACCTGCTCGATCGCGCGCACGATGTTGTGATACCCGGTGCAGCGGCAGATGTTCCCCTCGAGCCCCTCCCGGATCTGCGTCTCCGTCGGCTTGGGGTTGTCCCGCAGCAGCTGGATCGCCGACATCACCATGCCCGGCGTGCAGAAGCCGCACTGCAGCGCGTGGCATTCGTTGAACGCCTTCTGCATCGGGTGCAGCGCGTCGCCCGTCGACAGGCCCTCGATCGTGGTGATCGTCGCGCCGTCGGCCTGCACGGCCAGCATCGAGCACGCCTTGACGGCGCGGCCGTCCAGGTGAACCGTACAGGCGCCGCACTGCGCGGTGTCGCACCCCACGTGGGTGCCCGTCAATTGCAGGTTCTCGCGAATGAACTGCACCAGCAGTGTCCGGGCGTCCACCGTCGCCGTCACTGCCTTGCCGTTCACCGTCATCGTCACCGACCGGTCCATTGACTCGCCTCCTGTGTTCGATGTTCTCATCGCCGCCCGCCGGCGGCCCATTGATCGCAATCATGATGATGCCACCTTCCCGGCGGTTGCGACGGCCGATTGCGACGGCCGATTGCGACGCCGCGCGGTCGCCCGGGGGAACCGGCCGCGCCGCTGTCGATGTTGCGTCGCAGCAAATCCGGATCGCGACGGCGCCGGCTCAGCTAAAATGCCGCGACTTTCGGCGCGTGTGCGCCGCCTCCGGAAACGCGATGAGCATCAAGTCCGACCGCTGGATCCGCCGCATGGCGGCACAGGGGATGATCGAGCCCTACGAAGCAGGCCAGGTGCGCGAGGTCGACGGCAAGCGGATCGTCTCGTACGGCACGTCGAGCTACGGGTACGACCTGCGCTGCGCCGACGAGTTCAAGATCTTCACCAACATCAACTCGACCATCGTCGACCCGAAGCGCTTCGACGAGAAGTCGTTCGTCGATTTCAAGGGCCCGGTCTGCATCATCCCGCCCAACTCGTTCGCGCTGGCGCGCACCGTCGAGTACTTCCGGATCCCGCGCAGCGTGCTGACCGTGTGCCTCGGCAAGTCGACCTACGCGCGCTGCGGCATCATCGTCAACGTGACCCCGCTCGAGCCCGAGTGGGAGGGGCACGTCACGCTCGAGTTCTCCAACACCACGCCGCTGCCGGCGAAGATCTACGCCGGTGAAGGATGCGCCCAGGTGATCTTCCTCGAGTCCGACGAGGTCTGCGAGACCTCGTACCGCGACCGCGGGGGAAAATACCAGGGCCAGACCGGCGTCACGCTGCCGCGCACCTGAACCGCGCCGTGGCGCCGCCCGCGCATCCCGTGACCTCCCTTTCCCCATCCACCGTCGCAGTCCCGTTGCCTCCCGTCACGAGCGGGCAGGGCATTCCAGGAGCATCCGAATGGCCGACAAGCTGATCATTTTCGACACCACCATGCGCGACGGCGAGCAGAGCCCGGGCGCGTCGATGACCCGCGAGGAGAAGCTGCGCATCGCCAAGCAGCTCGAGAAGCTGCGCGTGGACGTGATCGAGGCCGGTTTCGCGGCGTCGTCGAACGGCGACTTCGAGGCGGTCCGGGCCATCGCCGGCGCGATCAAGGATTCCACCGTGTGCTCGCTGGCCCGGGCGAACGACCGCGACATCTCGCGGGCTGCCGAGGCGCTCAAGGCCGCCCGGTCGATGCGCCTGCACCTGTTCATGGCGACTTCGGCGCTGCACATGGAGAAGAAGCTGCGCATGACGCCCGAGCAGGTGTACGAGCAGATCCGGATCGCGGTCCGCTTCGCGCGCAAGTTCACGGACAACATCGAGTTCTCTCCCGAGGACGCCAGTCGCTCGGATCCCGACTTCCTGTGCCGGGTCCTGGAGGCGGCGATCGCCGAGGGTGCGACCACGATCAACATTCCCGACACCGTCGGCTACGCGGTGCCGGAGATGTTCGGCAACCAGATCCGCAGCCTGCGCGAGCGGATCCCCAACTCGGGCAGCGCGGTCTGGTCGGTGCACTGTCACAACGACCTCGGCATGGCGGTCGCGAACTCGCTCGCCGCGGTCAAGATCGGCGGCGCGCGCCAGGTCGAATGCACGGTCAACGGCTTGGGAGAGCGGGCCGGCAACACTTCCCTCGAGGAGATCGTGATGGCGGTGAAGACGCGCCGCGACTACTTCGATCTCGAGGTCGGGGTCGACACCACCCAGATCGTCCCGGCCTCCAAGCTCGTTTCGAGCATCACCGGCTTCCCGGTCCAGCCGAACAAGGCGGTCGTCGGGGCCAACGCGTTCGCGCACGCGTCGGGCATCCACCAGGACGGCGTGCTCAAGAACCGCGACACCTACGAGATCATGCGCGCCGAGGACGTGGGCTGGACCGCCAACCGGATCGTCCTGGGCAAGCTCTCCGGGCGCAGCGCCTTCAAGCAGCGGCTGCAGGAGCTGGGGATCGAGCTCGATTCCGAGCAGGAGCTCAACGCCGCGTTCCAGCGCTTCAAGGACCTGGCCGACCGCAAGGCCGAGATCTTCGACGAGGACATCCATGCGCTGGTCTCGGACCAGGCGCAGCACCACGAGCTCGACGAGCACTACCAGCTGGTGTCGATGGCGCAGGCGTCGGAGACGGGCGAGCGCCCCCACGCCCGCGTGACGATGTCGATCGACGGCCGCGAGGAGCGCACCGAGGCCGACGGCAACGGCCCGGTGGATGCCACCTTCAAGGCGATCGAGGCCAAGGTGGGCAGCGGCGCCGAGCTGACGCTGTACTCGGTCAACGCGATCACGACCGGCACCGAGTCGCAGGGCGAGGTGACGGTGCGGCTCTCCAGGTCGGGGCGGATCGTCAACGGCGTCGGCGCCGATCCCGACATCGTCGTCGCGTCGGCCAAGGCATACCTGAACGCGCTGAACAAGCTGTACTCGAAGAACGTGCGCGTCAATCCGCAGACGGGCGTCTGATGCGCGATCCGGCGCGCAGGCGACTGGCCCTCGCCGCGGCGGGCTCGGCGGCGCTCGCCGCGCTCCCGAAGGCGCCGGCGCGCGCGCAGGCGGCCGGCGCGCCGGTCCGCGTCGCCGTGATCGAGGGCTTCTCGGGGCCGTTCGCGAACGCGGGCGATTCGGTCTGGCGCAACCTGCGGTTCGCGGCCGACCGCGTCAATGCCCGGGGCGGCGTGCCGGTCGGCGCCGAGCGCCGCCCGCTGCAGCTCGAGCGCTTCGACAGCCAGGGCCAGGTCGAGGAGGCGATCGCGATGCTGCGCAAGGCGGCCGACCAGCGCATCCCGTTCGTCATGCAGGGCAACAGCTCCGCCGTCGCGGCGGCGCTCGTCGATGCGGTGTCCGCCCACAACGAGCGCGAGCCGCAGCGCCGGATGCTGTTCCTGAACTACTCCGCGGGCGATCCCGCCCTCACGAACGAGCGCTGCAGCTTCTGGCACTTCCGCTTCGACGCGCATGCCGGCATGCGCATGGGCGCGCTCACCGACGCGCTGGCGGGCAACCGGGACATCCGGCGCGTCTACCTGCTGAACCAGGACTACAGCTTCGGCCGGCAGGTGGCCGGCCTGGCGCGGCAGATGATCGCGGCCAAGCGGCCCGACATCGAGATCGTCGGCAACGAGTTCCACCCCCTGGGCCGGATCAAGGATTTCGTCCCCTACGCCGCCAAGATCAAGGCGGCGGGCGCCGACACGGTGCTCACCGGCAACTGGGGCAACGACCTCACGTTCCTGGTGCGCGCGGCGCGGGAGGTGGGGCTCGCCGCCGATTTCTACACCTTCTACGGGAACGGCCTGGGCGCGCCCGCGGCGATCGGCGAGGCCGGGGTCGGCCGGGTCCGGGCGGTGGCCGAGTGGCATCCGAACGCGGGGGTGCCGGAGGCCGAGGCGATCTACCTCGAGTTCCGCCGGACCCTGCGCAGCCCGCGCGACGACTACTTCAACATGCGCCACGTGCTGATGATGGAGATGCTGGCGGCGGCCGTGGCCGCGGCCGGCGCCACCGAGGCAGCCGCCGTGGCGCGCGCGCTGGAGGGGCGCCGGCACGCGGGCGCCCCCTACGCGGCGACGATGCGGGCCGCCGACCACCAGTTGCTGACGCCGTTGTACGTATCGGTGATGGAGCGGGCCGGCCCGGAAGCGGGCCCGGGGGCGCCGAAGCATGATCTGGAAGGCAGCGGCCTGGGGTTCCGCACCGAGCGCTTCCTCCCGATCGAGGCGTCGGCCCAGCCCCAGTCCTGCGCGATGAGCCGGCCGGCGGGATGAGCCTTCTGCTGCTATAATCCCCCGTTTCCGCGCTTCTCCAGCGGTCCGGATGGGCGCGGCAGGCACGGCATCGCAACCCGGCGATGCCGCAAGTGGATGTCATCCGTACAGGGGAATCTCATGGCTGTCGCCAACATCGACAAGGCGAAGATCGTCGCCGACTTCCAGCGCGGGGCCAAGGACACCGGTTCGCCGGAGGTCCAGGTCGCGCTGCTCACCGCTCGCATCGTCGAGCTGACCGAGCATTTCAAGGCTCACGCGAAGGATCACCATTCGCGCCGCGGGCTGCTCAAGATGGTCAGCCGGCGTCGCAAGCTGCTCGACTACCTGAAGGGCACCAACCCGTCGAGCTACCGGGCGCTGATCGACAGACTCGGTCTGCGCGGTTGACAGAACAGACCCGAAACCCGCAAGCGATCCTTGCGGGTTTCTTGTTTTGGGCTGCTGACAGGCGAACCGCGCCGCCGGACTGATCGCGCGGGCAATGTTGAAAGGAATCGAAGTGTTCGAAATCTCAAAGAAGACGTTCCAGTGGGGGAGCAACACGGTCACCATCGAGACCGGCGAGATCGCCCGCCAGGCGTCGGGTGCCGTCGTCGTGAACATGGACGACACCGTCGTGCTGGCCACCGTGGTGGCGGCCCGCAACCCCAAGCCCGGCCAGGATTTCTTCCCGCTCACCGTCGACTACGTCGAGAAGTTCTACGCGGCGGGCCGGATTCCCGGCGGGTTCTTCAAGCGTGAAGGTCGCCCGACCGAGCGCGAGATCCTGATCTGCCGCCTGATCGACCGGCCGATCCGCCCGCTGTTCCCGGAAGGGTTCTACAACGAGGTCCAGGTCATCGTGCAGGTCATGTCGAGCAACCCGGAGGTCGACAGCGACATCCCGGCGATGCTCGGCGCCTCGGCGGCGCTCGCGCTGTCGGGCATCCCGTTCGACGGGCCGATCGGCGCCGCGCGCGTCGGCTACGTCGACGGGCAGTACGTGCTCAATCCGAGCGCGACGCAGATGGACGGCTCCAAGCTCGATCTGGTCGTCGCGGGCACCGATGCCGCCGTGCTGATGGTCGAGTCCGAGGCGCACGAGCTGCCCGAAGACGTGATGCTCGGCGCGGTGGTGTACGGCCACGAGCAGATGCAGGTCGCGATCAAGGCGATCGACGAGCTCGTCGAGATGGCCGGCAAGCCGGCCTGGGACTGGGCGCCGGCGCCCAGGAACGAGAGCCGGATCGCCCGGGTCAACGAGCTGGCCGAGGCCGACATGCGGGCGGCCTACCAGCTGCGCAACAAGCAGCAGCGGATGGCGCGCATCGGCGAGATCGAGAAGTCGACCATCGCGAAGATCGCCGACGAGGCCGCCGTCCAGGGCCAGCCCGCCCCGGACACCAACGAGCTCGGCAACATCCTGTTCGACCTGCAATACCGGATCGTGCGCAACCAGATCCTGTCGGGCGAAGCGCGCATCGACGGCCGCGACACCCGCACGGTGCGTCCGATCGCGATCCGCACCGGCGTGATGCCGCGCGCGCACGGCTCGGCGCTGTTCACCCGCGGCGAGACGCAGGCGATCGTGGTGTCGACGCTCGGCACCTCGCGCGACGAGCAGATCATCGACGCGATCACCGGCGAGTACCGCGATCGGTTCATGTTCAACTACAACATGCCGCCCTTCGCCACCGGCGAGACGGGGCGCTTCGGCGCGCCGAAGCGCCGCGAGGTCGGCCACGGCAATCTGGCCAAGCGCGCGATCCGCCCGCTGCTGCCGCCGGCCGAGGAGTTCGCGTACTCGCTGCGCGTCGTCTCCGAGATCACCGAGTCGAACGGCTCGTCCTCGATGGCCTCGGTGTGCGGCGGTTGCCTCGCGCTGATGGACGCCGGCGTTCCGGTGAAGGCGCACGTGGCGGGCGTCGCGATGGGCCTGATCAAGGATGGCGGCCGCTTCGCCGTGCTCACCGACATCCTGGGCGACGAGGATCACCTCGGCGACATGGACTTCAAGGTGGCCGGCACCACCGCGGGCATCACCGCGCTGCAGATGGACATCAAGATCCAGGGCATCACCAAGGAGATCATGCAGGTCGCCCTGGCGCAGGCGCGCGAGGGGCGGATGCACATCCTCGGCCTGATGCAGCAGGCGATCGGCGGCGCCCGCTCGGAGCTGTCGGACTACGCGCCGCGCATGTACACCATGAAGATCAATCCGGAGCGCATCCGCGACGTGATCGGCAAGGGCGGCGCGACGATCCGGCAGATCACCGAGACCACCGGCACGCAGATCGACATCCAGGACGACGGCTCGATCACGATCGCCGCCGTCGACAGCGCCGCCGCCCGGCGCGCGCAGAAGATCATCGAGGACCTGACCGCCGAGGTCGAGATCGGCCGCGTCTACGAGGGAACGGTCCTGAAGATCCTCGACTTCGGCGCCATCGTCCAGGTGATGCCGGGTCGCGACGGACTGCTGCACGTTTCGCAGATCGCCAACGAGCGCGTCAACCAGGTCTCCGACTACGTGAAGGAAGGCCAGATGGTGCGCGTGAAGGTGATCGAGGCCGACGACAAGGGCCGCCTGCGCCTGTCGATGAAGGCGGTGCAGAGCGAATCGCCGGCTTCATAGGCAGGCGGCGCAGGCAGCAGCCCCCGCGGCTGCGCGCTTGCTCGCTTCGTGCCCCGGGCGGCACGCTTTCCGGACGGAGGGCGTGCCGCTTTTCGTTGCGGACTGCCTCGTCCCGTACGCCGGCGCGCGAAGTCGCGTCGCGCATCGGTGGCGGAGGTCGTACCGGCGCTTTTAATGTAAGTAAACATACATAAAAAACGCCGGCCAGCGTGAATTTCAGAGTGGGTCGACGAAAAATATTTGTTCAGCACAAATATCCTGTCTAGAATGTGCCGGAAGCCGGGTCGCCGTGGAATCCGGCTTCCGTCGGCGCAGGGATCCGCGCCGGTGGCCCGGACCCGACCAGGAGACCTCCGTGATCGACGACCTGCGCGACTTCATCGCGGCCTGCGATCGACACGGCCTGCTGCACCGGATCGATGCGCCGGTCGACTGGAATCTCGAGCTTTCGCATGTCGCGACGCTGAACGAAGACGCCGGCGGCCCGGCCCTCCTGTTCGAACGGGTCAAGGACTCCGCCATTCCCGTCCTTGCCAGCGCATTCACCACGAGCCAACGCATGGCCGTGTGTCTCGAGGAAGACCCCGACACGACGATCTGCGAGCTGGCGCGGAAATGGAAGACCCGCCTGGCCGGCGGAGCGGATGTGCCTCCGCGCGTCGTGAAAGACGCCCCGGTGCTCCGTAACGTGGCCGTCGGCGAGGCGGTCGACCTGTCGAAGTTCCCGTCCCCGCATTTCTATCCCGATGACGGCGGCCGGTACATCGGCACCGCCCATTACCTGGTCTGCAGGGATCCGGATTCGGACTGGACCAACCTGGGCACCTATCGCGTGCAACTGCAGGGCAGGAACCTCGTCACGGTGATGATCGCCCGCGGCAAGGATGCCGAGATCATCTACCGGAAGTACGCGGCACGCGGCCGGAAGATGCCGGTCGCGATCGTGATCGGCTGCGACCCGCTGCATTTCCTGGTCAGCTCCACGCACGTGGGGACCGGCGTCAGCGAGTACGGCGTCATCGGCGCGCTGCGAGGGCGCCCGGTGGAGGTCTTCGAGTCGGACCTCACCGGGCTCATGCTGCCGGCGAGGGCCGAGATCATCCTCGAGGGCTGGCTCGATCTGGACGATCTGCGCGAGGAAGGGCCGCTCGGCGAGTTCACCGGCTATTACTCGAGCGCGAAAGGGACGAGCGGCGTCGGCATGGAGCCGACGATCACGATCGAGCGCGTGCTTCATCGCGACGATCCGGTCTTCTGGATCAGCACCATCGGCAAGCCGGTGAACGATTGCCACATGATCCAGGCGATCAATCGCAGCGCGATGCTGTGGCACGAACTCGAGACGAGGAAGATCCCGGGCATCTCGGGTGTCTACGTCCTGCCCGAGTCCTGCGGCTGGTTCTGGGCCGTGGTTTCGGTCAAGCAGATGTATCCGGGGCACTCGAACCTGGTCGGCCTGACGGCCATCGCGCACTATGGGCTCAAGGGCGTCATCCTGGTCGACGACGACATTCCTGCGGACGATCTCGGGCGCGTCTGGTGGGCGCTTTCCGTGCGCTTCGATCCGAAGCGGTCGATCCAGGTCATCGATCGCGGGCGGGCGTCCGCGCTCGATCCGAGCCTCGACAGGTCGAGCCGGTACATCATGAGCAAGGTGATCATGGACGCCTGCATTCCGTTCGAATGGGACGTCAAGCCTCGCGAAGTGGCGCTGGACGCGACGACGCTGCGCAGCGTCGCCCGGCGCTGGTCCGAGTTCGGCCTGCCCGTCACGAGCGCGATCGAGCGCCTGCTCGCCGCCGGCGACACCGCCGGAGATCGGCCCGAGGGCAGCTAGCGACGATTCCTTCACCCATACCGCTCCCGACAGGAGGTATCGATGATCCGCAGACTGCTTGCTCGAATCTTGCTCGCGGCATCCGTGACGGGGCTGGTCATCGGCGCCGCTACTGCCGCTCCCTGGCCGGAGCGCCCGATCCGGCTCGTCGTGCCCTACGCGGCCGGCGGCGGAACGGACATCATCGCGCGAATCCTGGCCGACCGGATGACTGCCGCGCTGGGGCAGAACGTCGTCGTGGAGAACAAGCCGGGTGCCACGGGCACGATCGCCGCCGAACACGTGGCGAAGTCGCCCGCCGACGGCTACACGCTGTTCATGGCGACGACGAGCATCCTCACCGTCGCGCCCCACCTGCGCGAAGGCCTGCGGTACTCGCCGCTGACCGACTTCGAGCCCGTCACGCTCGTGGTCTACCAGCCGTTCTTCCTGGTCACGAGCGCCGAGTCCCCGGCGTCGACCGTGAGCGACCTGCTCTCGCTGGCGAAGGCGAAGCCCGGCACCCTGACCTATGCCTCGTTCGGATCCGGCAGTCCGCCGCATCTCGGCGGCGAATTGCTGGAGTCCGCGACCGGAACGGACATGGTGCATGTCCCGTACAAGGGAGGCGCCCCCGCCCTGGTAGACCTGCTGGGCAATCGCGTGTCCGCCATGTTCATCGATGCGCCTCCGATCGTTCAGCACGTGGCATCCGGGAAGATCAGGGTGCTGGCTGTCTCGACCGCGGCCCGCACTTCCCTGATGCCGAACGTACCGGCCGTCGCCGAGACGGTTCCCGGTTTCGAGTTCAGCGCGTGGTTCGGCCTGGTCGTACCGAAAGGCACGCCCCGTGACATCGTCACGCGGCTGAGCTCCGTGGTGACGGGAATCCTCGCCGACGAGGAGGTGAAGAAGCGGATGGCGGGGCTCGGTTCGGATGTCGGCAGCGAAGGGCCGGAGGCGTTTGCCAGGCTCATAGCCCGCGAGAACGAGAAGTGGAGATCGCTGATCAGGACCAGCGGGATCCGGATCGACTGACCGCCGATGGCGGGCACGCGACATCGCACCGCCGCGCACTGGCTGCTCGAGGCGCTCGTCGAGCAGGGCATCGAGTACCTGTTCGGCAACCTCGGCACCGATCATGCGCCGCTGATCGAGGAGATGGCGCGCTGGCGCAGGGAGGGGCGCCGTCCGCCCGAATTCGTGCTGTGTGCGCACGAGAACACGGCCGTTCACATGGCGGGCGGCTATGCGCTGGCGACGGGACGCCCGCAGGCCGTGCTGGTGCACGTCGACGCCGGCACCGCCAACGCCGCGATGGCGCTGCACAATCTTTGCCGGACGCGCGTCCCGGTCCTGGTGATGGCCGGACGCGCCCCTTTCAGCAGCTTCGGCGAACTGAACGGCGGGCGGGACACCTACGTGCATTTCGTCCAGGAGCCGTTCGACCAGGCGGGCATCGTCCGCCCTTACGTGAAGTGGGAATACACCTTGCAGTCCGGCGCCGTCGCGAAGGAGGTCGTGACCCGCGCCTGCTCGGTGATGCGCAGCGACCCGATGGGCCCCGCGTACCTGATGCTGCCGCGTGAGGTCCTGGCGTCCGCCTGCCCGCCGCCGGCGCGCGCGTTTCCTCCATCGCGACATGGTCCGGTCCGCGCGGGCGGCACCCATCCCGAGGCGATCGCGGCGATCGCCGCGCGCCTGCTCGCCTCGGAAGAGCCGCTGCTGGTGACCGCGTACGCGGGGCGCAATCCGGCTGCGGTCGAGTGGATCGAGCGGCTCGCGCTGCTGGCCGGCGTGCGCGTGTGCGAGTTCAACCCCGTGCATCTGAACATCCGGCGCGATTCGCCGTGCTTCGGCGGCTACCAGCCGGCCGAGTTCGCGCGGACCGCGGATCTCGGCCTGCTGGTCGATGTCGACGTGCCGTGGATTCCCAGGACCACGCGCGAGAACCCGGCGGCGTTCTGGGTGCAGATGGATATCGACGCCATCAAGCGCGACATGCCGATGTGGAGCTTCCTCGCCGACATGAGAATCGAAGGCGACAGCGAGCGCCTGATCGGCCAGCTGGTCGAGGCCGTCACGGCGATCGCCACGCCGGACTTTCGTCGAAGGGTGGAGCGGCGCATCGAACGGATGGCTGCCGAGCACGGCGAGCGCAAGAGGGCGGCTGCGGAGCGCGCCCGGGATCCGGGCGCGCGAGGGCGCCTGAACCCGCATCACGTGTGCGCCGCGCTGGGGCGCGCGATCGGGCCGGACGACATGGTGCTGAACGAGGCGATCCGAAACATGCCGGTCGTGTTCGAACAGATTCCTCGCAGCCGGCCGGGTTCCCTGCTGGGGTTTCCCGGAGGCGGCCTGGGGTTCTCGGGCGGCATGGCGCTCGGGTACAAGCTTGCTTGTCCGCACCGGCGCGTGGTGCACGTCGTCGGAGACGGCGTCTTTCACTTCTCCAATCCGACTTCGTTGTACGCGGTCGCGCGGCGATACGGTCTGCCGGTGTTCACGGTGATCCTGGATAATGGCGGCTGGGCTGCGGTGAAAGAGGCGACGTTGCGCATGTATCCGGACGGTGAGAGCAGCCGCGCAGGCGACTTCGGCGCGACGGTGGCGCCGGGATTCGACTTCGCGCGGCTGGCTGAATCGTCGGACGCCTACGGCGAGATGCTGACCGACCCGGCCGAGACGGACGCGGCGATCGGTCGCTGCCTGTCGGCGCTGGACGAGGGAAGGTCGGCGCTGCTGCACGTTCGTCTCGCGCCGCTGTGAGGCGGGCATCGCCGTGAGCGCCGGCGGTGCCGCGTCGTTCGCCGGAGCATGCGATGCATGAATCGTCGTCCCTGGCCCGGACGCGCCCGGACCTCCTGCTCAGGCACGCGCATCAGGTCGCTGCCGCCCTGTTCAACGGCAACTTCGCCGAGTTCGGGCTCACGGCGCCTCAGCACGGCGTCCTGGCGGTGCTGGCGCAGCGGCCGGGGCTCAGCCAGGCCGCGATCGGAAGAGCCCTGGGGTACGACCGCGCGACCACCGGCGAGCTGATCGAGCGGCTCGCGGCGCGCCGCCTCGTCGAGCGGGCGACTGCGGCCGCCGGCAGGAACGGTCGTCCGGTGAGGCTCACCGAAGAGGGCGCCGAGCTGGTGCGTCGCTCCGCGAAGGCCGTCGATCGAACGATGCGGCAGTTGCTGTCGTCGCTCGATCAGGAAGAGCAGAGAACGTTGGTCGCGTTGCTGGCGAGGCTGGTAAGCCGGCGGGACGGCCCACCCGCCGCCCTGGACGAGCCTGCGGCGGACGGCGCGGGCCCGGCGAAAGCCGGCGACGCCGATGCGCCGGCCGCGCGGTCGACCGGGGCGGAGCCTTCGGGAGACGGCGGCCTCGCCATGCCGCTCGAGCGGCGCATCACGTTCCGCTTCTCCAGGCTCGCGGCCCTGAGCACGAAGCCGGTCGCGAGGTTGTTCCTGCGTCGCTTCGGCCTGACCGTTCCGTCCTGGCGGGCGCTGATCACGATCGGAAGCCTGCAGCCGACTTCACCGACCGAGGTCGCCAAGCGAATGAGCATCGAGGCCGACAAGGTCACCCGGACCGTCGATCAACTGGTCGCCAGCCATCTCGTACGACGGAGCAGCGACGCGACCGACGGCCGGCGCAGCGTGCTCGCATTGACCGTGCAGGGAGAGAAGGTCTATGCGGAGATCGACGGGATGAGGCGAATCGTCGAGTCGGAACTGCTCGGTGTCCTTTCGGAACGCGAGCGGGAAGTCTTCCATGGGTACATGGACCGGATCGACGTCCATGGACGCAGCATTCTCGTGAACGCCCAATACTGGGCGGAACTGTTCTCGCCGGTGACGGAACGGCGATGAGAAAGGCCGTCGGCGCCGGTCGCCGCACGCCTCATCGGGCGGCGACCGGCGGCGGCGTCGGCGCCCAGCGTCCATCGTCCTGCCATGCCCGCCCCTGGTCGCGCAGCTTCAGCAGGTGGGCCGTGAGCGATCGCTTGGCCACCGGGTACAGGATCGGGTCGACGTCGTCGTAGGCCAGCACGACCAGCTCGTCGAGCGTGCCGCCGCCGAGGCGATCGAGGGCGTCGACCACCTTCGCCTCGCGCGCCATCCGGTGCGCGATCAGCCGGGCAACCTCGGTCTTCGCGCGCGCGATGACGTGGCCGTGCGCGGGCAGGATGAACTCGAACGGCTCGGCGGCGAGCCGTTCGAGCGAGGCGACGTACGCGCCCATGTCGCCGTCGGGCGGATCGACCACGGTGGTCGATCCGTTGAGGATGTGGTCGCCCGAGAACAGCAGCCCGTCCTCCTCGAGCAGCAGGCAGACATGATGCTCGGCGTGCCCCGGCGTGTGCAGCACGCGCAGCGTCGAGTCGCCCACGCGCAGGCGCGCGCCGTCGTCGAGCGTCTCGTCCGGCCGGAAGGTCCACGCCGGATTGAAGTGCGGGCCGCTGGGGCGGCCGACGATCCTCGCTCCGGTGCGTCGCTGCAGCGGCAGCGCGCCGGGGGCATGGTCCGGATGCGCGTGCGTGCAGACGATGGTCTTCAGGCCGTCGCCGACGAACGCCGCGATACGCCCGAGATGGGCGTCGTCATCGGGGCCGGGATCGATGACCAGCCAGTCGCCGGGGCTGCCGACGAGATAGCTGTTGGTCCCCGGGCCGGTCATGCGCCCCGGGTTCGGCGCCGTCAGCCGGTGGACGTGCCGCAGCAGCGGAACGATCCGTTCGGACTGCCAGTCGAGCGGGTGCAGGATGCTCCCGTCCGGCGTCACCAGCTCGAGTTCGCCGTAGGGCAGTTCCTCCTCGCTGAAGCGCTGGACGCCGCCGCCGAGCAGGCCGGCGCGCGGGCAGGACACCTGGATGCGATGCTGCCCCCGGGCATGGTCGATCACCTCTTCGACGCTGCCGAAGCGGGTGAGTCGGCGCAGCGTCCGGATCGTCGGGAAGATGATGCTGAACCGGCCCTCGGCATGGCGCGCGAGGCCTTCCGCGGGCGTGACCCAGGTCGGCTCGAACTGCTCGCCCTCGTCGGCGATCGGCAGCTGGTGTTCCGGCATGCGCGCGACGAAGAAGCGCACGTCGAAGCGTTTCGGCAGGTCGCGGTCCGTGAGCCAATGGCTGAACCAGTGCACCTCGTCGAGTGTCAGCCGGAGGTCGTGCGCGGCGACCTGCGTGAACAGGTCGGCGTCCTGGTGCCGGTCGAGCGATCGGGCGATCCGCGCGAGCGCGGGCGCCTGGACGCGGCCGCGCGCGAGCAGGATCCCCAGTTCCTCGAAGGCTTCGCGGACCGCCGCGGTCGCGAACGACAGGGTCTCGTCGTCCTGGTCCGGGCGCGCGTCGGCGAGCGCGCGCGCCGTCGGCGACGCATCCTGCGGATCCAGGGTGCCGCCCGGGAACACGTAGGCGCCGGGCGCGAAGCTGGCCTGGGTGGATCGCCGGGTCATCAGGACCTGGGGGCCGTCGCCGGAATCGCGCAGCAGCAGGATCGTGGCGGCGGGCCGGGGGGCGACGGGCTCCCGCCAGGGATGGAGTCGTTTCTCGGGTCGGACGGTCGTGATCACGTTCGGTTGCCTTCGGAATGAATCAGGGGGCGCCGCCGCGCTCGCGCGCCGTCGCCCGGGGCGGTCGATCCCGATGGTGCCATGGGCATCGCCGCTACAAGGACTCGCCGCGCTCGGCGTGCCGGACCAGGAGCGGCGGCGGCTCGAAGCGCTCCCCGTAGCGCTGCGCGAGCGCCTGCGCGCGCGCGACGAAGGCCCTCACGCCGACATGGTTCACGAACTGGATCGTCCCTCCGGTCCAGGCCGGGAAGCCCCAGCCGAGGATCGACCCGATGTTCGCGTCGCGGGCCGACGCGAGCACGCCTTCCTCCAGGCAGCGCACCGTCTCGATCGCCTGCACGTAGAGCAGGCGATCCCGTACGTCCTCCAGCGGCACCGGCCGGCCACCCCGTTCGAAGACCTTCAGACCCGGCCACAGCGATTTGTCGCCTTCCGCAGGGTAGTCGTAGAACCCCCCGCCATGGGCACGCCCCATTCGCTTGAATCCGTGCGCCATCTTCTCGAGGACGTAGACGGCCGTTTCGGGGACGCGCCGGCTCCGGACCTTGGCATGGCCGCGGCCGCGGCCGGGGCCGGGCCGGGACTTCGGCGGGCCGTGGCCGTGCGCATGTTCGTGCGCATGCCCGTGGTCGTGACTGTGGTCGTGACCGTGCCCATGGTCGTGGCCGTCCCGTTCGCGCTCGAGGTCGGCCAGCTCCTGGTGCAGCACGTCGTCGGCCAGTTTCAGGGATACCTCGTCGAGCACGGCGAGCGGACCGACCGGCATGCCGGTCTGCCAGCCGACGTTTTCGATCAGCGCCGCCGGCACGCCTTCTCCCAGCAGCGCCATGCCTTCGTTGACGAACGTTCCGAACACCCGGCTCGTGTAGAACCCGCGAGCGTCATTGACGACGATCGGTGTCTTGCCGATCTGGAGCACGAAGTCGTATGCCCGGGCAAGCGTGTCGGGCGAGGTCCGCTCGCCCTTGATGATCTCGACGAGCTGCATGCGGTCGACGGGCGAGAAGAAATGCAGCCCGATGAAGCGTTCCGGTCGATGCGCCGCCGTCGCCAGCCCGGTGATCGGCAAGGTCGAGGTGTTCGACGCCAGGACCGCCTCGCCGGACAGCGCCGCCTCGGCGGCGCGGAGGACGCGAGCCTTGAGTTCCCGGTCCTCGAAGACGGCCTCGATCACGAGATCGCAGCCCGACAGGTCGGCGACGCTCGCGCTCGGCCTGATCGTCGCCAGCATCCGCTCGGCGTCGGCGGCCGAGAGACGGCCGCGCTCGACCCGTTTGGCGAACAGGCGCGCCGCATGCGCCTTGCCCTGCTCGGCCTGCGCCATGTCGACGTCGACGAGCGTGCAGGCCAGGCCGCGACTCGCGCTGGCCCAGGCGATCCCGGCGCCCATCATCCCGGCGCCGATCACGCCCACGCGCGCGGCGCGCCAGCGCGGCGGCTGCGCCGGCCGGCTCTTGCCGGCCTTCAGTTCGTTGAGCTGGAAGAACAAGGTGCCGATCATGTTCTTCGCGACCTGTCCGGCGACCAGCCGCGTCATGTAGCGCGATTCGATCCGCATCGCCGTCTCGAAGTCCACCTGGGTCCCTTCGACCGCCGCCGCCAGGATCGCCTCGGGTGCCGGATAGTTCCCGCGCGTCTGCTGCTGCAGGAGCGCGGGCGCCACCGGGAGCATTCCCGCCACCGCGGGATTGGCGGGCGTGCCGCCGGGGATGCGATGCCTGGGATCGTCCCAGGGCTGGCGTGCGTCGGGATGGGCGTCGAGCCAGGCGCGCGCGCGCGCGAGCAGATCCCCGGCATCGGCGGCCAGGCCGTCGAGGAGCCCCATCTCGAGCGCCTCGGCGGGCGCGATCCGGCGCCCCTGGCTCAGGAAGGGAAGGGCTCGCTGCAGGCCCAGCAGGCGGACGGTCTTGACGATTCCGCCGGCGCCCGGCAGGAGCCCCAGCGTGACCTCGGGAAACCCGATCTCGATCGATGCATCCGAGAGGCACAGCCGGGCGTGGCAGGACAACGCCAGCTCGAGGCCGCCGCCGAGCGCGCTGCCGTTGAGCGCCGCGACCACGGGGCGTCCGAGCCGCTCGAGGCGGCGCAGCGCTGCCTTGAGCGCCTCCAGCTCGCGAAAGAACGCCGGGGCGTCCTCGGCCCGCACCGCGACCAGCGCATGCAGATCGCCCCCTGCGAAGAAGCTGCGCTTGGCCGAGGTGAGAATGACGCCGCGAATCGCCTCGCGCTCGGATTCCAGCCGGTCCAGGATCGCCCGCAGGTCGGCCTGGAAGGCCGCATTCATCGTGTTGACCGGCTGGTCCGGCGCATCGAGAAGCAGCGTCACGACGCCATCGGCGTCCTTCTCGTAGCGGATGCTGGACATGCGGTCTCCGGGGCGTTCGGTCATGACGGGATCCACCCCATCATAAACCGTCGGGAACCCGCGCCGGCGCGGCCCGCGGATCGATCGGCCGGGGGCCGGAGAGGCTCAGATCGGCAGCGTGATCCGGCGCGCGGTGTCCCGCGTTTCGACGGCGTTGCCGAGGATGATGCTCGCCGTCTCCGGGTCGCGGATCAGGGTCACCGCATTCGAGACGGCGAGCAGGCGCTCGCGATCCAGCGGCCGGCACACGCCGTAGCCCTGGGCATAGTCGACCTGGAGCTCGACCAGGGAACGGACGATGCTGGCGTTCTCCGCCCATTCGGCCACGCAACCCATGCCGAGTTCGTGAGCGAGGTCCACGACCGCCCGGGTGATCGCGAAGTTCTCGCGATTCAGGTTGACGTCGCGGATGAAGTTGCCGTCGATCTTGACGAGATCGGCGGGCAGCTCCTTCAGGTAGCTGAACGAGGTGTACCCGGCGCCGAAGTCGTCGAGCGCGACCATCGCGCCGAACGACTTCACCCGGTCGACGAAGCGCCGGGTGGTGTTCAGGTCGTAGAGGGCCACGCTCTCCGTGATCTCGAAGCAGATCTTCCGCGTGGATTCGGGGTGCGCCCTGATCAGCGCGATCGTGTCCTGCAGGAACTTCTCGTCATTGAGCGAGGCGCCGCTCAGGTTCAGCGTGCAGAAGTCGACGTTGTTTCGATGCACCGGCTGCGAATCCAGCCACTCCAGGGTGCTGCGCAGGACCCAGCGATCGATCTGCGTCATCAGCCCGTTGCGCTCGGCGGCGGGGATGAAGCGAGCGGGCGGAAGCACCTGGCCGTTGGTATCGCGCATCCGGATCAGAACCTCGTAGCACAGGCTCGATTCGGGATTGCGCAGCGACACGATCGGCTGCAGCTGGGTGAAGAAATTCTCGACCGGAAGACGCTCCTTCATCCCTGCCACGAGCTTGATCTCGTCCAGGTAGGTCAGCAGCTCGCTGCTGCTCGAGTCGTAGGAGACCACCGTGGAACCGCCGGACGTCTTGGCCTCCGAGCATGCCCGGTCGCTGGCCGTGAGGGCATCGGCGGGACGCATGTTGTCCAGGACGCGGATCAGGCCGATGCTGGCGGTCACGTTGAACGCCTTGTCCTGGTACTGATACGCGCGGTCGCTGAGATCGATGCGCAGCTTCTCGCAGAGAAGCTTGGCGTTCTCCAGCGAAGGGCCGTCGATGATCACGACGAACTCGTCGCCGCCGACCCGGGCTGCCACGTGCGGCGGCTGGATCACTTCGCGCATTCGGGTCGCCATCTGGCGCAGGATCTGATCGCCGGCGGCATGACCGAAGAGATCGTTGACCAGCTTGAACCGATCGAGGTCGACATAGGCGAGGCAAACCTGCCTGTCCCCCGCGGAGCCGATCGCCTTCTGCAGGTGGATCTCGAATCCGCGGCGATTCAGCAGGCCGGTGAGCGAGTCGTGGTCGACCAGGAACTTCAATTGTCCCTCGGCCTCCTTCCGGGCCGTCACGTCCTCGACCCAGCCCTCGTAACGATCCACCTTGCGGACCGCGCGCAGGTGGAACCAGCGTCGCTTGCCGTCCGGCCGCTCGACCGCCAGTTCCGTGTCCATCATGCGGTTGCTGGTCGTGAGCTCCTTGACGGCCTTCAGCGCGTCCAGGCCCGTGAGTTCCACCCAGTTCAAGCCGATCTTGGAGTTGCTGCGCCCGTGGCCGGGGAACATTTCGGCGAACCTGGGGTTGTGCTCGATGAGCGTCCCATCGTGCTTCATCGAGAAGATCCCGACGGGCATCGCGTTGTAGTTCTCGCGGAATCGCTGGAGAGCGCTGACGGCGCTGTGCTGGGCGGAGATGCGGGCGGTTCGCTCTGCACTCATGCGTTGAGCCAACGTGACTCCTAGCATGAGTGCTGAGCCGACGGAGGTTATTTGGCTGTTCGCAAGATCAAGCACCTCTCGGCCGAATCCGACAGAGAAGGCGATCTGGGCAATTGATCCTGTGAGGGTTATCACCCAGGATCCGATGTACCAACCAAGAGCGCGAGATGGAGCTCGGATAGAGAGTAGCGTTAGTACGCAAAAGACGGCGAGAATTGTTCCACCGCTAAGAGCCCAAAGAAGCTTGATGGAATGATGAGGTGCAAGAACGATCGAGGGGATAAACATCGCCAGGGTGACGATCTGGAGAACCTTGATCGGGGTTCTCAGTCTTGTGCTCTCCAGTTCGCGCCCGAAGAGCGCCTCGAACAATGCCAAGGAGATCAGGCTGTGCGCGATGTAGGTCAATCGGAGGAACAGCTGAAGGGGCTCCCCACTAAGCGGTATATCCAGCCAATAGAGATCCCAATCGCCGTTGTAGGCAGCGATGCGGAGGCTGGTAACAAGCCATGCTGAGTAAAGAAAGAACGTCCGATCCCGGATGTAAACAGCGACGACGAGGCTGAAGAAGGACACCATCAGAAGTGATCCGACGAGTAGCCCGCCTGTACGCTCGAATAGGAAATCTCGCGAGGTTATTTCTTCCTCGGATCGGAGGGAGATTTGAAGCCGATTGATCGCAATCGGTTCGATACGACCTATGATCGCTAGCTGGTCGTGGTGACCTTTCGGCAGCTCGATAGCGATGCCATTCCGGAGTGCCGACCACGCGAGGTCTGCCGCCAGGATGTGGCCGTCTGGGGCGACGGCCCAGAACTTGGCGGCCCTTGCTCGAAGGGATTCCAAAGACAACTGCTTTCCGTCGATCGGGCCTTGACCAGCCAAGTCGATCCGAACCCAGACGGTGCGAAAACGCAGGCTTCCCCCTTTTTCCAGGCGAATTGCCTCACTCGATCGGAGCTTCCCAGATGCTTCTTCGAGAGCAAGACGATTTTGCGGATCTGGGAGCAGGAATCCGACAGAGTCGGGAAGGTACGTAGCCGTCTTGCTGTGCATGACTACGTAGGCGACCGCCGCGCAAGCGATCGCCAGCACGGCGATAGCCGTCAGGAGGCTGAGGCGGGAGAGTGCCCGGTCAGCTAGTCCCGAAAGCTTCCTTCGGCTAGGTAGTCTTAGTCTGGTTGTCGAGGCCATAGGACCTACTTGCCCCGAGAAGACCCGGGGGCTCACCTCGAAAATACCTTTGCGCCTCTAGATCTTTGGTCCCGCCCGGACGGGCGGCGTGCGATCAGGGGCAGACGGCGTTGTGCCGTGGAGACGCGGTCCGACTAGCGTTTCTGGAACGCTACGTGTGGTAGCGACTTGGATCTAAACAGCCATGATCTGGGCGGGTTCGGCCCATGCCCATTCGCGAACTGTCGGAGGCGTTCGGGATTGGCGGGGTGTCGCCCACGCGCTACTGACGGAGGCAAAGATCTCAATGTCCGGGTGGATTTTCCGGACCATAAAGTCGTAGAGAGGGTGGCGGGCATCACGCCATCTATGTTCGGCCTCGAGCACGTCGAAATACAGTGGCCTGACATCAACGTCACCGAAATCTGCGGGGCGTCGAAGCTTTGTTCCTAGGGGAAGAATGTCGACGAATCCGAGACGCGCCAAATCGCGGTCTACTGGCTCACGTGCCACCGCAAGTATCCATGAGATTTGAGTTGCGAGGCAGTACCGGTAGAGCGCTTTGAAGAGTGCAAGCTTGACGGAAGAGCCATTGGGTCCCCCTGCGACCGCCAAGCGGGTGACGTAGGCGATTCCTGCGCCACGCAGGAAGTCCGGGAGAGCCAGAACTCTCTCGAGGTAGGTCGGCGCGACGAAGTTGGTGTGAATCCGCAGCGTTCCGACTGCCTCCCCAGTCACCTTCGACTCTGCGAGTAGGACAAGGGATCCACGATCAACGTCATCTGGCTCGATGACTTTCAAGGTATCTGCGAACTGAGGGGTGTGACGCCCGTATGCGTCGGCGCGTACCTTGATCGCTTTGCCGAGTTGGTTCTCGGTTCTGACCACGCGCACCCGAATGGGGAGTGGTTCGCCAGGGCGGATGTACTGACCCTCTGGACGACCGCTGGGCACGCCCGAGGCTCCCGGAGTCTGGGCCGTCAGCGCACGATCCTCCCTCAACCGCAGCATTTCGTCTCCGGGCTCCCTGCGAGCCGACAGATGGGTATGGGGTATGAACGTCTTGGGCGCTCCAAGGAGCATCCCAGAAGGATGTTCGCATGGATTAGTCCTAAAGACTTACCAAGGTTAACCATGAAACGCATATGCTTCAAGATTGACATTTAATGTCTCTTTTGGTGCCGAAGAATGGTAGGGGACAGCGAGAGTTCGGGCACATCGCGCTCGGCCAGGACCTTACGAGTAGCTGGGAAGCGAGGTCAGTTGGGCTGGCCTGAGATCACCCGCGGGGGGCGGGCGATGTGGGGGGCTCTTAAGCTACCGGCGGCCTTCTCGGATCAAGCGGCGGAATCAAGATTCCTTCTTGAGTTCAGAGCGTCTGGGCTCCGCCTGGCAAAGATTGCCTTCGTGCTCGCCGCCATGATGGCATTTGCGTTCTGGCTGGTGCTTGCGGTCGCACCAACTGCGAACCAGGCATCGGTTACACGCCAGATCGTGCGGATAGGCCTGTTCGTGATACTCGCGAGTACGGCGGCCTACCTACACCTATATGAACGTTTGGCAATCCAGAGGTTTCGCGCCAGTGTGGGGTTGCCTATGGCGGTGGCCTGTCTCGTCGTCGGCCTGATGGGGATGGTGCCGCTAGATTCCGGGGATTTGGGCATTAGCCGGTTCCCCGTCGCGATGTCTTTGACCTGCTGGCTATGCTACGGATTCACTAGGCTTCCAACGCCGATCGTGGCCGTAGCTTGTGTGCCTGCATCGGTGCTGACGTTGGTCGGATCGTCTCTGCAGGGAGATGATCATGTTCTCGCGCTGGGAATCTATCTGGGGGTGGCCAACCTCATCGGCTGGATCATGTCCGTCGAGATCGAGCGGCGTGAACGGGCGCTGTTCTGGAGCTCGAGACAGCTTGCCGAAGCCACCCGGGCCCTCGAGGAGATGGCCCGGAACGCGGCCGATGCCGATGCTGCCAAGACGCGCGTGCTGGCGGCCGTGAGCCACGACCTGCGGCAGCCATTGGCCAGTCTGGCCCTCTACGCCCAGCTGTTGCGAGCGCGCAACGATGTACTCCGGCCATCGGGTTTGGCCGACACGGTCGAGCGCCTCGATGCCTGCGTTCTGGCCCTCAGCGGCAACCTCGACCGGCTGACCGAGTTGAGCGGGCTGCGCGAGCACGGCGTTCCGTTGCCGGTCGGGCCGACGGATCTGCGGCCGGTGCTCGGCCGGCTGGAAGGCGTCTATTCGGCCGAGGCCACCCGGCGCGGGGTCCGCCTGGTCGTCCGTCTTCCGCGACCGGGGCGGGAGTACGTGACGAGCAACGAGAACCGGCTCTCCGATATTCTGTCCAATCTGACAGGAAATGCCCTGAAGTTCGCATCGCCGGCTCGGCCGGCCTGGGTCGTCATCCGGACCCGCCGAATCGGGGCGCGCATCGTGGTGGAGGTCTGCGATAACGGGATCGGCATCGCGCCGGCGGACCAGCGCCGCGTCTTCGACGAGTACTTCCAGGTCGCCAACCATGCGCGCAAGCCCGAGCACGGTCATGGCCTCGGCCTGTCGATCGTTCGCGAGGCCGTCTCGTGCCTGCCGGGTCATGCGCTGGTGCTGCGCTCGCGCTCCGGCCGGGGGACGCGCTTCGCCCTCACGTTGCCGGCGTCGATGGCGCCCGATCCCCGTGGCGCCGCGCTCGGGGAAGGCCGCGAGGCGGGCAGCGCCGCCGCAGAGGTGGCGGATGCCGGAAGCGACCTGCGTTCCGGTGTGCGGCTTGGCGATCCCTATCCGTCGGGAGGTGCGCCGCGGGTCGCCGACGTGCGTGGCGGGCCCGTGCGCGAGTTCGTGTCCCGTGACGTCGAGAGCGACGCGTATGGCGCCGAGCCGCTGGCGGGCGCGTATGTCCTGCTGATCGAGGACGACGACACCATGCGCGACGCGCTCGGTCGGGTGCTGCAGCAGTGGGGCGCCCTCGTCGACGTTGCGGCGAGCGGGGAGGAGGCGTTGGCCCTGGTGGCGCGGGCCGAGCGCGCCTTCGACGCCATCGTCTCGGATTTCAGGTTGCCGGGCGCCTGGGACGGGCTGCGCCTGATCGACGCGCTGCGCCGCGCCGAGGGGTGGCGGACTCCCGCGATCCTGCTGTCGGGGGAGTTCCGGGTCGAGAGCCTGCGCGACAGTGCCCCGCGGGACGTGCATGTCTTGTCCAAGCCGCCGCACCTGCCCCGGCTGAAGGAGTTGCTGGCCTCGCTGGCCCTGGGGATGGGCCCGGTCGAGGAGGCGGCGTTCGGTACCCAGCCCGCGGCATCGATCCGGCGGAACCTCGCGGCCGGCCGGGATGCCGGCTAGACGCGCTCGACGATGGTCGCGATTCCCATCCCGCCTCCGACGCAAAGCGTGACGAGCCCGCGCTCGAGGTGCCGGCGCTCGAGTTCGTCCACGAGGGTCCCGAGCAGCATCGCGCCGGTCGCGCCGAGGGGATGGCCCATGGCGATCGAGCCTCCGTTCACGTTGACCTTCTCCTCGGGCACTTCGAGTTCACGCATGAAGCGCATCACGACCGCCGCGAACGCCTCGTTGACCTCGAACAGGTCGATGTCGTCGAGCCGCAGGCCGGCTTTTTCGAGGGCCTTGCGGGTGGCGGGCATCGGCCCGGTGAGCATGATGGTCGGATCGGTGCCGGTCAGCGCGGCGGAGACGATCCGGGCGCGCGGCGTGAGGCCGAGCCGCTTTCCGGCGGCTTCGCTGCCGATCAGCACCAGCGCCGCGCCGTCGACGATTCCCGAGGAATTGCCGGCATGGTGGACGTGGTCGATGCGCGCCACCTGCGGATACTTGCGCAGCGCGACGGCGTCGAACCCCATCGCGCCGATCGCGGCGAAGGAGGGCTTGAGCTGCCCGAGCCCATCGACTGTCGATTCCGGCCTGATCGTCTCGTCGTGCTCCAGGATCGCGATGCCGAGCTCGTCGACGACCGGTACCAGGGAACGCCCGAAGCACCCGGCATGCCGGGCCGCAGCCGCCTTGCGATGGGAGTTCACGCCGAACTCGTCGACCATCTCGCGTGAGTAGCCATCGAGCGTCGCGATCAGGTCGGCGCCGATGCCCTGGGGGACGAAGCCCGTGGCGACGTTGGTTTCGGGATCGAGCGCCCATGCTCCGCCGTCGGCGCCCATCGGCACGCGCGACATCGATTCGACGCCTCCGGCCACGACCAGGTCTTCCCAGCCGGAGCGCACTTTCTGCGCGGCCAGGTTGACCGCTTCCAGTCCGGACGCGCAGAAGCGGTTGACCTGAACGCCGGCGACCTTCAGGTCCCACCCGGCGGCGAGCGCCGCGGTCTTGGGGATGACCGCGCCCTGGTCCCCGACCGGCGTGACGCATCCGACGACGACATCCTCGACCTGCGAGGTGTCGAGATCGTTGCGACGCTGCAGGGCGTGCATCAGCGTCGTGAGCAGCCGGACCGGCTTGACCTCGTGCAGCGATCCGGAGGACTTGCCTCGTCCGCGCGGCGTGCGGATGGCGTCGTAGACGAAGGCTTCGGCCATGGGGACTCTCCGGAGGATGCTCGCGGCGATTCTATTATGCTGCGCATACCGTCGGCATCCCATGGAGCGGGGCCATGATCGAGCGCACGCTGTTTTCGGACGAGCACCGGATGTTCCGCGACGCGGTGCGGCGCTTCATGGAGCAGGAGGTGGTGCCGCACCACGATCGATGGGAGGAGCAGGGGTACGTCGATCGCGAGGTGTGGCAAAAGGCGGGTGAGAACGGCATGCTCTGCGCGACGATGCCCGAGGCCTACGGCGGAGCGGGCGCGGACAAGCTCTACTCGATCGTGGTCATGGAGGAGACGGCGCGCGTCAATGCGACCGGGCTCGGGTTCGGCCTGCATTCCGAGATCGTGGCTCCCTACATCCTGCACTACGGATCGGAGGAGCAGAAGCGACGGCTTCTTCCGAAGATGGCGGCCGGGGAGACGATCGGCGCGATCGCGATGAGCGAGCCCGCCGCGGGGTCCGATCTCCAGGGCGTCAAGACGACGGCGATCCGCCGCGGCGACGCCTACGTGCTGAACGGCTCCAAGACGTTCATCACCAACGGCTGGCACGCGGACGTCGTGATCGTGGTCGCCAAGACCGATCCGAAAGCCGGCGCCAAGGGCACGAGCCTGCTGCTGGTCGAGCGCGGGATGGCCGGTTTCGAGAAGGGCCGTCGCCTGAAGAAGGTGGGGATGAAGGCCCAGGACACTTCGGAACTGTTCTTCGACGGGGTCGAGGTGCCGGTGTCCAACCTGCTGGGCAACGAGAACGAAGGTTTCGCCTACCTGATGCAGGAACTCCCCTGGGAGCGCCTGCAGATCGCAATCACGGCGGTGGCGAGCGCCCAGGCGGCGATCGATTGGACGCTCGTATACGTGAAGGAGCGGAAGGTCTTCGGGACCACGGTCTCCACGTTCCAGAACACGCGCTTCAAGCTGGCCGAGCTGCAGACGGAGGTGCAGATCGCCCGCGTCTTCGTCGACCGATGCATCGACCTGCTGATGGCCGATCACCTCGACACCACCACGGCCTCGATGGCGAAGTACTGGTGCTCGGACCTGCAATGCAAGGTCATCGACGAGTGCGTGCAATTGCACGGCGGGTACGGCTACATGTGGGAATACCCGATCGCGCGCGCTTTCGCCGACGCGCGAGTCCAGCGCATCTACGGCGGCACCAACGAGATCATGAAGGAAGTGATCACGCGGTCGATGGGACTCGGCGCGCGCTAGCTCAGCTGATCACGTACGAGGCGGCCCCGGTCGCGAGCAGCAGGCCGGCATCGTCGGTCAGGGACATCTGGGTCGATCCGATTCGTCCGCCGAGCCGGGTGATTCGCGCGGTGGCCAGGAACCGGGGACCGACGGCGGGCCGGAGGAAGTCGATGCGCAGGTCGATCGTCCCCATGCGCACGAACCGGTGCACGACCTGCTCGGCCGGCTCGTCGCGATGCTTGTCGCCGATCGCGCACATCAGCGCGAAGCCTCCGGCGGCATCGAGCACGGCCGAGGTGACGCCGCCATGGAGGCGGCCGTACAGGTAGTGGCCGACCAGCTCCGGGCGCATCTCGAAGCGTACGCGCGGCTCGACCGGGGAGAACGACTCGATCCGGATCCCGAGCACCCGGTTGAAGGTGATGCGCTCTTCCCAGAGTTCGCGCAGGATCTCCTCGAGGCGCCGCTGCTCGGCGGCGGGGCGCGCCGCCGGCGCGGCATTCGGAGCGGGCATCATCGTCCCCTGAAGACCGGAGCGCGTCGTTGCAGGAATGCCGCGACGCCTTCGGCGAAATCCTCGGTACGCCCCGCCTCGGCCTGGAGCGTCGCCTCGAGCTCGAGCTGGGCCGGGAGATCGTTGCCGGGGCTGTCGTTCAGCGCCCGCTTGATCAGCGCGCAGGCGCGCGGGGGCTGTTGCGCCAGCCGCTCCGCGATCGTCCGCGCACCCGGCGCCAGCGCTTCGTCGTCGAAGACCTTCCAGACGATTCCGAGGCGCTCGGCGGTGGCGGCATCGATCGGTTCGGCCAGGAGCGTCATGGCGCGGGCCCGCATGTCGCCGGCCAGGCGGGGAAGCAGCCAGGTGCTGCCGGCATCGGGAATCAGGCCGATCCTGGAGAACGCCTGCAGGAAACTGGCCGAGCGCGCCGCGACGACGATGTCGCCGGCGAGCGCGATGCTCATTCCGGCGCCGGCGGCCGGCCCGTTGACGGCGCAGACCACCGGCTTGGGCAGGGCGCGCATCTGCAGGATCAGCGGATGGTAGCGCCGGCGCAGCGCCTCGCCGAGGTCGGGTTTCGGTTCCAGCGGCACCGACGCGAGATCGGCGCCCGCGCAAAAGCCGCGCCCCGACCCGGTGAGCAACACCACGCGCGCCTGCGCATCCGCGGCCGCCCGGTCGACGGCGGCCTGCAGCGCGCCCAGCAGCGTGTCGTCGAGCGCGTTGAGGACGTGGGGGCGGTTCAGGGTGATGGCGGCGACCCCTGCGTCGCAATCGTACAGGACGGGCAATGTGCTCATGACGGCATCCTTCCGGTCCGTTCCCGGGGCATCCCCGGGGGGGCATGCATCGGGCTTCGGGTGCATCCGTGAGTCGATGAATCGCGTTCGGTAAATTGCCCGTCGGCGAGTCGAGGGTCAAGCTCGCCGCCCGTGCCGCGCCACTATAATCCGCCGCATGTCCGCCGATCGCGACGTGCCGCTGTATGTCGACCTCGATGGCAGCGTCGTCCGCACCGACACGCTGTGGGAGTCGTTCGCGAGCGCGTTGCGCCGCGACCCGCTCGGCGCGCTGGTGGCGCTCGCTGCGCTGTTCTCGGGGCGGGCGGCGCTGAAGCGCCGGCTTGCCGCGCTGGGCGCGCCGGATATCGAGATGCTGCCGCTGAACGAGATGCTGGCGGCGTGGCTGCGCGAACAGGCCGCGACGGGCCGGCGGATCGTCCTGGCCACGGCGGCCGATCGCGGGCTGGCCGAGGCGGTCGCGGGCCGGCTCGGGCTTTTCGATCACGTGCTCGCCAGCGATGGCCGCCGCAACCTGAAGGGACGCGAGAAGCTCGCTGCGATCCGTGAGGATGCGGCCGGCGCGCCGTTCGACTACTGCGGCAATGGCCCCGAGGACGTCGAGATCTTCGCGGCGGCGCGGCAGGCGGTCGTGGTGGGCGCGCCGGCGCGCGTCGAGCGCGAGGCGCGCCGGCGCGCCGAGGTGGCGCGGGTGCTCGATCGGAAGCCGGGTCCGGCGCAACGCCTGCGCGCCTGGGTCGGTGCGTTGCGCCCGCACCAGTGGCTGAAGAACCTGCTCGTGCTGATTCCGCTGCTGACCTCGTTCAGCGTCGACCAGCCGCAACTGGTGCGCGACGCGATCCTGGCGTTCGTGTCGTTCAGCCTGGCGGCGTCCAGCGGCTACCTGCTCAACGACCTGCTCGACCTGGCAGCCGATCGCCGCCACCCGCGGAAACGCGAGCGGGCGTTCGCGGCCGGACGCCTGTCGGTGCGCAGCGGCTTCGCGGGCTCGGCATTGCTGCTGATCGTTTCGCTGGCGATCGCGTTCGCGGTCGGCGAGCGCTTCGCCGCGGTGGTGCTGCTCTATCTCGCCATGACCGCGGCGTACTCCGGGCTGGCCAAGCGCATCGCGCTGCTCGACGTCGCGACGCTCGCCGGCCTCTACACGGTCCGGGTGCTCGCCGGCGGGGCGGCGACCGGCATCCCGGTGTCCTTCTGGCTGCTGGCGTTCTCGGTGTTCCTGTTCTTCAGCCTCGCGCTGCTCAAGCGCTGCGGCGAGCTGGTCGCGCAGCTCGAGCGGGAGGAGGATACCGGCAAGGGGCGGAGCTACGGCGTCAGCGACCTTTCGGTGTTGCAGTCGCTCGGGATCGCGACCTCCTGCGCCGCGCTGGTCGTGCTCGCGCTGTACGTCCAGGACCCCGATGTGACGCGCCGCTACGCTTCGCCGCAGCTCCTGTGGCTGATGCTGTTCGGCCTGCTGATCTGGCTCGGGAGGCTCTGGCTGGACACCGCGCGCGGCCGCATGCACGACGATCCGCTCGTCTACGCGTTGCGCGATCGCGGCAGCCGCTGGCTGCTCGGGGGGCTGCTGGCGCTGTTCGGGCTCGCGGCCGTGGTTCGCCTGCCGTACTAGGGCCTAGCCCATCGTCGAGGGCAGCCAGAGCGAGATCGACGGGAACGCGGAGAGGATCACCAGCCGCAGGATGTCGATC
>JBDHRX010000155.1:0-5813 GCA_039807785.1 Burkholderiaceae bacterium
CGTTCTCGACCTGCTCGATCGCCGGGCGCGCCGGTGTCCACCGGGCCGGCAGCGCGAGCGGGGCGCCGACCACGTGGCGGTCGAAGCGCGTCCGGGCGTCGGCGAGCAGCGCGAGCTGCCGCGACGTGTCCCACCACGCCAGCACCAGCGCGTCGGCCGGGACGTGCCGCCGCAGCGCCGCGGCGAGCTGCGCCACCTCGCGCAGCGGCGCGGCCGCGCGCAGGAAGGGTTCGTCGACCTTGGGGCGCCAGTCGAACATGACCGGCCCGTCGTCGCCGTCGGCGAAGCGGAGCTCGGCGAGGGTGCGACCGGTCGCGTGGTCGACCAGCCGCGCCTCGCGCAGCGACAGCTTCGCCCGGGCCAGCGCGTCGGCCACCTCGGGATCGTCGGGCGTCGCCGCGGGGCCGGCGATCTCGTAGCGATAGGGCGCCTCGACCGGGCGCAGCGCCGCGTACCCGCCCAGCGCGGCGAGGACGAGGCCCCCGGCCAGCAGGGCCCCGCCCAGCGCGCGGCGCGCGGCGATGCTCACGGCGTCCGGTCTTCGGGGGCGTTGCCGTCGCGCCGCCGCGGGCGCCGCAGCAGCAGCATGCCGGAGAGCGCCAGCAGGCCGCCCGCGGCCACCGCGCCGCCGCCGCCGACGGTGCCGGTCACCTCGTCGAGCAGCGCCATCGCGCCCGACTGCGGATGCCCGGGGCCGCCGAGCGACGAGGTCTTGCCGCCGCGGCTCTCGAGGGCGGCGACGCGCCGGTCCATGTCGGCCTTCTCGCGCAGCCGCGTGTTCTCCTCGAGGATCACGGTCTTGCTCTTGATCAGCTGCGACCAGCCCTCGCTGTAGGTGAACCCGCCCGGGTGCGCGTGCGCCAGCCCCTTGTAGTGCTTGGCGATGTGCTGCTCCCACATCTCGGCGAAAGTGCGATCGACGATCGTCGGGTTGTTGCCGCTCGCCATGAACAGGCCGAAGAACCCGCCGGCCTCGTCCTTCTCGGGCGCGAACGGGGGCGGCCGGTTGGACTTCTGCCCCGTCATCAGCCGCTCGTCGAACAGCGCCTGCACCACCGGACGCATCTCCTCGACCAGTTCCATGCCCGAGATGATTCCCTTGTCCATCATCGTCAGGTAGGCGTCGGCGAAGCTCGCCGAGTGGCAGTTCTGGCACGTCGCCTGCCAGGCCTCGCGGCGCTCGGTGAACCACGGATGCCCGAGGTTGTCGGCGATGTTCTTGAACGGCAGGAAGCCCCAGCGCACCTTGCGCACGACGTTGTGCGTGAACTCGCCCTTGTACTCCATGTGGCAGAAGGCGCAGGTCGGCGCGGTCTGGCCCTTCTCGATCGCCTGGCTCAGCGGCGCGTTCCAGTCCCAGGTGTGGCCGGTGGTCTGGTAGTTCACGCCGTGGCGCGACAGCATGAACGCCTCGAACTCGTTGTGATCGACGCCGTTGTGGCAGGTCGAGCAGGCCTGGGGCTTGCGCGCCTCGACGGTCGAGAACTCGTGCCGGCCGTGGCAGTTGTCGCACTTGTTCTGGTTGGTGTGGCACATCGTGCAGCCTTCCGCGACTTCGCGCTGCTGCAGCGCGGCCCAGGTCGCGGTCTCGATGTTCGCCTTGTAGTCGAGGGCGTGCGAGGGTCGCCCGGCCGGCCACTGGTCCTGTGGCCAGGTCAGGGTGTCGCGCTCGGACTCGCGCTCCGCGAACTGGCGCAGGTGACAGGTGCCGCAGACCGTGGTGTCGGGCATGCGCAGGTCCTTCGCGTGGTTGCCCTGCTGCTTGCCGACGCCCATGTGGCAGTCGATGCAGTTGACCTGCCGGAGCGGTTCTCCGCCGGCGAGGATGCCGTGCGAGCGCAGGTTCGCCTCGATCTCGGCGAGGTGTGCCTTCTTGTACGCGCGCGAATCGGACTCGGGCAGCGCGCGCAGTCCTTGCAGGTCGGCGTGCAGCGACTTCTTCCAGGCCGTCACGTGGCCGGCCGTGATCTTCTCGTGACAGGCGACACAGTCCTCGCGCTTGACGACCATGTCGAGCCCGGCCGGCGGCTTGTAGAACAGCGACGGCGCGAGGTACTTGCTCATCGGGATCGGTTCCCAGAACTTCGCGTGGCTGCCCTTGCCGTAGCCGTCGGCTTCCGAGTGCACGCGCCGCGACAGCGCCTCGAACAGTTGCGCCGGCGTCGCCTTGCGGTCGAGCTTGAGCGCCTTGAGCGTCTCGTCGGGCACCGAATCGGGGATCGCGGCCTGCACCGGCGCGAGCCAGGCGAGCAGCGACAGCAGCAACGCAAACGGCAGGTATGCGGCCCTCATGTCCATTCCTCCTTCCGATGGCCCGTTCTTGTCGAGATGTGCGTCGCGCACGCGCGTCGCCAAGCCTGCGCCAAGTATCGGGCGCGGGCGCGGGGGCAAGAAGTACCAGGCCCGCCCGGCGCGATGGTGCCAGCGGGCCGGAAGGCGGGTTCGATGGTGCCAGGCGCGGCACCGGCGGTGGTGCCACCGGCCCCGCGTCGGGGTGTCCGGTGGCGCAGGGCCGCTCAGCGCAGCGAGTCGATCGCGCGCCGCAGCCCGAGGATGGCCTCGCTGATCTCGGTTTCGCTCAGCCGGGCGTAGCCGAAGAGCAGGCAGTGATCGAGCGGGCCCGCGCGCTGGTCGTCGAACAGCTGGGCGTTGGCGCTTTCGACGCCGTAGACGCCGATGCCGGCGATGCGCGCGGCGTGCTCGATGCGGCGCACGTCCGGCAGGTGCGCGGGCAGGTACGCGGCCAGGTGCATCCCGCTGTGCGCGCCCTCGATGCGCGTGCCGGGCAGCTGGTTCAGCAGCGCCGCCTTCAGGTGGTCGCGGCGCAGCGCACAGGTGCGGCGCAAACGGCGCAGGTGGTGCGCGTGGTCGCCCTCGGCGAGGAACGCGGCCAGCGCGGCCTGCTCGAGCCAGGGCTGGCAGTTGTTCAGCAGCGCCTTGGCCGCGCGCGCGGGGCCCACCAGCTGGCGCGGCAGCACCATGTACCCGAGGCGCAGGCCGGCGCCCAGGCTCTTCGAGAAGGTGCCGAGGTAGACGACCTGGTCGAAGCGGTCCTCGCTCTTCAACGCGGGAAGCGGCGCTTCGTCGTAACAGAAGTCGCTGTCGTAGTCGTCCTCGACGATGTAGGCGCCGGCCTCGCGGCCCCAGGCGAGCAGCGCCTTGCGCCGCTCCATCGAGAGGCGCGCGCCCATCGGGTACTGGTGCGACGGCGTGACGTAGGCCAGCGCCGCCGAGCGCGGCAGCGCGGCCGGATCGAGCCCATCCGCATCGACCGGGACCGGGCGCAGCAGCGCGCCATGGCTCGCGAACACGCTGCTCGCGCCCCGGTAGCAGGGGTCCTCGACCGCGACCTCGACGCCGGGGCGGACCAGCAGGTGGGCGAGCAGGCTCAGCCCTTCCTGGATGCCGTTGGTGACCAGCACCCGCGACGCGTCGGCGGCGATGCCCCGGGCCGTGCCGACGTAGGCGGCGATCGCGTCGCGCAGTTGCGCGAGCCCCTGCGGGTCGCCGTAGTGGCACAGCTGCTCGCTCGAGCTCTGCAGCATGCGCGCGAGCAGGCTGCGCCAGGCGTTCGTGGGGAACAGCTGCGGATCGACCTGCCCGATCCAGAAGTCGTGCACCCGCTGCACCGCGTGCGGGCTGACCACCCGGTGCGCGTGCGCGCGGAACTGCAGGCGCCGCTGCAGCCGGGTGTCGCGCGCGTGCCCGGGCTCCGCCGCGCCGGCCGGCGCCGGCATCCCGCGCGGGCCGTCGGCGTAGCCGCGCTCGGCGACGTAGGTGCCGACCTGCTCCCGGGTATGCACGATGCCCTGTTCCGCGAGCCGCTGGTAGACCCCGAGCACGGTGTTGCGCGAGACGCCGAGGTCTTGCGCCAGCGAGCGCGAGGCGGGCAGGCGGGCGCCCGCGGGCAGGCGGCCGTCGAGGATCAGCGCGTGGATCTGCTCGAAGATCTGGTCCTGCAGGCCCGCGGCCTGCGCGTCGATGTGGATCGGGAGCTGGATGGCACGGTCCTCCTTTCGAAGACGGCGCCGGGGGTCTCGCGCTCGCGCCTGGGCGCGTACGCCGCCGTCCGGCGCCGGGGTGTGGTCAGGCGGCCCGGCGGCGGGCCGGCGGGTGCCACGCGGCGCGCAGCGCGGCCATCGCCTCCCAGGCCGCGTCGTACTCGCGCGCGAGCCGCTCGACGAGCTCGGCCGCTCCGGGGACGTCGTGCAGCGCGCCGATCCCCTGGCCGCAGCCCCAGATCGTCTTCCACGCCTTGGGCCGGTCGCGCTCGCTGCCGAAGTGCATCTGCGACGGGTCGCCGAGCGGCAGCGCGTCGGGGTCGAGGCCGGCATTGCGGATCGACGGCTTCAGGTAGTTGCCGTGCACGCCGGTGAACAGGCTGGTGTAGACGATGTCGGCGGCCGACGATTCGACGATCATGCGCTTGTAGGCTTCGTCGGCGCGCGCCTCCCGCGTCGCGATGAAGGCCGAGCCGATGTACGCGAGGTCGGCCCCCGCCGCCTGCGCGGCGAGCACCGACCGGCCGGTGGCGATCGCGCCCGCCAGCAGCAGGGGCCCGTCGAACCAGGCGCGGATCTCCTGCAGCAGCGCGAACGGCGAGAGCCGGCCCGCGTGGCCGCCGGCCCCCGCCGCCACCGCGATCAGTCCGTCGGCGCCCTTGTCGACCGCCTTGCGCGCGAAGGTGTCGTCGATGACGTCGTGCAGGACGATGCCGCCGTACTCGTGCACCGCGTCGTTGACCTCGACCCGGGCGCCCAGCGAGGTGATCACGACCGGCACCCGGTACTTCACGCACAGCGCGAGGTCGTGCTCGAGGCGGTCGTTCGACTTGTGCACGATCTGGTTCACCGCGAACGGCGCGGCGGGGCGCTCGGGGTGGCGGCGGTCGTGCTCGGCGAGCTCGCCGGTGATGCGCTGCAGCCAGGTCTCGAGCTGTTCGGCGGGGCGCGCGTTGAGCGCGGGGAACGCGCCCACGATGCCGGCCTTGCATTGCGCGATGACCAGGTCGGGGTTCGAGATGATGAACAGCGGCGAGCCGACGACCGGCAGGCGCAGGCGGTCTTTCAGGATCGGGGGCAGGCTCATGGCGGATCTCTGCGTTTTCCTTGACGCGGCTCGTCCGCGCGCGCGATACATGGTGCCATCTTCCGGCCGCGCGCGGGGCCGGACGATACAATCCCCGCATGTGCGATCGGCCTGCGGCTTCCGGCGTCCGGACCATGCCCTCATGACCACGACGAGCCCCGACCGCGCGCGCGGCCGCGCGATCGTCCTCGTCGGCGCCGGCATGGTCGCGGCGCTCAGCGTCGGCAAGTTGCCGCCGGCGCTGCCCGCGCTGCAGCAGGAATTCGACCTGTCGCTGGTCCAGGTCAGCTGGATGGTCTCGCTGTTCCTGATCGGGTCGGCGCTGTTCGGCATCGTCGGCGGCTCGCTTGCCGATCGCTTCGATCCCCGGCGGGTGATGATCGGCGGCCTGCTGGCGACCGCGCTGACCGGCATGGCGGGCGCGCTCGCGCCGAGCGCGCCGGTGCTGTTCGCGAGTCGCGCGCTCGAGAGCGTGGCCTTCATGCTGTCGGTCCTGCCGGTGCCCGCGCTGCTGCGCGAGACCGTGCCGGCGTCGTCGCTGCGCGGCTGGCTGGGCGTCTGGGCGGCCTACATGCCGACCGGCATGAGCGCCGCGCTGTTCTTCGCGCCGGCGCTGATGGACGTGGGTACCTGGCGCGGCGTCTGGGCCTTCTGCGCCGCGCTCGCCGCGGCCTGGGCGCTGCTGGTCGCGGCCACGCAGCCCCGGCGGGCCGCGCAGGCGACGC
>JBDHRX010000156.1:0-5793 GCA_039807785.1 Burkholderiaceae bacterium
GCAGTCCCGGCCGCGCGGCGTCGTGAACCAGCACCCAGTCGCCGGGGCCCGCTCCCGCCGCGACGAGCGCCGCCAGGCCGGCGCGGACCGAATCGCGCCGCGTCGCGCCGCCGGCCGCCAGCACCTCGATCCGCGCGACACCGGCGAGCAGCGGCCCGGCATCGCGGTCGCCGGGCGCGACCACGACCACGACGCGCTCGATCCACGGCGCCGCGAGCAGCGCATCGACGCTCCAGCGCAGCATCGGCCGGCCGGCGAGCGCGAGGTACTGCTTGGGCCGCGCCGCCCCGAGCCGGGTCCCGGTCCCCCCGGCGGGGATCACGGCGAAGTATCGGGCGGGTTCGGACACCATCGGAAGGGTCTGCCCTCGTCGCGGGCGGCGAAAAGCTAGAATTGTAGTCTTGCCCGCGCGACCCACTTCCTTGACCACCCACGTCCTGCCGCCCGCGGAAAGCCCCCCTGCCGGCGGCACCGACGCGCCCGTGCCGGCTGCCATCGGCCATCGGCCGGGCGATGGCGCCCCGGCCGCGCATTCCGCACCGTCGGCCGGGCAGGCACGCACGCTGCCGGCCTGTCACGGTTCGGCCGATGCCTGGCTGCTGGCGAGCCTCGCCCGCCGCGAGGCGCCCGGCGGGCGGACGCTGGCCGTCGTCACGGCCGGCGCGCCCGACGCGCAGCGGCTGGCCGAGGAGATCGTCTGGTTCGCGCCGGAGCTGCGGGTGCTGCTGCTGCCCGACTGGGAGACCCTGCCCTACGACGCCCTCTCGCCGCACCAGGACCTGGTGTCCGAGCGGCTGTCCACGCTCTACGCGCTGCAGCGCGGCGAATGCGACGTATTGCTGGTGCCGGCGGGGACGGCGCTGCACCGGCTGGCGCCGCCCGCGTTCCTGGCCTCGCACACCTTCTTCTTCCATCGCGGCCAGCGCCTGGACGAAGCCGGCCTGCGCGCGCAGCTGACGCTGGCCGGCTACTCGCACGTCTCGCAGGTGGTCCACCCGGGCGAGTACTGCGTCCGCGGCGGCCTCATCGACCTGTACCCGACGGGCGCGACGCTGCCCTACCGGCTGGACCTGTTCGGCGACGAGATCGAGTCGATCCGCACCTTCGACCCCGACACGCAGCGCAGCCTGTACGCGATCGAGCGCGTGCGCCTGCTGCCGGGTCGCGAGTTCCCGATGGACGAGCCCGCCCGGACCGCGTTCCGCAGCCGCTGGCGCGAGCGCTTCGAGGGCGACCCCTCACGCAGCCCGGTCTACCGCGACATCGGCAACGGGATCGCCGCCGCGGGCATCGAATACTGGCTGCCGCTGTTCCACGCGCAGACCGCGACCCTGTTCGACTACCTGCCCGCTGCTGCGGTGGTGGCCGCGCACGGCGACGTCGAGTCCGCTGCGCGGCGCTTCGCCGAGGAAGCCGGCCAGCGCTTCCGCTTCCTGTCGCACGATCCCGAACGGCCGCTGATGCGGCCCGACGAGCTGTTCATCGACGGCGAGCGCTTCTTCGTCGAGGCGCGGCGCTTCGGCCGCTGGGCACTGCCCCGCGCCGACGCGTCGCCGCGCCCCGGGGAAGCGGCGCCGCCGTCGCTGGCGACGCGCCCGCCCGAGGTCGGCGTCGACCGTCGCGCGCCGAACCCGGTCGGGCGCCTCGCCGCCTTCGTCGAGGCGTCGCCGCTGCGCGCGCTGATCGTGGCCGAATCCCCCGGGCGACGCGAGACCCTGGCGCAGCTGCTGGCCGAGCACGGCCTGCCGCTGCCCGCGCTCGAGGGCTGGCCGGCCTTCGCGGACGGGGCGCAGGCGGCCGCATTGACCGTGGGCCCGCTGCACGAAGGTTTCGTGCTGCCCGAAGCCGGGATCGCGGTGCTCACCGAGGCCGAGCTCTTCGCCGGCGCGGTGCGGCGCACGCGGCGCGGGCGGCGCGAGACGCAGACCGACGTCGACGCGATCATCCGCGACCTGTCCGAGCTCAAGATCGGCGACCCCGTGGTGCATGCCCAGCACGGGATCGGGCGCTACGAGGGCCTGGCGACAATGGACCTCGGCGATGGCCCGACCGAGTTCCTGCATCTCACCTACGCGAACCAGGCCGTGCTCTACGTGCCGGTCTCCCAGCTCCACCTGATCGGGCGATACAGCGGCGCGAGCCCCGACGAAGCGCCGCTGCACCAGCTCGGCTCGGGGCAGTGGGAGAAGGCGCGCCGGCGCGCGGCGCGGCACGCCCGCGACGCCGCGGCGGAGCTGCTGAATCTCTACGCCCGCCGGGCGGCGCGCACCGGCCATGCGTTCAGCTTCGGCGCGCACGACTACGAGGCCTTCGCCGAGGGCTTCGCGTTCGAGGAAACGCCCGACCAGCTCGCGGCGATCCATGCCGTCGTCCAGGACATGGTTTCGGGCCGGCCGATGGACCGGCTGGTCTGCGGAGACGTCGGCTTCGGCAAGACCGAAGTGGCCCTGCGCGCCGCCTACGTCGCCGTCGCCGACGGCCGCCAGGTCGCGATCCTCGCCCCCACCACGCTGCTCGCCGAGCAGCATTTCCAGACCTTTTCCGACCGCTTCGCCCAGTTCCCGGTGAAGCTGGTCGAGCTGTCGCGCTTCCGGTCGGCGAAGGAAACCAGGACGGCGATCGCCGAAATCAACGCCGGGCGCATCGACATCGTGATCGGCACCCACAAGCTGCTGTCGCCGGAGGTCCGGTTCCCGCGGCTGGGGCTGGTCATCATCGACGAGGAGCATCGCTTCGGCGTGCGCCAGAAGGAGGCGTTGAAGGCGCTGCGCGCCGAGGTCGACGTGCTGACGCTGACGGCGACCCCGATTCCGCGCACGCTGGCGATGAGCCTCGAGGGCATCCGCGACTTCTCGGTGATCGCCACCGCGCCCCAGAAGCGGCTGGCGATCAAGACCTTCGTGCGCCGCGAGTCCGAAGGCGTGATCCGCGAGGCACTGCTGCGCGAGCTCAAGCGCGGCGGCCAGGCCTACTTCCTGCACAACGAGGTCGAGACGATCGAGAATCGCCGCGCCCGCCTCGCCGAGCTGGTGCCCGAGGCGCGGATCGCGGTTGCCCACGGGCAGATGCCCGAGCGCGAGCTCGAGCGCGTGATGCGCGACTTCCACCAGCAGCGCTTCAACGTGCTGTTGTGCACCACGATCATCGAGACCGGCATCGACGTGCCCACCGCCAACACGATCGTGATCCATCGCGCCGACCGCTTCGGGCTCGCCCAGCTGCACCAGCTGCGCGGGCGCGTCGGCCGCTCGCATCACCAGGCGTACGCCTACCTGCTGACCCCCGACGAATCGGCGATCACGCGTGACGCCGGCAAGCGGCTCGAGGCCATCCAGGCGATGGAGGAGCTGGGCGCGGGCTTCTATCTCGCGATGCACGACCTCGAGATCCGCGGCGCCGGCGAGGTCCTCGGGGAGTCCCAGTCGGGCGACATGCAGGAGGTCGGCTTCGCGCTGTACACCGAGATGCTCGAGGAGGCCGTCCGGGCGCTCAAGGCCGGCCGCGAGCCCGACCTGTCGGCGCCGCTCGCCGCGATCACCGAGATCAAGCTGCACGTCCCGGCGCTGCTGCCCACCGACTACTGCCCGGACGTGCACGAGCGGCTCGCGCTGTACAAGCGGATGGCGCACTGCGAAGCCGCCGACGCGCTGGACGACCTGCGGGAGGAACTCGTCGACCGCTTCGGCAAGCTGCCGGACGCGGCGCGGGCGCTGGTCGAGACGCACCGGCTGCGCATCGTCTCGAAGCCGCTCGGCATCGCGCGCATCGACGCGGCCCCCGAGACGATCGTGATCCAGTTCGTGCCCGACCCGCCGATCGATCCAGGCGCGATCATCAGGTTCATCCAGAGCCGCCGCGACGCGCGCCTCGCCGGGCCGGACCGGCTGCGCTTCACGCTGCCCACCGCGGACCTCGACGCGCGGGTGCGGCGGATCCGCGAGATCCTCGCCGGACTCGTCGGCAAGGCGCCGGCGCGATGAGCCGCCTCGTCGTCCAGCATCCCCGGCTCTCGGACGCGGCGGTCGGCGTGTTCCGTGTCGCGCTCGGGCGCGCCCCCACGCTGCACCTGCCGCAGCTCGCCACCTGGGAGCCGGCCACGATCGACGGCGACCGCGTCGGCGAGATCGCCGACAGCCTCGGCGTCGACGCCGAGATCGTGCCGCTCGCGGCGCGCCTGTCCGACTACCGGCTGATCGCGTTCGACATGGACTCGACGCTGATCACGATCGAATGCGTCGACGAGATCGCCGAGTTCGCCGGCAGGAAGGCCGAGGTCGCGGCGATCACCGACGCAGCGATGCGCGGCGAGATCGCCGACTACGACGAGAGCCTGAGGCGCCGGGTCGCGCTGCTGGCCGGGCTGCCCGAGTCGACGTTGCAGCGCGTCTACGACGAGCGCGTGCGCCTGTCGCCCGGCGCCGAGGCGCTGATCGTGGCCGCGCGCGCCGCCGGACTGAGGATCCTGCTCGTCTCGGGCGGCTTCACGTTCTTCACCGAGCGGCTGGCGGCCCGTCTGCACCTGGACTTCGCCCGTTCGAACACGCTGGAGATCGTCGACGGCCACTTGACGGGCCGCGTCCTGGGCGAGATCGTGAACGCCGACGTGAAGCGGCGCATGGTCGAGGAAACCTGCGCGGCGATCGGCTGCACGCCGGCGCAGGCGATCGTCGTCGGCGACGGCGCCAACGACCTGAAGATGATGTCGATCGCCGGCATCTCGGTCGCCTACCGGGCCAAACCCGTGGTGCACTCCGAGACCACCCATGCGATCAACCACTGCGGGCTCGACGCGATCCTGAACTGGTTCGTCGACCAGCTGCCGGCCGCGCCGTGAACGCGCGCGCCGGCGGCCTCGTCGCGGCCGGCGCGGGCGCCTGCGCGCTGGCCCTCGCGATGGGCATCGGGCGCTTCGCCTATACCCCGATGCTGCCGCCGATGATCGAGGACACCGACCTCGGCCTGTCGGCGGCAGGCCTGGTCGCGTCGGCCAACTTCCTGGGTTATCTCGCCGGGGCCCTGCTGGCCACGCGCGCCGCTTTCGCGCGCCGCCGGGTGGCCTGGCTGCGGACCGGCCTGGCGCTCAGCACCGTGACGACCGCGGCGATGGCCCTCGAGGTCGGCGCCCCGGGATGGGCCGCGATACGACTGGCTTCCGGAATCGCCAGCGCCTTCGTCCTGGTTTTCGCCTCCAGCATCGTCTTCGAGATCGCGGCCCGCGAGGGGCGCCCGATGCTCGGCAGCCTGCTCTACGCGGGCGTCGGCGTCGGCATCGCCGCGTCGGCGCTGCTGGTGTTCGCCGGCCGCGAAGCCGGCTGGCAGGCGACCGTGCTCTGGTGGGCGCTGGCCGGCCTCTCCGCCGCGCTCATGCTCGCCCCGTGGCGGCTGCTCGACCATCCCCCTGCGGCGGCGTTGCCGAGGCCCGTCGACGCGCCCGGCATCCGCGCCGGCCGCCGCGCACTCGCGCGGCTGGTCGCCTCCTATGCGTGCCTGGGCTTCGGCTACGTGATCACGGCCACCTTCATCGTGGTCATGGTGCGGCGGCTGCCCGACGCGCGCGTGCTGGAGTTCTGGACCTGGGCCGTCGTCGGCCTGGCCGGCGCGCCGTCGAACTGGGCCTGGGCGAAGGTCGCGGCCCGCACCGGACCCTATGCGGCGATCGTCGCCGCGTTCGTCCTCGAGGCGGCCGGCGTCGCGCTGGCGGCCGTCGGCGCCGGCGCGGCGGCGCTGCTCGCGGGCGCGGCCCTGCTGGGCGGCACCTTCATGGCGATCACCGCGCTCGGCCTGGCCACTGCG
>JBDHRX010000157.1:0-5752 GCA_039807785.1 Burkholderiaceae bacterium
GGCGCTGGGGCGCGCACGTGGCCGGCTGGCTGGCCGGGCTGCCGGTGGTCGGGGGGCCCGTCCTGTACATCCTCGCCCTCGAGCAAGGCGCGCAGTTCGCGTCCGGCGCGGCCTCCGCCGCACTCGCCGCGGTCCTCGCTTCGGTCTTGTTCAGCGTGACCTATGCGCATTGCTGCCAGCGGTCCGGCTGGCCCCTCGCGCTGCTGGCCGGCCTGACCGCCTGGTTCGCCGCGGCATCGCTGCTGTCCCTGGCGCCCGGCTCGGTGTCGGTGTCCATGCTCATCGGGATCACGGCGCTGCTGCTCGCGCCCTACGCCTTTCCGCGCGTTTCGGGCGCGGGGGCCGGTCGGCACATCGGCCGGGTCGAGCTGGGTCTTCGCATGCTCGCGGGCGTGACGCTCACACTCAGCGTCAGCTTCCTCGCCAGCACCGTCGGGCCGAGATGGAGCGGCCTGCTGGCCGTCTTCCCGGTCCTCGGCACCGTGCTGTCCGTCTCCTCTCACCGCGCGCAAGGCGCGGCGTTCGCCGCCGCGCTCCTGAGAGCCATGACGATCGGCCTCTATTCGTTCCTTGCGTTCTGCTTCGTGCTGGCGGTCTCGCTCCCGCACCTGGGCATCCCGGTTGCCTTCGCCACCGCGGTGGCGGCGTCGCTCGTCGTGCAGGTGGCGACGCGGCGCCACCTGACCTCGCCATCGAGCGAACGGCCCGCGGCCACCGCCCGGAGTGTCCGGCCTTAGCTGTCACAATCGCGTGTCGTCGATCGTTTCGAGGGAGGTCCCATGGCAGTCGTCCTGACGAATCCGGATGGCATCTTCAAGCCGGATTCCTATTTCCAGGTGGCAACGACGTCGGGATCGAAGACGATCTACGTGTCGGGCTAGGTCGCCCAGGACGCCACCGGCAGAGTCGTGGGGATCGGCGACCTCGCCGCCCAGGCCGAGCAGGCGTACCGAAACCTGGTCATCGCGCTCGAGGGAGCCGGGGCCGGCTTCGCCGATGTCGCGAAGGTCACGGTGTACGTCGTGGACTGGAATCCGGCGAAGCTGGAGCAGCTCGTCGGCGGCGCGATGCGCGTGGCGAACGAGTTCGGTTTCGACCCGCGCAGAACCATGACGCTGATCGGTGTTCAGGCACTGGGGTCGCCCGAGCTGCTCATCGAAGTCGAAGCCGTGGCGGTGCTCGACTGAGCCCGCCCGGATAGCTCGCGTTCCATGCCGCGTTCGACGCCACGTCTGGTAAGGTCCCGATCGACGCCGCCCGCGAGGCGGTCCATCAGGTCTATGGATCGGCCATGGAACATTTCCCCGAAGACATCTACACCGAACCCGAACCGGACGTCGACACGCTCGCCAACCTGGGCCCGCTCGCCGGGATGGCCGGCATCTGGACCGGCACGCGCGGCCTCGACGTCAGCCCGAAGCCCGACGGCCCCGAGAAGCAGGCGTTCATCGAGCACCAGGAGCTGCAGCCGATCGATGCGCAGACCAACGGCCCGCAGCTGTTCTACGGATTGCGCTATCACACCCGGATCGTCAAGCCGGACGACGTCGAGACGTTTCACGACCAGGTCGGCTACTGGCTGTGGGAGCCGGCGACCGGCACCGTGATCCAGACGCTTTCGATCCCGCGCGGCCAGACGGCGATGGCGGTCGGCCGCGCCGCCGCCGACGCGAAGACGTTTCGCCTCGAGGCGGTCCGCGGGTCCGAGACGAACGGGATCGTGTCGAATCCGTTCCTGGAATACGCGTTCAGGACGGAGCGCTACGCCATCACGGTTTCGATCAACGACGACGGAACGTGGTCCTACGAGCAGGACACCGAGCTGGTCATCCCGGGCCAGGCGGAACCGTTCCACCACACGGATCGCAACACGCTGCGGAGAATCGGCGCGCCCACGCCCAACCCGACGGCGCAGGCGGCCGCGCAGGACGCCGGGTCTCGATCGCGCTAGGCATCCGGACGCCCGAGTCGCGACCGGCCCGGCAAGGTCGATTCCATGGTTCCGGAGATCGGCACCGGCCTGGCGCTGCTGCTGGTCCTGATCGCCTTCCTGGCGGGGGTGGGCGCGACGGCGATCGGCCCGGGCGGGATCTTCCTGACGATCGCGCTGTTCTCCCTCGTTGCGCTGCCTCCGGCGGAAGTGGCCGGCACGTCGAGCGCCGTGATGGTCGCGGCCGGGGTCTTCGGCAGCCTCTTCTACTTCCGCTCGGGTGAGCTGAGGCGGCGTTCCGGTCGCGACATCGCCCTCGTTCTCAGCCTCGCCGGAATGCTCGGAGGCCTTGCCGGCAGCTGGCTGAACAGCTTCGTCTCCGCCGGCCAGTTCGGCTTCCTGCTCGGGACGGTCGCCGTCGGAACCGGGTCGGTGATCGTCTACCAGGAGTGGCGGGGACTGCAGCCGCGTTTCCGGCTCGACGGGAAGACCCGGGCCAGCCTGATCGGGCTCGGGCTGCTCGGATTCGGGGTCGGCAGCACGAGCGGGCTCGTCGGCGTCGGCGGGCCGGTCATCGCCGTGCCGGCGCTGGTCGTGCTCGGCATGCCGATGCTCACCGCGATCGCGCTGGCGCAGGCCCAGTCGGTCTTCATCGCCGTCTTCGCCACCGTCGGGTACATGGTGCGGGGCACGGTGGCGTGGCCGCTGGTGGCGCTGGTCGGCGCGCCCCTCCTGGCCGGCGTCTTCCTGGGCTGGAAGATCGCCCGGCGGATCGAGCCCCGGCGGCTCAAGGTACTGCTCGGCGTGGTCCTGATCGCGCTCGGGCCATACCTGGCCGCCAGCACTTAGAATGACCGGGCCCGGATCGCCGGCCGCCGGACGGCGCGCTCGCAACGGGTACCGTGAACTCTCGCGAGGACACCCATGCAGACCATCCTGGGCGCCAACGGCGTCATCGGTCACGAGCTCTCGCGCAGCCTCTCGGCCTCGACCGGCCGGATCCGGCAGGTGAGCCGCCATCCCCGCCGGGTCAACGCGGGCGACGAGACCGTCGCGGCCGACCTGCTGGATCCGGACGCGACCGCCCGGGCCATCGCCGGCAGCGATGTCGCCTATCTGGTGGCGGGGCTGAAGTACGACGCCGCGGTCTGGCAGGCGCAGTGGCCGCGGGTGATGCGCAACGTGATCGACGGCTGCAAGCGGCACGACTGCCGCCTCGTCTTCTTCGACAACGTCTACGCCTACGGCAAGGTCGACGGCCCGATGACGGAGCAGTCGCCGTTCAACCCGTGCAGCCGCAAGGGCGAGGTGCGGGCCCGGATCGCGACGATGCTGCTGGACGAGATGCGCTCGGGCAACCTGCGCGCGATGATCGTGCGGGCGGCCGATTTCTACGGCCCCGGCGCGGTGCAGAGCTTCCCGCACGTCACCGTGTTCGAACGCCTGAGGGCCGGCAAGACGCCGCAGTGGGTCGGCAACGCGAAGGCGCTGCACACGTTCACCTACACGCCCGATGCCGGCCGCGCGGTCGCGGTGCTCGGACGGTCCGCGCAGGCGTACGGCCAGACCTGGCACGTGCCGACGACGAAGGAGCCGCTGACCGGCGAGGGGTTTGTGCGCCTGGCCTGCGAGCTCGCGGGGCGCCCCGACCGGATCCAGGTCGCGCCGCGCTGGGTGTTGCGCCTGATGGGGCTGTTCGTGCCGGTGCTGCGCGAGAACGCCGAAATGATGTACCAGTTCGAGCACGACTACCGGTTCGACAGCGGGAAGATCGAGGCCGCCTACGGGCTCGAGCCGACGCCGTACCGGGCGGGCATCGCCGCCTGCCTGACCGGCCGAGGTGGGCACGACGCGCCCTCCGGGCGGGCCGGCGCCTGACCACCGCCGGATCCCGGCGCGCACGCAGATGAACGCCCCGCCCCTCGCGCCGTTCCATGCGGCCGCGGCCTGGCTCGTCATTCTCGCGCTCGCGGTCGCCAACGGCGGCCTGCGCGAGGCGCTGCTCGTCCCGCGGCTCGGGCGGCCCCTGGGCACGGCACTGAGCGGCGTGATCCTGATCGCGGCGATCTTCCTCGTCACCTGGGGGCTGGTGCGATGGCGCAGGCCCGGAAGCGCCGCCCGGGCCTGGCGCGTCGGAGCCGGCTGGCTGGCCGCGACGCTCGCGTTCGAGTTCGGGCTCGGGCGGCTCGTGCAGGACAGGACATGGCCGGAGCTGCTCTCGGCCTACACTTTCGAGAACGGGAACCTGTGGCCGCTGGTGCTGCTCGCGGTGCTGGTCGCACCCGCGGCGTGCACGGCCGCGGCCCGGTTCCCGCGCGGCCCCGCCTGGCGGGGAGGGTGAAGCCGCCGGAGTCGGGCGATGCGTCCGTCCGGCGGCAGGATCTCATTCGAGGAGTGAAGCCATGACAGGCAATCCGGTCGTCTGGTTCGAGATCTACGTGCAGGACATGAGCCGCGCGCAGAAGTTCTACGAGACCGTGTTCGGGCTGCATTCGAGGCAATGACGCGCCCCTTCTCCCACCCGCCCGCTCCGGCCGCCGTGTCCTCCCTGCTCCCCTCGCTCGCCGAGATCGACGCCGCCGCACCGCTCGTCCATGCGGTCATGCCGCCGACGCCCCAGTACCGCTGGCCGCTCCTGTGCGAGCGGCTCGGCATGGAGGTCTGGACCAAGCACGAGAACCACACGCCGGTGGGCGCGTTCAAGATCCGCGGCGGCCTGGTGTACTTCGCCGACCTCGCGGCGACCGGCCGCGTCGAGCGGGTCATCGCCGCCACGCGCGGCAATCACGGGCAGTCGGTCGCGCTCGCCGCCGCACGCCACGGGCTTTCGTCGACCGTGGTCGTGCCGTTCGGCAACGGCGTCGAGAAGAACGCCGCGATGCGCGCGCTCGGCGCGCAGTTGATCGAGCACGGCGCGGATTTCCAGGCCGCGCTGGAGCACGCGCAGGCACTCGCCGCGGCCTCGGGCGCCCACATGGTCCCGTCGCTTCACCCGCTGCTGGTGCGCGGCGTCGCCACCTACGGCACCGAGCTGTTTCGTGCCGTCGCGGACATCGACACCGTCTACGTGCCGATCGGCCTGGGCTCGGGCATCTGCGGCATCGTGGCGGCACGCAACGCGCTGAGCCCCGCCACCCGGATCGCGGGCGTCGTCTCCGCGCATGCGCGCGCCTATGCGCTCTCGTTCGCGTCGGGGCGCCCGGTCGACGCGGAAGTGACGACGCGGCTGGCCGACGGCATGGCCTGCCGGACCCCGCAACCGGAAGCGCTCGAAGTCATCCGGCGTCATGTCGACCGCATCGTCGAGGTCGACGACGACGAAGTCGCCGAAGCGATGCGCCTGGTCTTCGAGTGCACGCACAACTGCGCGGAAGGCGCCGGCGCCGCTTCCCTGGCCGCGGCGACGCAGGAACGCGAGCGTCTGGCGGGCCGGCGCGTCGCGGTCGTGCTGTCCGGCGGCAACGTCGACCGGAAAGTGTTCGCCGAAGTTCTCGCCAGGCACCCATGACCCTGCGCGTCGTCAGGCTCGGCACGCCCCGCGAGAAGCACGAGGGCTTGCGGATCGGTACCGTCCGCCGCCCGCCGCGCGGCGTGCCCAGGTCCGAGTTCTCCTCCCGCAACTGGTACGACGTCTGGTATCCGGTGCTCGCTCCGAGCCTGGAGACGGTGAAGCTCGCCCAGGCGGCCACGACACCGGCACAGTGGAGCGCCTTCACGAAGAAGTACAAGGCGGAGATGTCGGCGCCGGATGCGCGACACGCCATCGCGCTGCTTGCCGCGCTGTCGCATCACGCGAACTTCTCGGTCGGCTGCTACTGCGAG
>JBDHRX010000158.1:0-5728 GCA_039807785.1 Burkholderiaceae bacterium
TCGACCTGTCGGGCATGCACATGTCGTTCACGACGCACCTGCCGACCGGCAGCATCATCCGCGCTGTCGTCTGACGCATCGCACGGCCGCCCGAGTTTTCCCCGACAAAAGAAAAGCCCCGCCGGATCACTCCGGCGGGGCTTTTCGTACTCGGAGTCTACGCTTACGCGGCCTTCTTCGTGTAGAGGGCCGAAATCTCCGACTGGATGGTCTTGGCGCCGTCGACGACGGTCACGCGGGCGGCCTCGGCGGCATCCTTGGCGCGCTCGAAGTTCGAGCGGGCGCTCTCGCGCACATAGTCGGCCTGGATCTGCAGGGCTTCGTTCAGCGACCTGGCGCCGGCGACCTTCTCGACCGTGGTCAGCGCATGCTGGACATTGGCCAGCGAGGCGTTGACGAGGCCGCGGGCGAAATCGGCGTAGTTGCCGACGAAGGCGGTCGCGAAATTCTCGACCTTGGCCGTCGCTGCGGCGAGATCCTCGTGCACGCTCTCGGCGCGCTCCTGCGCGGCGCTGGCGGTGCGCTTGACGAAATCGCGCGCGGCGGCGGGAACTTCGAGCTTCGCCTGGACGGTCTCGAAGGCTTCGGTGATCGAAGCCATGGGGTCCTGCGCGGCGGAAGCGGTTCTGGTGGTCTTGGCCATGATGGTCTCCATCCTCATTCGGGAGCAACGGTTCGCCCCGTTCACGATCGACCCGGGGTGGACGACATCTAGGAAGTGATGTTGTGCAATGCAATATCAAGAATGGTGCAGTGCACAATAAAATCGGATCGCGCCGGGGATCTGCGACTGGGGTGGCGGATAGGGTCGGGACCGCCTAAATCTTGGGTCACCAGCCGGACCGCCTTCCATGCAGGACTTCGCCCGAACACAGACGACCGCCGCGGCCGACGCGGCCAAGCTCGCGGCGCTGCGCCGGATCAAGGCGCTGGCGACGTCGATGCTGGTTCTGTGCCTGGCCGTATTCCTCGCCGCGCGCAGCTTCGAGGCGGACGTGCCGGCGCTGGCCTATGTCGCGGCCTTCGCCGAGGCGGCGATGATCGGCGGGCTGGCGGACTGGTACGCCGTCGTCGCCCTGTTCAAACGGCCACTCGGCCTGCCGATCCCGCACACGGCGATCATCCCGTCGAACCAGGAGCGGATCGCCGACAATCTCGGCTATTTCATCGAGGCGAATTTCCTGGCGCCCGAGCCGGTGAGGCGCAAGCTGCGCGAGGTGGAGCGGCGCAACGCCGAGCACGATCGCCGCGCGGTGTCGCGCCGCGACCAGGCCCTGCGGCGGGATGCCCGGCGCCAGGCCGAGCAGGCCAGCGCGGAGCGACGCCGGGCGAGCCGCGGCGCGGGCCCGCGGGATTGAGTTCGGTCGGGGCGCCGACGTATCATGGAAGGTCGTCCGGCCCCGTCCCCGTCCGCTTCGTCCACACCCGTGCTGCCATGAACGAATACTCCGGCCCCGAGGCGCCCGGCGGATCCGCGCCCGGCGCGGACGCGATCCGGCAGCGCATCGTCGAGCTGCAACTCGAGCACCGCGGGCTCGACGCGATGATCGATGCGCTCGGCCAGCAGACCCGTTTCGACGAGCTCCAGCTGCGGCGCCTGAAGAAGCGCAAGTTGCGGATCAAGGATTCGATCACGCTGTTGCAGATGCAACTGGTGCCCGACGAGCCCGCCTGATGCGCGATTCCGCGGCCGCAGCGCGGCTCGATGCCGCGGTGGCCGCGGCTTTTGCGCCGGAGGGCCCGCTGGCGCGCGTCCAGCCCGGATTCGTGGCCCGGGAGGGGCAGCGCGAGATGGCGCTCGCGGTGGCCGGCGCGATCGTCCGGCCCGACGAGCCGCTCGTCGCGGAGGCCGGCACCGGCACCGGCAAGACTTTCGCCTACCTGGTCCCGGCGCTGCTTTCGGGCGGCAAGGTGCTGATCAGCACCGGCACGCGCACGCTGCAGGACCAGCTCTACCACCGCGACCTCCCGAGAGTGCGCGATGCGCTGGGCACCGGCACGACGACGGCGCTCCTGAAGGGGCGCGCCAACTACGTCTGCCGCCATCATCTGAAGCGCAACCTCGAGGAAGGCCGTTTCGAGCGCCGCGAGGATGCCGCGGTGCTGCGCCGGATCGAGCGTTTCGCCGCGATCTCGTCCAGCGGCGACCGCAGCGAGGCGCCCGGCATCGCCGAGGACGCGCCCGCCTGGAGCCGGGCCACCTCGACGCGGGAGAACTGCCTCGGCCAGGATTGTCCCGAGCTGGGCGACTGCTTCGTCTTCAAGGCGCGCCAGGCGGCCCAGCAGGCCGACGTGGTTGTGGTCAACCATCATCTGTTCTGCGCCGACCTGGCGCTGCGCGACGAGGGCGTGGCGGAGCTGTTGCCGACCGCCGATGCGCTGATCTTCGACGAGGCGCATCCGCTGCCGGAGATCGCGACCCAGTTCTTCGGTCGCAGCGTCTCGACGCGCCAGCTGAACGAGTTCGCCCGCGACCTGATGCGCATCGGGCGCGCCGACGCGGCCGATGCTGCCGACTGGCTGCACGAGGCCGCGACGATCGAGCAGGGCGTGCGCGAACTGCGGCTCGCGGCGGGCGGCCCGGGACGCCTGGACGCGGCCCGGCTGCGGCGACACGCCCCGTTGCGCGAGGCGGCGGCGGCGCTGGTCGACGCGCTGGGGCTGCCGGCGCTCGCGCGCGCCGCCGAGCGCAGCCGCGACCTGGCCCGCCTGCGCCTGCGGGCGGACGAGCTCGCCCGGCGCCTGGGTCGCTGGCTGGACGGCCTGGCGGACGCGCCGGACGACGGGAGCGCGGGCAGGGACGCGGAGGAGGACATCGAGGACGGCATCGAGACGGAGGCTCCACCGATCCTGTGGGCCGAGGTCCATCAGTCGGGCGTGACGCTGCACGAGACGCCGCTGTCGGTGGCCGCCACGTTCCGGCGCCACCGCGAGGCCGCGCCGCGAGCCTGGATCTTCACCTCGGCGACCCTCGCGGTGGCGGGCCGGTTCGACCACTTCACCGCCGCGATGGGGCTGGCCGGGGCGCGCACGCTGCGCTGGGACAGCCCGTTCGACTTCGCCCATCGGGCCCTGCTCTACGTGCCGAAGGATTGCGGGGACCCCGCAGCGCCGGAGTTCGCCCGGCGCGTCGCGGATGCGATCTGGCCGCTGATCGATGCCAACGACGGGCGCGCGTTCGTCCTCTGCACCAGCCTGCGGATGGTGGAGCAGCAGGCCGTGCTGCTGCAGGCGCGGATCCGCGGCGCGGGGCGGGAGATCGCGCTGCTGGTCCAGGGCCAGGCGTCGCGACCGGCGCTGATCGAGCGCTTTCGCAGCCTGCCGTTTCCGGTGCTGGTGGGCAGCGCCAGCTTCTGGGAGGGCGTCGACGTGGTCGGTTCGCAGCTGTCGCTGGTGGTGATCGACAAGCTGCCGTTCGCGGCGCCGGACGATCCGGTGCTGCGGGCGCGCATCGACGCGATGCGCCGGACCGGTGCCGATCCGTTCCGGCAGATCCAGCTGCCGGCGGCCGCGATGGCGCTGAAGCAGGGTGCGGGACGCCTGATCCGCTCGGAGCGCGATCGCGGCGTCCTGGCGATCTGCGACGAACGGCTGCTGGGGAAGGGCTACGGTCGCAGCCTGCTGGCGAGCCTGCCGCCGTTCCCGCTCTCGCGCGACCGCGACGAGGCGGTGGCGTTCTGCGCCGCCGGCGAGGCGGCGCTCAGCGCCAGAGCTGCCACCAGCGGCGATCGTTCCCCGGGAGCCCCCGGGTGAGCAGCGCGCTGTCGGGATAGCTGCGCCGGAGCACGCGCTCGGCATCGGCGCGCAGGTCGTCGAGCCCGAGCTTCTCGTACGAGCGCACCAGCAGGTACAGCGCTTCCTCGAGCGCCGGTGCATCCTGGTAGTCGCGGATCACTTCCTGCGCGCGATTGGCCGCGGCCACGTAGGCCCCGCGCTCGAAGTAGTAGCGCGCGATGTGGACCTTGCCGCTCGCCATCGCGTTGACCAGGTAGCGCATGCGCGCCTCGGCGTCGGGCGCGTAGTTGCTGTCGGGGAAGCGCGTCACCAGCGCCTTGAAAGCGTCGAACGACTCGCGCAGCGCCGCCTGGTCGCGTTCGGAGAGGTCCTGTCCACCGAAGCGCGACAGCAGGCCCTGCTGCTCGTTGAAGTTGACCAGGCCCTTCAGGTAGTACGCATAGTCGAGCGCCGGGTGGTTCGGGTGCAGCTTCATGAACCGGTCGATGGCCGCGAGCGACAGCGCGCGCTCGCCGTCCTTGAACTGGATCCATGCGATGTCGAGCTGCGCCTGCTCGGCCCAGCGTCCGAACGGGTAGCGCGACTCGAGCTTCTCGAGCAGCTTGATCGCCTGCTGGCGATTGCCGGCGCCGATTTCGTCGCGCGCCTCTGCATATAATCGCTCGGGTGTCCATCCGAGCGTCGGATCGGGCGGATCGGCGGTGCTGCAGGCGGCCAGCGAGACCACGACGGTCGCGGCCAGCGCCCGAAACCAGGACACGGAAGTGCTCATGTCGTCGATTATAGCCAAGCCCTCCGGCGAGTCCGCCGATCCCGTCCCGGCCTCCGAGGCCCACGAGGTCGCCGCAGCCGGCGCGCCCGCGGCATCCGCGCTCGAGTTCGACGCCGCCGAAGCCGCCGGCGAGCGGCTCGACCGCTTCGTCGCGGCGCGCCTGCCCGGCGTGTCGCGCACCCGGCTGCAGCGCTGGATCGCGCTGGGCGCGGTGCGCTGCGATGGGCGCGTGCTGCCGGCGAAGGCGCGCCTGCGCGGCATCGAGACCATCGTGGTCGAGCCGCAGCCGCGCGAGGCCGATACCGCGTTCCGGCCCGAGCCGGTCCCGGTCGGGATCCTCCACGAGGACGCGCAGCTGCTGGTCGTGTCGAAGCCGGCCGGGCTCGTGGTGCATCCGGCCGCCGGCAACTGGCGCGGCACCCTGATGAACGGCCTGCTGTTCCATCGACCCGCGCTCGCGGCGCTCCCCCGCGCCGGCATCGTGCACCGGCTCGACCGCGACACCAGCGGGCTGCTGGTGGTCGCGAAGACCGAGCGGGCGATGGAAGCGCTGGCCGCGCAACTGGCCGATCGCAGCATGGGGCGGCGCTACCTGGCGCTCGCGGCCGGGCGCTGCCCGGCCGGCGGCAGCATCGAGGGCGAGATCGGGCGCGACCCGGTTTCGCGCGTGCGCATGGCGGTCGCGCGGCCCGGACGCGGCCGTCCGGCGCGGACCTGGTTCCGCACCCTGGCCCAGGGGCAGATCGACGGACGACCGGTGAGCCTGGTCGAGTGTCGCCTCGACAGCGGGCGCACCCACCAGATCCGCGTCCACCTGCGCAGCATCGGCCACCCGCTGGTGGGCGATGCGCTCTACGGCGGCCCGGCGCTGGCCGGCATGCAACGCCAGGCGCTGCATGCCTGGCGGCTGCGGCTGCTGCATCCCGGGAGCGGACGCCCCGAGGCCTGGCGCCTTCCGATGCCCGCCGACATGGGTGACCTGTGCGCGGCGGCCGGCATCGATCCGCAGGCCGCCCAGCGCCTCGCGGATACGCCTTTCGAGCCGGGGCCGGACGCGTGATGCCGGACGGCCCTCCATCCTACGCGCGGCTCGCGGCGCTGCTCCCGGACTGGGAGGCGCCGCCGCGCGTACGCGCCTTCGTGACGGGTCGCCGGGGCGGCGTGAGTCGCGGTCCCTACGGTCTGGCTGGCGGCGCGGCCGGCGGACTGAATCTCGGACTG
>JBDHRX010000023.1:0-32169 GCA_039807785.1 Burkholderiaceae bacterium
GGGCGCGGGCGCCCGGGCGTGCAGCGGAAAGTCGCGCGGCGCTCGGTGACGATGCGCAGCGCCGCCGGGGCCGGGTCGCCGACGACCTCGCGCAGCTGGGCGACGATGCCCGCGGCGAGCGCTTCGGGCGCGGTCCCGGCGAGGCGGCCCGCGACGCTGACCACGACGCCGGCGACCTCGGCCGCGCCGATCCGGCCGCGGTCGAACAGCCATTGCCCGAAGCGCTGCCGTCCCGGATCCTCGTCGAGCATCAGCCAGCGCGGCCGCCGGGGGGCCTCGCCGGCGCGCCAGACGGCCCAGGCGGTCGCGATCGCTTCGGGTTCGAAAGCCGCGAGCGGCCCGACGTCGAGGCCGAGGGGGGCGAGCAGGCGCGACGCCGACCACGGCGGCAGCGCCAGCAGCAGCGCCGCGTGCGGCGCGGGGTCCGCGTCCAGCTGCCATCCGACCGGCGACCGGCGCAGCGCCCGCACCGTGCTGCGCAGGCGGACCGTCGCGCCGAGCCGGCGCAGCCGCGCCAGTGCCGGCTCCGGAACCAGCTCGCCGAGCGGCGCTTGCGGCGCGATGAAATCGCTGGCGGCGCGCGGTGCGCCGAGGGTGTCGCGCAGGACCGCGGCGAATGTGCGCGCGCAGGCCGTCTCGGGCAGCGTGTTCAGCGCGCCGATGCACAGCGGCGTCCAGAGCCGGTCGACGATCTGCGCGTCCTGGCGATGCCGCGCCAGCATCGATGCCACGGTCTCGTCTTCCGGCGGCCGCCATCCGGCCCGCTCGAGGGCGCGCAGCAGCCTCACCGCGGCCAGGCGCGCATGCCAGCCGAGCCCGCGCGCGCGCAGCAGCCCCCATGCCAGGTGCCAGGGCGCGGGCAGCGGCGCCGCGCGCAGCCGCAGGCCGCTGCTCGAGGCGAGCGCCAGCGGGTGCCGTCGCAGCAGCGGCCCGGCGCCGAGCCGTTCGATCAGGGCGAGCGTGTCGCGGTAGGCGCCCACGACCAGGTGCTGGCCGTTGTCGATCGCCAGCGGCCCGAGCGGGGTCGCCAGCTCGATCGAGCGCGCCCGTCCGCCCGCCTGCGGCGCCGATTCGAGCAGCGTCACCCGCGCGCCGCCCTCGGCGAGGGCCAGCGCGGCGGCGAGCCCGGCCCAGCCGGCGCCGATCACCGCGACTGCGGGCACCGGCGCCGGGCTCAGACCCGGGGCGGCCGGCCGGTGACCCAGACCTTCCATGCGAGCCAGAGCTTGCGCACCGGCGTGAGCGAGGTGCGGTGCGTGAGCACGCGGAAGCCGTCGCGCTCGATCTCGTCGAGCAGCCGCGCATAGATCGCTGCCATCATCAGGCCGGGCCGCTGCGCGCGCCGTTCGGACGGGTCGAGCCGCGCGAAGGCCTGCCGGTAGTGCTCGCGGGCGCGTTCGGCCTGGAAGCGCATCATCTCGACGAAGCGCGCGCTCGACCGCGCGGCCAGGATCTCGTGGGGCGCGATGCCGAAGCGCTGCAGGTCCTCGATCGGCAGGTAGATGCGGCCCTTGCGGGCGTCCTCGCCGACGTCCCGGACGATATTGGTGAGCTGGAACGCCAGGCCGAGCTGTTCGGCGTACTCGCGCGTCGCGGGGCTGCGCGCGCCGAAGATGCCCGACGCCAGGACCCCGACCACCCCGGCGACCCGGTGGCAGTACAGCCGCAGGCCCTCGAAGTCGAGGTAGCGGTCCTGCTCCAGGTCCATCTGCATGCCGTCGATGATCGCCATCATCGGCGCCCGCTCGATCGCGCAGGGCGCCAGGTGCGGCGCCAGCGCGCGGGTGACGGGATGCTGCGGGTCGCCCGCGAACAGCCGCTCGATCTCCGCGCGCCACCAGTCCAGGCGCGCGCGGGCCACCTGCGCGTCGGTCGCTTCGTCGACGGTGTCGTCGACCTCGCGGCAGAAGGCATACAGCGCGATGATCGCCCGGCGCCGCTCGGGGGGCAGGAACAGGAAGCTGTAGTAGAAGCTCGAGCCGCTGCGCGCGGCTTTGTCGGCGCAGTACTGGTCGGGCGTCATCGGGGGCTCCGCCACCAGTGCCGCGCGAGCGCCGGCGCGTCGCGCCATCCGAGCACCGGCCGGCCGGCGATCGGGTCGTACCCGCCGGCGTGCAGGCGCTCGGCGATTCGCAGGCCGCCGGCGACGATGGCGCGCAGCTCGAGCGACAGCCGCCACGGCACCCGCTGCACGAGGACCGCGCCCGATTCGAGCGATGCGCGCGCGCACGCGGTCTGCTCCGCGAGGCAGCGCGCCAGCGCCGGGCCGGCCCGCCCGGCCGCGACCGCGCGCCCGACGTCGTCCTCGGCCAGGCCGGCGGCATGCAGCTCGTCGAGCGGCAGGTAGAGGCGGCCGCGCCGCCAGTCCGGCGCGAGGTCCTGCAGGAAGTTCAGGAGCTGCAACGCGGTGCAGATCTGCGCCGAGGGCCCGCGGGTGGCGGGAGTCCACGCGTCGAACAGCCGCAGGACCAGCTCCCCGACCGGATCGGCCGAACGACTGCAGTAGTCGAGGAGGCTGCGCCGGGAGGGGTGGCGCACCGAACCGACGTCCTGGGCGAAGGCCGAGAGCAGGGCGCGCAGCGGCGCCACCGGCAGCGCGTGCGCCGCGAGATGCGGCCGCAGCCGTGCCACGACCGGCGGGTCGCCGGCGTCGCCGCGCAGCGCGGCATCGAGCCGATCGAGGGCCGCCAGACGCTCCGCCGGCGCGGCGTCGCCCTCGTCGGCGAGATCGTCGGCGTGGCGCGCGAAGCGGTAGATCGCCACGACCGCCGGGCGCAGCCGCGCGGGCATCAGCAGCGAGGCGACCGGGAAGTTCTCGTAGTGGTCGACCGAGGTGGCCAGGGCAGGTGGCATGGCCGCGATTGTAGGCGGCGACGCGTTGACCGGATGCGGGAGTTCGCGTAGATTGATGACTCGTTAGTCAGTAATATCTCTTTTCTTCTTCTCCTCCTTCCGCGCTCCTTCCCCCATGCCGCTTCGTTTCCTGCTGTCGGGCCTGCTGGCCGCCCTGCTGCTTGCCGGTTGCCAGCAGCCGCCCGCGCCCGCCCAGGAGGCGAGCCCCCGTCCGGTGCGCAGCCTGGTGGTGCAGGCGCAGTCCGTCGCCCCGGCCCTGAGCCTGCCGGCCACGGTGAAACCGCGCGTGGAGAGCCGCTACGGTTTCCGCATCGGCGGCAAGGTCGCGCAGCGCCTGGTCTCCGTCGGCGACCCGGTGCGGCCGGGGCAGGTGCTGGCGCGTCTCGATCCCCAGGATCTCGCCCCGGCGATCGCCGCCGCGCGCGCGCAGCTCGATGCCGCGCGCACCGAGCGCGACCTGGCCCGGCTCGACCTGGCCCGGTTGCACGACCTGCGCCAGCGCAATTTCGTGAGCCAGGCGCAGCTGGACCGCCAGCAGGCCGCCGCCGATGCGGCCGAGGCGCGCCGGCGCAGTGCCGAGGCGCAGCTCGCCCAGGCCACCAACCAGTCCGCGTTCCAGACCCTCAGCGCCGACGTCGCGGGCGTGGTGACGGGCATCGATGCCGAGGCCGGCCAGGTGGTGGCCATCGGGCAGCCGGTCGTGCGGGTGGCCCGCAGCGGCGACTACGAGCTCGAGGCGGCAGTCCCCGAGGGGGATCTCGCCCTGGCGCGCGCGGCGCACGCCTGGCGGGCGGTGATCCCCGCGCTCGGGCCGACCGGGCATCGCGTCACGCTGCGCGAGCTGTCCCCGGTGTCCGACCCGGCCTCGCGCACGTTCGCGATCCGGCTCGCCCTGCCGCCCGGGATCCCGGGGGTGGCGCTCGGCATGACCGCCACGGTGCAGGCGACCGGCGCGGCCGCGCCGGCCTTCGAGCTGCCGCTGACGGCGCTGCATTCGCTGGACGGGCGTCCGCAGGTGTGGCGCGTGCAGGCCGACGGCACGGTCCAGCCGGTGCCGGTGGTCACCGCCGGCTATCTCGACGACGTGGTGCGCATCGCCGAAGGAATCTCGGCCGGGGACCGCATCGTCACCGGCGGCGCCGGCCTGCTGGTGGCCGGCCAGAAGGTCCGGGTCGAGCAGGCGCCGGCGGCCGGGCCGGGCGGCGAGGGCAAGCGATGACCCCGGCGCCGCGCGCGCCGGGAACCGCGTCCTCGCGCCTGAACCTGTCCGCCGCGGCGCTGCGCTTCCCGCAGCTGACCCTGTTCTTCATCCTCCTGGTCGCGGTCGCCGGGACGCTCGCCTACCTGCGCCTCGGCCAGCGCGAGGATCCCGACTTCACCTTCCGTGCGATGGTGGTGCGCACGATCTGGCCCGGCGCGACCACCGAGCAGGTCGACCGGGCGATCACCGACCGCATCGAGCGCAAGCTTCAGGAGACGCCGTACTTCAAGTGGACCCGCAGCTACTCGAAGCCGGGCGAGTCGCTGATCGTGCTCGAGCTGCAGGACACGGCGCCGCCGGCCGAAGTGCCGCAGATCTGGTACCAGGTCCGCAAGAAGATCGACGACATCCGGAGCACGCTCCCGCCGGAGACGGTCGGGCCGTTCTTCAACGACGAGTTCGGCGACGTGTTCGGCACGATCTACGCGTTCACCGGCGACGGCTTCACGATGGAGGAGCTGCGGCGCGTCGTGGAGGACCTGCGCCAGGCGCTGCTGCGGGTTCCCGACGTGCAGAAGATCGAGCTGTTCGGCGTGCAGGAGCAGCGGATCTACGTCGAGGCGTCGACCATGACGCTCGCTTCGCTCGGCATCGACCCGCAACGCATCGCCGAGCAGCTCCGGGCGCAGAACGTCGTGGCGCCGGCCGGCGTCGTCCAGGGCGAGAGCCGGGCGGTGCCGTTGCGCGTGACGGGGCAGTTCGATTCGGTGCGCGAGGTGAGCGAGCTGCGGCTCGAGATCGACGGGCGCGTGGTGCGGCTGGGCGACGTCGCGCGGGTGTTTCGCGGCTACGTCGACCCGCCGGTCTACACGATGCGCTTCGGCGGGCGCCAGGCGATCGGTCTCGGCGTTTCGATGGTGCCCAAGGGCGACGTGATCGAGCTGGGGCGCAACCTCGAGCGGGCGATGCAGCGGCTGCAGGTCGACCTGCCGGTGGGGATCGAGTTCGCGAAGGTCTCCGACCAGCCGCGCATCGTGCACGAGGCGGTCGGGCTGTTCATGCGCGTGCTGGCCGAGGCGGTCGGCATCGTGCTCGCGGTCAGCTTCGTGACCCTGGGGCTGCGCGCCGGAGCGGTGGTGGCGTTGACGATCCCGCTGGTGCTGGCCGGCACCTTCGTCGCCATGGCCTGGTTCGGCATCGACCTGCACCGCATCTCGACCGGAGCGCTGGTCATCGCCCTGGGCCTGCTGGTCGACGACGCGATGATCGCGATCGAGATGATGGCGCGCAAGATGGAAGAGGGGCTCGACCGTTTCTCGGCGGCGACCTTCGCCTACACCAGCACCGCGTTCCCGATGCTGACCGGCACCCTGATCACCGCCTCGGGCTTCCTGCCGATCGCCACCGCCAAGTCGACCACCGGCGAGTACACCTTCGGCATCTTCGCCGTGGTCACGATCGCGCTGCTGGTGTCCTGGGTGGCGGCGGTGGCGATCACTCCGTTCATCGGTCACTACCTGCTGCGCAAGCCGCGTGGCCCCGGCCACGAGGTCTTCGACACCGCCTTCTACCGGCGGCTGCGCGGGACGATCGAGTGGTGCATGCGCCACCGCTGGCTCACGCTCGGGGCGACCGCCGCGCTGTTCGCGCTGGGGGTGGTCGGGATGGGCTCGACCGAGAAACAGTTCTTCCCGAACTCGAACCGCGCCGAGATCCTGGTCGAGATGTGGCTGCCCGAAGGCGCCAGCCATCGCGCCACCGAGCGCGAGGCGCAGCGGCTCGAAGCCTGGCTCGCGGGGGATCCCGACATCGAGACCTATGTCGGCTACGTCGGCAACGGGTCGCCGCGCTACTACCTGTCGCTCGACCAGCAGCTGTTCCGCAGCAACTTCGCGCAGTTCGTCATCCTGACCCGTGACGTCGCCGGGCGCGAGCGGGCGCTGGGGCGGCTGCGCGCCGTGCTCGACGAGTCTTTCCCGGGCGTGCGCACCCGCGCCTTCCGGACCCCGCTCGGCCCGCCGGTCGCCTATCCGGTCCAGTTCCGGGTGATGGGCGACGATCCCGCCCGGCTCAAGGCGATCGCGTCGCAGCTGGCCGAGCGCGTGCGGACCGACCCGGCGACGGTCGACACGCACCTCGACTGGGGCGCGCTGGCGCCCGCGGTCCGAGTCGCGGTCGACCAGGACAAGGCGCGGGCGATCGGCCTGAGCTCGGCGCAGGTGGCCCGGGCGCTGGGCGGAGCCCTGTCCGGCGCGACGATCGGCCAGTTCCGCGAGCAGGACCAGCTGATCGACGTGACGCTGCGCGCCCCGCCCGGGGAGCGCGCCTCGCTGGCCAGGCTGCGCGACCTGCAGGTCCGCACCGCGTCGGGCCGTTCGGTGCCGCTGTCGCAGGTGGCCACGATCGAGGAGACGCTGGAAGAGCCGATCGTCTGGCGCCGCAGCCGGGTGCCGGAGATCACGGTGCGCGCCGACATCGTCGACGGCGTCCAGGCGCCCGACGTGACGCTGCGCATCGACGCGGGGCTCGGGGACCTGCGGGCCGGGCTGCCCGCCGGGTACCGGATCGAGGCCGGCGGCCCGTTCGAGGAGAACGCCAAGGCGCAGGCGTCGATCAACGCCGGCATGCCGATGCTGGCGGCCGTGGTGCTGGCGCTGCTCATGATCCAGCTGCGCAGCTTCTCGCTGGCGGCGATGGTGCTGCTCACCGCGCCGCTGGGCGTGATCGGGGTCGCGCTGGCGCTGCTGCTGTTCGACCGGCCGTTCGGTTTCGTCGCGATGCTGGGGATGATCGCGCTGGGCGGGATGATCATGCGCAACACCGTGATCCTGGTGGACCAGATCCGGCAGGACGTGGAGGCCGGCCTGAGCCGCTGGGACGCGGTGCGCGAATCGGCGGTGCGGCGCTTCCGGCCGATCGCGCTGACCGCGGCGGCCGCGGTGCTGGCGATGGTCCCGCTGTCGCGCGACGTCCTGTGGGGGCCGATGGCATTCTCGATCATGGGCGGCCTGATCGTGGCCACCATCCTCACGCTGCTGTTCGTCCCGGCGCTCTACGTCGCCTGGTACCGGCTGGGTCCGGCGAACCCCTGAAGGGACGCCGCCGGCCGGCGCGGCGGGTGGGCGCCCGGGCGCCCCGCGGACGCTCGCGCGCATCGTTTAGAATGGCGCGTTTTCGCGGCCGTGGCGGAATTGGTAGACGCACCAGGTTTAGGTCCTGGCGCTGCAAGGCGTGAAGGTTCGAGTCCTTTCGGCCGCACCACGGCAGACCGCGATCGGCGCCGATCGCCCCCTTCGAGACCTGGATGACCCGAGATGGCAACGCAACTTGAAACGACCGGCGCGCTCGAGCGCAAGCTGGCCATGGCCGTGCCGGTGGCCGAGATCAACCGGCAGGTCGGGGAACGCCTGCGCAAGCTTTCGCGCAACGTCAAGATGCCCGGCTTCCGGCCCGGCAAGGTGCCGATGAAGATGATCGAGCAGTCCTACGGGCCGCAGGTCCACGCCGAGGTGCTCGGCGACGCGGTCTCGAAGGCGTTCAGCGACGCGGTCGGCGAGCACAAGCTGCGCGTGGCGGGGCAGCCGCGCATCGAGCCCCGCGAGGGCGCGCCCGAGGACGAGCTCGGCTTCACCGCGACCTTCGAGGTCTACCCCGAGGTGGCGCTCGGCGACCCGGCGACGCTCGAGGTCGAGCGGGTCTCGTGCGAGGTGGGCGAGGCCGAGGTCGACCGCACGATCGAGATCCTGCGCAAGCAGCGCGTGACCTGGACGCCGGCCGAGCGCGCGGCGCAGGACGGCGACCGCGTGACGATCGATTTCGTCGGCACGCTCGACGGCGTCGCGTTCCAGGGCGGCTCCGCGACCGCCTTCCCGTTCGTGCTCGGCGAGGGGCGGATGCTGCCGGACTTCGAGACCGGGGTGCGCGGGGCGGGCGCCGGCGAGCAGAAGACCTTCCCGGTCGCCTTCCCGGCCGACTACGGCTCCACCGACCTGGCGGGCAAGACCGCCCGGTTCGAGGTCACGATCGGCAAGGTCGAGGCGCCGCAGCTGCCGGCGCTCGACGAGGCGTTCGCGCGCCAGCTCGGCGTGCCCGACGGCGACCTGGCGCGGATGCGCGCCGACGTGCGCGCCAACCTCGAGCGCGAGGTCGGCCAGCGGGTGCGAGCGCGCAACAAGGCCGCGGCGATGGAGTCGCTGCTGAAGCTGGCCGCCTTCGAGCTGCCGGCGGCGCTGGTCCAGTCCGAGAACCAGGCGCTCGGCGAGCGCGCGCTCGAGGATCTGAAGCAGCGCGGCATGGATCCGAAGGCGCTGCCGCCGATCCCGCCCGAGGCCTTCCGCGAGCAGGCCGAGCGCCGGGTGCGCCTGGGCCTGATCGTGGCCGAGATCGTGCGCGAGCACGGCCTGCAGGCCAAGCCGGACCAGATCCGCAAGCAGATCGAGGAGTTCGCGCAGGCCTACGAGAACCCGGCCGAGGTGGTCCGGTACTACTTCAGCGACCGCAACCGGCTGGCCGAGGTCGAGGCGATCGTCGTCGAGCAGAACGTGGTCGAATGGGCGCTGTCGAAGGCGCGCGTCACCGACCGGGCGCTGGCGTTCGACGACCTGATGGCCGCGGCGTCCTGAGCGGGCGGCCGGCCGGAGCGGGGCGCGGCGAGCGCCGGATAGCATAGTTCATCGGAGCGAGAGATGACCTTCAACAGCATGGTCGAGGACCTGGTCAACGCCCACCTGGCCCAGCACCAGGAGACCCGGGGACTGGGCATGGTCCCCATCGTCATCGAGCAGAGCGGCCGGGGCGAGCGCGCCTACGACATCTATTCGCGCCTGCTGCGCGAGCATGTCATCTTCCTCGTCGGGCCGGTCATGGACCAGTCGGCGAACCTGATCGTCGCGCAGCTGCTGTTCCTCGAGTCCGAGAACCCCGACAAGGACATCTCGTTCTACATCAACTCCCCGGGCGGGTCGGTGTCGGCGGGGCTGGCGATCTACGACACGATGCAGTTCATCAAGCCGGCGGTGAGCACGCTGTGCATGGGCATCGCCGCGAGCATGGGCGCGTTCCTGCTCGCCGCCGGCGCCAAGGGCAAGCGCTTCGCGCTGCCGAACGCGCGGATCATGATCCACCAGCCGTCGGGCGGCGCCCAGGGCCAGGCCTCGGACATCGAGATCCAGGCGAAGGAGATCCTGTACACCCGCGAGCGCCTGAACCGGATCCTCGCCGAGAAGACCGGCCAGCCGATCGAGCGCATCGCTGCCGACACCGACCGGGACAACTTCATGTCCGCGGAAGATGCGGTAAGCTATGGACTGATCGACAAGGTCTTGTCGAGCCGGGGCGAAGGTGGCTGATCCCGACCGCGGGCCCGGGGCGCGAGGCGCCGGGCCGCCCGGCAGGGCGGAGCGAACATGACGGACAAGAAGGGATCCACCGAGAAGCTGCTGTACTGCTCCTTCTGCGGCAAGAGCCAGCACGAGGTCCGCAAGCTGATCGCCGGCCCGTCGGTGTTCATCTGCGACGAATGCATCGAGCTGTGCAACGACATCATCCGTGACGAGACCCAGGCCGAAGGCGCCTCGGGCAACCAGAAGGGCGGCCTGCCGACCCCGGCCGAGATCTGCGGGATCCTCGACCAGTACGTGATCGGCCAGGAGAGCGCGAAGAAGATCCTCTCGGTCGCGGTCTACAACCACTACAAGCGGCTGCGCCACAAGGGGCGCAAGGACGACGTCGAGCTCGCCAAGAGCAACATCCTGCTGGTCGGCCCCACCGGCTCGGGCAAGACGCTGCTGGCCCAGACGCTGGCCCGACTGCTCAACGTGCCGTTCGTGATCGCCGACGCCACCACGCTCACCGAGGCGGGCTACGTCGGCGAGGACGTCGAGAACATCATCCAGAAGCTGCTGCAGAACTGCAACTACGAGGTCGAGAAGGCGCAGAGCGGCATCGTCTACATCGACGAGATCGACAAGATCTCCCGCAAGTCGGACAACCCGTCGATCACCCGCGACGTCTCCGGCGAGGGCGTCCAGCAGGCGCTGCTCAAGCTGATCGAGGGCACGGTCGCCTCGGTGCCGCCGCAGGGCGGGCGCAAGCACCCGAACCAGGACTTCGTCCAGATCGACACCACCAACATCCTGTTCATCTGCGGCGGCGCGTTCGACGGGCTGGAGAAGGTGATCCGCGGCCGCTCCGAGCGCTCCGGCATCGGCTTCGGCGCCGAGGTCCGCAGCGCCAGCGAGCGCGCGGTCGGCGAGGTGCTGCGCGAGGCCGAGCCCGAGGACCTGGTCAAGTTCGGCCTGATCCCCGAGCTGGTCGGTCGCCTGCCGGTGGTCGCCACCCTCGACGAGCTGAACGCCGACGCCCTGGTGCAGATCCTGGTCGAGCCGAAGAACGCGCTGATGAAGCAGTACCAGCGCCTGTTCTCGATGGAGGGCGTCGATCTCGAGGTGCGGCCGGCGGCGCTCCAGGCGATCGCCCGCAAGGCGCTGGCGCGCAAGACCGGGGCGCGCGGCCTGCGCTCGATCCTCGAGCAGTCGCTGCTCGAGATCATGTTCGACCTGCCGAGCCTGCAGAACGTGCAGAAGGTGGTGGTCGACGAGAACGCGATCGACGGCGACGGCAAGCCGCTGGTCATCTACGCCGAAGCCCCGCGGGTCTCCGGCTCCAACTAGAAGGCGGAAGGGCGGGCCGCGATCGCCGGCCGGCGATCGCTCCGGCGGGGCCGTCCGTCGCCCCTCGTCCGGGGAGCGCCCGCGCGGCCGCCGAAAGGGCGGCCGTCCCGGTGCGACCGTTGCGAATTGGCCCCATCGCCGGGCACGGCCCCGGGGGGCGACGGCGCGAATCGTCGTATCCTCGGACGAACAGGCTTGAAATCCCCGTCGGCGTCGCCAGATCGTCCGGGAAGTCCACTTGGAGAACCGAATGTCCGACCCGCAGGCTCCCGCCCTCCAGTCGCTGCCGCTGCTGCCCCTGCGCGATGTGGTGGTGTTCCCCCACATGGTGATCCCGCTGTTCGTCGGCCGCCCGAAGTCGATCAAGGCGCTCGAGGCGGCGATGGAGGTCGGCAAGAGCATCATGCTGGTGGCGCAGCGCAATGCCTCGAAGGACGAGCCGGCGGCCGAGGATATCTACGAGATCGGCTGCGTCTCGAACATCCTGCAGATGCTCAAGCTGCCCGACGGCACCGTCAAGGTGCTGGTCGAAGGGGTGCGGCGGGCGCGGATCCTGGGCGTCGACGACAGCGGCGCGCACTTCACCTGCGAGCTGGCCCCGATCGAGCCCCCGGGGGCAGAGAGCCCCGAGACCGAGGCGCTGCGCCGCGCGATCCTGGCGCAGTTCGACCAGTACGTGAAGCTGAACAAGAAGGTGCCGCCGGAGATCCTGGCCTCGCTGGCCGGGATCGACGACGCCGGCCGCCTGGCCGACACCATCGCGGCGCACCTGCCGATCAAGATCGAGCAGAAGCAGAACATCCTCGAGACCAACGACGTCTCCGAGCGGCTCGAGAAGCTCCTCACCCAGATCGAGACCGAGCTCGACATCCTGCAGGTCGAGAAACGCATCCGCGGGCGCGTCAAGCGCCAGATGGAGAAGAGCCAGCGCGAGTACTACCTGAACGAGCAGGTCAAGGCGATCCAGAAGGAGCTCGGCGAGGGCGAGGACGGCGCCGACATGGACGAGCTCGAGAAGAAGGTCAAGGCCGCGCGCATGCCCAAGGAGGCGCTGAAGAAGGCCGAGGCCGAGCTCAAGAAGCTCAAGCTGATGTCGCCGATGTCGGCCGAGGCCACTGTCGTGCGCAACTACATCGACACCCTGGTCGGCCTGCCCTGGCGCAAGAAGAGCAAGATCAACAACGACCTGGCCAACGCCGAGAAGGTGCTCAACGAGGACCACTGGGGCCTGGAGCGGGTCAAGGACCGCATCATCGAGTACCTCGCGGTGCAGCAGCGGGTCGAGAAGGTCAAGGCCCCCATCCTGTGCCTGGTCGGGCCCCCGGGGGTCGGCAAGACCTCGCTCGGGCAGTCGATCGCGCGCGCCACGAACCGCAAGTTCGTGCGCATGGCGCTGGGCGGCGTGCGCGACGAGGCCGAGATCCGCGGGCACCGGCGCACCTACATCGGCTCGATGCCGGGCAAGATCCTGCAGAACCTGACGAAGATCGGCGTGCGCAACCCGCTGTTCCTGCTCGACGAAGTCGACAAGATGGGCATGGATTTCCGCGGCGATCCGTCGTCGGCGCTGCTCGAGGTGCTCGATCCCGAGCAGAACTCGACCTTCGTCGACCACTACGTCGAGGTGGAGTACGACCTGTCCGACGTGATGTTCGTCGCCACCGCCAACACGCTGAACATTCCGCCGGCGCTGCTCGACCGGATGGAGGTGATCCGCCTGTCGGGCTACACCGAGGACGAGAAGGTCAACATCGCGCAGCGCTACCTGCTGCCGAAGCAGATGAAGAACAACGGGCTCAAGGCGGCCGAGATCTCGATCGCCGAGAGCGCGCTGCGCGACATCGTGCGCTACTACACGCGCGAGGCCGGCGTTCGCTCGCTCGAGCGCGAGATCAGCAAGATCTGCCGCAAGGTGGTGAAGATGCTGCTGCTGAAGAAGCAGGAGCGCAAGATCAGCGTCACCGGCAAGAACCTCGACAAGTTCCTCGGGGTGCGGCGCTACAGCTTCGGCATCGCCGAGAAGGAGAACCAGGTCGGGCAGGTCACCGGCCTGGCCTGGACCGAGGTCGGCGGCGAACTGCTGACGATCGAGGCGGCGGCGATTCCGGGCAAGGGCAAGACCACCTTCACCGGCAAGCTCGGCGACGTGATGCAGGAGTCGATCAAGGCGGCCATGACGGTGGTGCGCCGGCGCGCGCGCCGGCTCGGCATCCGCGACGACTTCCACGAGAAGAGCGACATCCATATCCACGTGCCCGAGGGCGCCACGCCGAAGGACGGTCCGAGCGCGGGCATCGCGATGACCACCGCGCTGGTATCGGTGCTGAGCGGCATCCCGGTGCGCGCCGATGTGGCGATGACCGGCGAGATCACGCTGCGCGGCGAGGTGCTCGCGATCGGCGGCCTGAAGGAGAAGCTGCTCGCGGCGCACCGCGGCGGCATCCGCACGGTGCTGATCCCCGAGGAGAACGTCAAGGATCTCGCCGAGATCCCCGACAACGTGAAGAACAAGCTCGAGATCGTGCCGGTCAAGTGGATCGACCGCGTGCTCGAGGTCGCGCTGGAACGGCAGCCGGAGCCGCTGCCCGAGGATGCGCCGGCGGCAGCCGGCGCGCCGGTGCCCGCGCCGGCTTCGGGCGCCGGCGGCGACGTCGTCACGCATTGATCCCGGCGACGCTTCGTACAGAGGGAAAACGCGCCGTTTCGTCGCCGCGGTCCGGCTTGACACTGGCCGGACCCGGCGATTTAATACGGCTCCGCCCTGCCGCGTCAGCGGTTGTCAAAAGCAGCGCCGTCGCTCAGCGCACATCAGAGCAGCGCTCGTCCACAACGAATCCGGAGTGAGGGGGTTTCAGTGAACAAGACCGAACTGATCGACCATATCGCGAAGCAGGCCGACATTTCGAAGGCTGCCGCGGGTCGCGCGCTCGATGCGCTCGTCGGCGCGGTTCGCACCACGCTGCGCAAGGGCGGCACGGTCACGCTGGTCGGGTTCGGAACCTTCGCCGTGGGCAAGCGCGCCGCGCGCAGCGGACGCAATCCGCGCACCGGCGCGACGATCAAGATCCGCGCGGCCAAGGTGCCGAAGTTCCGCCCCGGAAAGGCCTTGAAGGACGCGATCAACTGAGCGGCCGGCTCGCCCGCACTCCGGCGAGTTGATCGCCCGTCCCGGGTTCATATACAATCGCAATCTTCGCTGCGCACGCGCGATGCCGGCAGGACGCCCCCGGTCTCCGGGAAGGCGGCTCGAAGCCGGTGCGCTGACCCGTACGGGTGCTTAGCTCAGCTGGTAGAGCGGCGCCCTTACAAGGCGTAGGTCGGGAGTTCGAACCTCTCAGCACCCACCAGCCGGAAGGGCAAGGCGGGAAGAGTGCAGCGAAGATGCGGTATCCCCGGATACGAGCGCTCGATCACGAGGAGTGGTAGTTCAGTTGGTTAGAATACCGGCCTGTCACGCCGGGGGTCGCGGGTTCGAGTCCCGTCCACTCCGCCAACACCCGAAGGGCGAACGAGAGTTCGCCCTTTTTTTTCAGTCTGGCAGGTGCGCATGTTCGATACGGTTCGCAAACACCAACGGCTGATGCAGTTCCTGCTGCTGGTGCTGATCTTCCCGGCGTTCGCGTTCTTCGGGATCCAGGGCTACGAGCAGTTCTTCGCCGAGGACGGGGCGGTCGCCAAGGTCGGCTCGAGCAAGATCACCCGGCAGGAGTACGACCTGGCCCACCGGCGGCAGATCGAGCAATTGCGGCAGATGCTCGGCGACCGCTTCGACGCCGCTCTGCTCGACAGCGACGCGGCGCGCGCGCAGATCCTCGACGGGCTGATCTCGCAGCACGCGCTGCTGGCCGAGGCGAACGCGAAGCGCATCGCGGTGCCCGACGGGCAGTTGCGCCGCGCGATCGTCGGCATCCCCGGCCTGGCCGGCCCCGACGGACGCTTCGACATGGAGCGCTATCGCCAGCTGCTGCGCGCGCAGGGCAAGAACGAGCAGATCTTCGAGGCCGAGATGCGCGCCGACCTGGCGCTGCAGGCGCTGCCGGAGGCGATCTCGCAGACGGCGTTCGTGCCGGCGTCGCTGGTCGACCGGATGATCGGGCTCGGCGAGCAGACGCGCGAGGTGCGCGAGCTGCGCTTTCGCACCGAGGACTTCGTCGCGAAGGTCCAGCCCACCGATGCGCAGCTGAACGACTACTACGAGCGCAACGCGCAGGCGTTCGAGCTGCCCGAGAACGCGCGGGTCGAGTACCTGGTGCTGTCCTCGGAGGCGGTGGCCGGGCGGATCGAGGTGTCCGAGCAGGATGCGCGCGCCTACTACGAGCAGAACAAGGCGCGCTACGCCACAGCCGAGCAGCGGCGCGCGAGCCACATCCTGATCGAGCTGCCGTCCGGTGCGGACGGCGCGCGGAAGCAGGCCGCGCGCGAGCGGGCCGCGGCGCTGCGCGAGCGGCTGCTCGGCGGCGCGGACTTCGCGACGCTGGCCAAGGCCGAATCGCAGGATTCGGGCTCGGCCGCCGCCGGCGGCGACCTCGGCTTCTTCACCCGTGAGACGATGGTCAAGCCGTTCGCCGACGCGGCGTTCGGGATGAAGGTCGGCGAGACCAGCGACGTGGTGGAGTCGGAGTTCGGCTTCCACGTCATCCGGCTGACCGAGATCAAGCCCGCCTCGGAGCGCGGCTTCGAGGCCGTGCGCGCCTCGATCGAGGCCGAGATCCGCTCGCAGCAGGCGGCCACGCGCTTCGCCGAGGCCGCCGAGACCTTCAGCAACCTGGTCTACGAGCAGGCCGATACGCTCGAGCCGGCCGCGCAGCGCTTCGGCCTGAAGGTGCTGAGCGCCGACGAGGTCCGGCGCAACGCGACACCGGCGCTGCCGCGCGAGCATCCGCTGAACAATCCGCGCCTGCTCGCGGCGCTGTTCAGCGCCGACTCGATCTCCGCGCGGCGCAACACCGAGGCGGTCGACATCGGCAACGGGACGCTGGCCGCCGCGCGGATCGTCGAGCATCGCCCGGCGCGGCGCCAGCCGTTCGCCGCGGTCAAGGAGCAGGTGCGGCAGCTCGTCGTGCACGACGAGGCGCACAAGCTGGCGCTCGAGGCGGGGCGGAGCCGGCTCGAGGCGCTGCGGCGCGGCGAGGCCGCGGGCGACCTGGGCGCGGCGCGCACCGTCTCCCGCGCGGCCGGCCCCGAGCTGCCGCAGGCCGGCATCGACGCGGTGTTCGGCGCCGCTGCCGAGCCGCTGCCGGCGCTCGTCGGTACCGACCTGGGCGCGCCGGGCTACGCGATCTACCAGGTGACGAAAGTGAACCTGCCGGACGCCGCGCGGGTGGCCGAGCGGCGCGACACCTATCGCCAGCAGCTGCAGCAGGTCTACGCGCAGCAGGCCCTGAGCGACTACCTCGAGTCGGTGAAGGCGCGCGCGCAGATCGCCCGGTTCCCGGAACGCCTGCGCGACGGCGAGGTCCGCTGAGGTTGCGAAACCGTTGCGCCGGGGCGCGCTCCGGCGCCTTGCCTGGCGGCGCGGCTCAGGCCCGCCAGGCGGCGAGAATCCGCCGTGCCGCCGCCTCCAGCGCGGGCGCTTCCGCCCCCTCGAGCCGGACGATGCGCGCATCGTCGGCGTTCAGGTAGTTGCGCTTGATCGAACGCTCGTAGGCCGGGTCGTAGTGCAAGGCGAGGAGGGATTCGACGAAGGCTTCCCAGCTTCCCGCCTCGGCCATGGCCGACCATTGCCCCACCTGGCGACGCCCGTGCAGCGGCGCGAGCCGTTCGAGCCGCTCGCGCAGCAGCCCCGGTTCCTCGACGAAATGGCGGTACTCCCCGAGCAGCAGCGCGGCGCGGACCGGCACGTCCGCCTCGATCCGCGTGCAGGAGGCCGCGCGCATCGCGGCGATCAGCGCATCGGGAACGTGGCAGCGCCCGACGCGCCGGCTTTCCGACTCGATGAACACCGGGTGCGCCGGATCGAGGCGCCGCACCGCCTCCCAGAGGCCGGTCTCGAACGCCTTTTGCGAGGGCTGGCGGGCGGCCGGCATCAGGCCGAGCACCGAGCCACGATGGCAGGCGAGCGCCTCGAGGTCGATCACCTGCGCGCCCTGCGCCGCGAGCTGTTGGAGGATCAGGCTCTTGCCGGTGCCGGTGCGCCCGGCCAGCACGTGCAGCCGCAGGCCCTCGGGCCAGTGGGCGAGGTCGGCCACGACGCGCTGCCGGAAGGCGCGGTAGCCGCCCTCGAGCACAGTCGTGCGCCAGCCGATGCGGGCCAGCACGGTGGCGAGGGCGCCGGAGCGGTTGCCGCCGCGCCAGCAATAGACCAACGGGCGCCAGTCGTGTCCGTGATCGGCGAACAGGCGATCGATCAGGGCGCCGATGTTGCGCGCGACCAGCGCCGCGCCGGCGCGGCGCGCTTCGAAGGCCGAGCGCTGCTTGTGGATCGTGCCGATCAGCGCGCGCTCGGCGTCGTCGAGCACCGGCGCGCTGAGGGCGCCGGGCAGCCGGTCCTCGGCGAACTCGGCGGGGCTGCGCGCATCGACGATCGCGTCGAACCGGTCGAGCTGCGCGAGGACCTCGTCGACGGGGAGAACCAGCGGATCTTTCATCGGGACAATGCCGCGGCGGCACGGGTGCGCCGGGCATGCGCGCCCGGCGGGGCCGATTCTAGCAGCGGGGATGCGCAATCCAGCCCGTGGGCACGTACAATCGGGGACGGAGCACGGCACGCACATGAAAGTCTTCGATCTCGCCTGCGAACACGAACACCGCTTCGAGGGATGGTTCGGGTCGGCGCAAGCCTTCGACGAGCAGCTCGAGCGCGGCTTCGTCGAATGCCCCGTCTGCGCCAGCAAGGCGGTGCGCCGGATGCCGAGCGCGCCGCGCCTGAACCTGTCCGCGCCGCCGGAGCCGGCGCAGCGCGCCGCGGGCAAGGCCGGCGGCGCGCCGATCGCGGCCGCGATGCCCACGCCGGAGCAGTTGCAGGCGCTGTGGATGAAGATGGCGCGGCACCTGGCCGAGAACACCGAGGACGTGGGCGAACGTTTCGCCGAGGAGGCGCGCCGCATCCATTACGACGAGGCGCCGGCGCGCGGGATCCGCGGGATGGCCACGCCCGAGCAGCGCGCGGAGCTCGAGGACGAGGGCATCGAGGTGTTCGCGTTCCCGCTGCCGCCCGCGGCCAAGGAGCCGCTGCAGTAGCGGGATGTCGCCGCCGTCAGCGCCGCGCGTACTGCGTCGCGCCGAACAGGTTCTCGCGGTCCCGGTCGTCGAGCGTCGCCTTGCGCCGCTCGGCCAGGACCGTGACCGCGCGCATCACCGCGGGCCGGGCGCCGATCGCCCCGAACCAGCGCGCGACCTGCGGGAATTCCGCCAGGTCGACGCCCTGGACTTCGTGCGAGCGGACCCATGGCCAGGTCGCGATGTCGGCGATCGAGTACCGGCTGCCGCCGAGATAGGCGCCAGTCGCCGCGAGCCGCCGCTCGAGCACGCCGTACAGGCGCTGCGCCTCGCCGGTGTAGCGCTCGATCGCGTAGTCGATGCGCTGCGGCGCATAGCGCCGGAAATGGTGCGCCTGGCCCAGCATCGGCCCGACGCCGCTCATCTGGAACATCAGCCACTGCAGGATCTCGTACTTCCCGCGCGCGCCGCCCGGCAGGAACCGGCCGGTCTTGCCGGCCAGGTAGACCAGGATGGCGCCGGACTCGAACAGCGAGATCGGCCGGCCGCCCGGGCCGTCGTGGTCGACGATCGCCGGGATCTTGTTGTTGGGGCTGATCGCCAGGAACGCGGGCGCGAACTGCTCGCCGGCGCCGATGTCGACCGGCTGCACCGAGTAGGGCAGGCCGCACTCCTCCAGCATGATGTGGACCTTGTGGCCGTTCGGCGTCGGCCACGAGTAGACGTCGATCACGGCCCGGCCCGCGTCAGGCGCCGCGGGTGATCGGCATCTGGACCGCACCGGCCCCGCCGGGGATCGGCAGGTGCCGGGCGAGCTCGAGCTTGGCGATCGCATTGCGATGCACCTCGTCGGGGCCGTCGGCCAGCCGCAACGTGCGCTGGTGGGCATACAGCGAGGCCAGCGGGAAATCGTCCGAGACGCCGGCCCCGCCGTGCGCCTGGATCGCCCAATCGATGATCTGGCAGGCGATGTTGGGCGCGACCACCTTGATCATCGCGATCTCGGCCTTGGCGACCTTGTTGCCGACGGTGTCCATCATGTACGCGGCCTTCAGCGTCAGCAGGCGCGCCTGGTCGATCATGCAGCGCGCCTCGGCGATGCGCTCGTGCCAGACGTTGTGCGACGAGATCGGCTTGCCGAAGGCGATGCGCGACGACAGCCGCCGGCACATGTACTCGAGCGCGCGCTCGGCCACCCCGATCGAACGCATGCAGTGATGGATGCGCCCCGGCCCGAGGCGGCCCTGCGCGATCTCGAACCCGCGGCCCTCGCCGAGCAGGATGTTCTCCACCGGCACCCGCACGTTCTCGAACGAGACCTCGCAGTGCCCGTGCGGCGCCTCGTCGTAGCCGAACACGTGGAGCGCGCGGACCACGGTGATCCCGGGAGTGTCGGCGGGCACCACGATCATCGACTGCTGCTCGTGGCGACCCGCGTCGGGGTTGGTCTTGCCCATGAAGATATAGACCTTGCAGCGCGGGTCGCCGGCGCCCGAAGTCCACCACTTGCGGCCGTTGATCAGGTAGTGGTCGCCCTGGCGCTCGATGCGGGCCTGGATGTTGGTCGCATCCGAGGAGGCGACCGCGGGCTCGGTCATCGCGAAGGCCGAGCGGATCTCGCCCGCCAGCAACGGGTCGAGCCAGGCGCGCTTGATCGGTTCGCTCGCGTAGCGCTCGAGGGTCTCCATGTTGCCGGTGTCGGGCGCGTTGCAGTTGAAGACTTCGGGGGCCCAGGTCACGCGGCCCATGATCTCGCACAGCGGCGCGTAGTCGAGGTTGGACAGGCCCTCGGGCACCCGCGTCGACTTCGGCAGGAACAGGTTCCACAGCCCGGCGGCCCGCGCCTTCGGCTTGAGCTCCTCGACGATCCGCGTCGGGATCCAGGCGTTGCCGGCGCGCCGGTTCTCGGACACCTCGGCGTAGAAGCGCCGCTCGTTCGGGTAGACGTGCTCCTCCATGAACGCCAGCAGGCGCTGCCGCAACTCGATGCATCGTGCCGAATACTCGAAGTCCATCTGCTTCTCCTGTATGTCCGTTCCGGGCATCGCTCGCGGGCCCGGCTGTCGTTGCGGCGGGGCAGCGTCCTCAGCGCACGCGCTGCGCGATCTCCCAGCCCATCTCGGCCAGCGGCCGTGCGCGACGCCCCGCCTCGAGCGCCTGCGCGCTCGAGGCCGTGCCGTCGACCGCGCGCTTCATGATTCCCTGCAGGATCGCCGCGATCCGGAACATGTTGTAGGCGAGGTAGAACTCCCAGTGCGCCAGCGTCTGCGCCGGATCGCGCCCGGTGCGGGCGCAGTAGCGCTCGACGTACGCGCGTTCGCCCGGAATGCCCAGCGCCGCATGGTCGAGCCCGGCGATGCCCCGGAACTGGCCCGGCGCGATGTGCCAGGCCATGCAGTGGTAGGAGAAGTCGGCCAGCGGGTGCCCCAGCGTCGAGAGTTCCCAGTCGAGGATCGCGCGCACGCGCGGCCGGCTCCGGTCGAAGATCAGGTTGTCGAGCCGGAAGTCGCCGTGGACGATCGAGGTCTCGTCGCCGGGCGGCAGGTGCTGCGGCAGCCACTCGATCAACCGGTCCATGGCCTCGATCGGCTCGGTCTCGGAGGCCTGGTACTGCCCGCTCCAGCGCGCCACCTGGCGACCGATGTAGTTGCCCGGCTTGCCGTAGTCGCCCAGCCCGATCGCCGCATAGTCGACCGAATGCAGCGCGGCGATCACGCGATTCATCTCGTCGTAGATCGCCGAGCGCTCGGCGACGGCCATGTCCGGCAGCGATTGGTCCCAGAGCACGCGTCCGTCGATGTGTTCCATCACGTAGAACGCGCGGCCGATCACCGATTCGTCCTCGCATAGCGCGTACACGCGCGCCACCGGGATGTCGGTCCCGGCGAGCGCCGCGAGGACGCGGTACTCGCGCTCGATCGCATGGGCCGAGGGGAGCAGGCGGGCGGCCGGCCCGGGCTTGGCGCGCATCACGTAAGCGGCCCCGGGGGTGGACAGCCGATAGGTCGGGTTCGACTGCCCGCCCTTGAACAGCTCGATCGTCAGCGGGCCCGCGAAGCCGGGGATCCGCCCGTGTAGCCACTGCTCGAGCACGCCGGCATCGACGCGGTGGCGCTCGGGAACCGCGACGGTGCCGCTGTTGGCGGCGTCGTCGGCGGCCGGGCCGGGGGAGGGCTGGGTCACGTGTCCTCCGCGGGCGGGCGGCCCCGGGGGGCGCCGCTTTCGCGGTTGAAGCCCGGCGCGCGCCGGGCGAGGAAGGCGTCGATGCCTTCGCCACCGTCGTCGTGGAACAGCGCCGCGAGGAAGTTGTCGCGCTCCCGCACCAGCTGGCGCGCCAGGGCGTCGCGCTCGTGCGCGGCGAGCAGCGACTTGATCCGGCCGAGCGCGAAGGCCGGTCCGTCGGCCAGCTCGGCGGCGCGCGCCAGCGCGGCCCCGAGCGCCTCGCCGCGCGGCACCAGCGCGTTCACCAACCCCAGCGCATGCAGTCGCGCCGCCGCGGCGGGCTGGCCGCCGGACATCAGCTCGTAGGCGAGCGGGTAGGGCAGGCGGGCGCCGAGGAAATGGCTGGCCCCGCCGTCGCAGGTGAGGCCCACCCGGGCATAGGCCATGACGAAGCGTGCGTCCTCGGCGGCGAACACCAGGTCGCAGGCCAGCACCAGCGAGAAGCCGGCTCCCGCGGCCGCGCCCTCGACCGCCGCGATCACCGGCTTCGGGCAGTCGCGGATCGCCATCACCCAGGCGCCGAGGAGGTCGAGCGACGCGCCCTGCACCGACGGGTCGGCGGCGCGGTTCTCGCGCAGCCGGTTCAGGTTGCCGCCGGCGCAGAAGTGCTCGCCTTCGCCGGCGAGGACGATGGCGCGCACGCCGTGGTCGTCGCCGGCGGCATGCAGGGCCGCGGCGCCGTCGCGATAGATGTCGGGGTGCAGCGCGTTGCGCGCCTCGGGATTCGAGATGCGCAGCAGCAGCACCGGCCCCCGGCGCTCCGACAGCAGGCGCGCCGCCACGGCCTCAGTCCTCGTGCAGCAGCGACAGGCCGAGCTGCGCGCGCCGGCGCAGCCAGCCGCCCGGGCGGTAGCGGGGATCGCCGGTGAGCCGGTGCAGGTTCTCGAGGATCTCGAGGATGACCGGCGCGCCCAGCGCGTCGCCCATCGCCAGGGGCCCGAGCGGATAGCCCAGCCCGGCGCGCACCGCGGCATCGATGTCGGCCGGCGAGGCGATGCGCTGCTGGGCGATCTCGGTGCCCACCGAGACGATCATGGCGATCACGCGCTGGGCGACGAATCCCGGGCTGTCGCGCAGCATCGAGACCGGGATGCCGTCGTTGGCGAAGATCGCGTGCGCGGCGTCGCGATACTCGGCCCGGGTCGCCGGCGTGGGCATCAGCACCCGGCGCCGGCACTGCCCCGGAGCGATCGGGAACAGCGTGTCGACGGCCACCGCGCGCTCGGCCGGCAGGCCGGCAGCGGCCGCGGTTGCGTCCAGCCCGAGCGGCGCCAGCAGCACCAGCGCGTGCTCGCCGGGCGCGGGGCCGTCCTGGACCACCCCCTCGAGCGCGGCAACGGCCTCCTGCAGCAGGGCGGCGCGAGGGCCCGGCGCGATCCAGACCGGAGGCCGGACCGCCACCCGGGGCGCGGGCGCTTCCGCCGGCGCCTGCTGGCGGCCTTCCGGATAGGCATAGAAGCCTTCGCCGGCCTTGCGGCCCACCAGGCCGGCGGCGAGGCGCTGGGCCGCGATGACCGACGGGCGGAAGCGCGGCTCGTCGTAGAACTGGCGATAGATCGACTCCATCACCGGCTGGGAGACGTCGAGACCGGTCAGGTCGAACAGCTCGAACGGGCCGAGCCGGAAACCCTGGCCGTCGAAGGCCACCTGCTCGCGCAGGATCCGGTCGATGACGGGGACGTCGCCGACGCCTTCGCCGAGCGCCTTCAGCGCCTCGGTGCCGAAGCCGCGTCCGGCGTGGTTGACGATGAAGCCCGGGGTGTCCTGCGCCACCACCGGCCGGTGCCCGGTCGCCCGCGTGAGCGCCACCAGCCGCTCGAGGACGGCCGGATCGGTGCGGATGCCGTCGATCACCTCGACCACCTTCATCAGGGGGACGGGGTTGAAGAAGTGCAGGCCGGCGAGCCGCTGCGGCCGCCGGCACGCCGCGGCGATCGCGGTGACCGACAGCGACGAGGTGTTCGTGGCGAGCACCGCGTCTTCGGCGACGATGGCCTCGAGCTGCTCGAACAGCTGTCGCTTGGCCTCGAGTCGCTCGACGATCGCCTCGACCACCAGGTCGCAGTCGGACAGCGCCGCGAGCGCCTCCGCCGGCGTGAGTCGCTCCCGGGCCGCGGCGGCCGCGTCGGCGGCCATCCGGCCCTTCTCGACCAGCTTGGCGAAGGTGCCGGCGACGTCGGCGATCGCCGACTGCAGCGCGGCTGCGTTGGTGTCGAACAGGCGCACCGCGAAGCCGCTCTGGGCGAACAGCTGCGCGATGCCCCGACCCATGGCGCCGCTGCCGACGACGCCGATCCGTTGGAAGGGGGATGTGTTCATGGCGGAGATTCTATCGGAGCGCCGGGCCGCGACGAGCGCGCCGACCCGGTGTCGAGGAGAATCGGTCGCACGGGCGAGGGCCGGGTCAGGAGCGCGCCCGGCGTTGGCCGGCCTCAGCCCGCCTCGCCCTCGAAGGCCTCGCGCTCGGCGTCGCGCGCCGTGCTGCGCTCGAGCCAGCGTTCCTCGAGTGCCTCCTTTTCCTGTTCGAGCGTCGCCCGCTCGCGGCCGAGCGGGCCGGCCTCGGCCGGGTCGCCGTAGACACCCGGTTCGGCGAGCCGGGTGCCGATCGCGGCCAGGCGCGCCTCGACGGCTTCGAGGCGCTGCTCGATCCCGTCGATCTCGCGGTCGAGCGGCCGCAGCCGTTCGGCGAGGCGGGCACGGCGCTGGGCCGCCAGGCGGCGATCATCGCGCCGGTTCGCCGGCGCCGCCGCGTCACCGCGCCCCGAGCCGACCGTCGCGCCGGCGGTGGGGTCGGCGCCCGTCGCGGCCGGGCGCTGCGCGAGCCATTCGGCGTAGTCGTCGAGGTCGCCGTCGAACTCGCGCAACCGGCCGTCGCCGACCAGCAGCAGGGTGTCGACGGTCGCGCGCAGGAGATAGCGATCGTGCGAGACGAGCAGCACCGCGCCGTCGAAGTCGGCCAGCGCGTCGGCCAGCGCATCGCGCGCCTGGGCGTCCAGGTGGTTGGTCGGTTCGTCGAGAACCAGCAGCTGCGGCCGGTGGAAGAGCATCAGCGCCAGCGACAGGCGCGCCTTCTCGCCGCCCGACATCGGGCCCACCGGCCGGGTCGCGGCATCGCCCGTGAAGCCGAACCGCCCCAGGTAGTCGCGCAGCGCCTGCTCGCGCTCGGCCGGGGCGATCCGCTGCAGTTGCGCCAGGGCCGATTCGTCGGGGCGAAGCCGCTCGACGCCCTGCTGGTCGAAGTAGCCGATCCGGATCGAGCGCGAGGGCCGGACTTCGCCGGCCAGCGGCGCGAGCTCGCCGACCAGTGTCCGCACCAGCGTGCTCTTGCCCGCGCCGTTGCGGCCGAGGATGCCGATGCGGGCGCCGCGGCGGACCTGCAGGCGGATGTCGCTCAGGACCGGCGCGCCGCCCGGGTGACCCGCATCGAGGGCTTCGGCCTGCAGCAACGGATCGGGGCAATCGCCGACCTCGTGCAGCGTGAAGTCGATGCCGCGCAGCGCCCGCACCGGCGCCACGGCGGCCATCCGTTCCAGTGCCTTGATCCGGCTCTGCGCCTGGCGGGCCTTGCTCGCCTTGGCCCGGAAGCGCGTGATGAAGGCGTTCAGGTGCGCTACGCGCGCGTCCCAGGCGGCGCGCTCGCGCTCGGCCTGCTGCTGGCGCTGCGCGCGCAGCCGCTCGAACTCGCTGTAGCCGCCGGCGTACCGGACCAGCTTGCCCTCGTCGATGTGCAGCGTCGCGGTCGCGACGCGATCGAGCACGTCGCGATCGTGGGAGACGATCAGCGCGGTGCCGGGGTAGCGCAGCAGCCAGCGCTCGAACCAGAGGATCGCGTCCAGGTCGAGGTGGTTGGTCGGCTCGTCGAGCAGCAGCAGGTCGCCGGGCGCGAACAGGGCGCGGGCGAGATTCAGGCGCATCCGCCAGCCGCCGGACAATTCGTCGACCGGCTGCTGCGCCTGCGCCGGGTCGAAGCCCAGCCCGGCGAGCAGGCTGCGGCTGCGCGCCTCGGCGCTGAGCCCGCCGGCCTGCTGCCAGAGTTCGTGGGCATGCCCGAGCGCCATGCCGTCGGCGCTGTGCTCGGCGCGCTCGAGCTCGGCCTGGGCGGCCGCCAGGCGCGCGTCGCCGGCGACCACGAAGCGCCAGGCCGGCAGGGTGCCGGCGGGCAGATGCTGGGCGAGCCGGATCACCTCGCGCCAGGGCTGGACGATGTCGCCGGCGTCCTGGGGCTGGTCGCCCGCGAGCGCGGACAGCAGCGTGGTCTTGCCGGCGCCGTTGCGGCCGATCAGCGCGATGCGCTCGCCCGGGCCGATGCTGGCGTCGGCACGGTCGAGCAGCACCCGGCCGCCGCGCGACAGGGTCAGGCCTTGCAGGCGGATCACGATCGCCGGCCGGTGGCGCGCGGCGCGCGCGGCGGCGTGCGCCGTGACCGGGATGGGGGTGCATCTTCGAGCGCCGCCGCGAGTTGCGCCACCTCGAGCAGGACCAGCATCCGGTCGCCGGCGGCCACCGGCAGGTAGTGGCACTCGAGCCGCGGAAACGCTGCTTCGAAGTGCGCGGCCTCGTGGCCGATCTCGAGCAACAGCAGGCCCTCGGGCGTCAGGTGCGCGGGCGCGTCGCGCAGGATGCGCCGGACCAGGTCCATGCCGTCGACGCCGCCGGCGAGCGCGCCGCGCGGTTCGGCGCGGTACTCGGGCGGCAGGGCTTGCATCGAGGCATCGTTGACATAGGGCGGATTGCACAGCACCAGGTCGAAGCGGCGCCCGTCGAGCGGCTCGAACAGGTCGCCGCGGAACAGCTCGAGCCGCTGCTGCATGCCGTGCCGCTCGCGGTTGATCGCCGCCAGCGCGAGCGCGTCGGCGGACAGATCGGCGCCCGCCACCCGGGCTGCCGGAAACCGGTGCGCGGCGCAGAGCGCGAGGCTCGCTCCCCCGGTGCACAGGTCCAGGATCGAGGCTGGCCATGACGGGGCGCGCGGATGCAGCGCGAGCCACTCGGGCAGCGCCTCGTCCAGCGCCTCGGCGATGGGCGAGCGCGGGACCAGCGCGCGCGCGTCGCAGGCGAAACGCAGCCCGCGCAGCCAGGCCTCGCCGGTCAGGTAGGCGGCCGGCTGGCGCGATGCGATACGCCGCTCGACGAGCTCGGCGACCGTGCGCCGTTCGGCCCGTGCGAGCCGGGCGTCGAGCCAGGGATCGAGCGCGTCGGGCGGCAGGTGCAGGGCCCAGAGCAGCAGCGCGACCGCCTCGTCCCAGGCGTTGTCGGTGCCGTGGCCGTACGCGATCCCGGCGGCCTCGAAGCGCGAGACCGCCCAGCGCAGCAGGTCGCGCACCGTGCGCAGCTCGCGTGCCGCGGCCTCGGCGTCGGCCGGGCGCCGTGCGAAGGACCCGCTCATGTGCCCAGCAGGCCGACGATGGTGCGCCGGTAGATGTTCTTCAGCGGCTCGAGCGCGGACAGCTCAACGTGCTCGTCGATCTTGTGGATGCTGGCGTTGAGCGGGCCGAACTCGATCACCTGCGGACAGATCCGGGCGATGAAGCGGCCGTCCGAGGTGCCTCCGGTGGTCGAGAGCTCGGGGTCGATGCCGGTCTCGGCCCGGATCGCTCCGGATAGCGCCTCGGAGAGCGCGCCGCGCGCGGTGAGGAAGGGCATTCCGGACAGTGACCATTCGAGCGTGTACTCGAGCCCGTGCGCGTCGAGGATCGCGGCGACGCGCCGCTTGAGGCCCTCGACCGTGCTGGCGGTCGAGAAGCGGAAGTTGAAGTCGAGGCTCGCCCGGCCGGGGATCACGTTGGTTGCGCCCGCGCCCGCCTGGATGTTCGAGGCCTGCCAGGAAGTGGGCGGGAAGTACTCGTTGCCCGGGTCCCATTGCGTGGCCGCCAGCTCGGCCAGCGCCGGCGCCAGCAGGTGGATCGGGTTGCGCGCGAGATGCGGATAGGCGATGTGCCCCTGCACGCCGGCGACCACGAGCCGTCCCGACAGGGAGCCGCGCCGGCCGTTCTTGACCATGTCGCCGAGCCGGTCGACCGAGGTCGGTTCGCCGACGATGCAGTAGTCGATCCGTTCGCCACGCGCCTCGAGCGCGTCGACCACCCGGATCGTGCCGTCGGTGGCCGGCCCTTCCTCGTCGGAGGTGATCAGCAGCGCGATCCGGCCGCGGTGCGGCACGGCGGCCGCGGCCAGTTCCTCGACGGCGACGACGAAGGCCGCGATCGAGCTCTTCATGTCGGCGGCGCCGCGCCCGTAGAGCCGGCCGTCCCGGTGCGCCGGCTCGAACGGGTCGCTGTGCCACTGCTCGAGGGGGCCGGTGGGGACCACGTCGGTATGCCCGGCGAAGGCCAGCGTGGGGCCCGGCGCGGCGGCGGCGCGCACCGCCCACAGGTTGGTGACGCCGTTGCCCGCGATCGTCTCGCAGACGAAGCCCAGCGGCGCCAGCCGTTCGCGCAGCAGCGCCTGGCAGCCGGCATCGTCCGGCGTCACCGAGCGCCGCCGGATCAGCGCCTCGGCGAGTGCGAGGACACGGCTCATCGGGTGGAACGGGCGTGGCTCATCGGGCGGAACGTCATCGGGCGGAACGGGCGCGATCCCTCACGCCGCGGAACCGGCGTTGGTCGCGGTGCCGAAGACGCCGGCATAGAGCGGCTCGGAGAAACCGACGATGATCCGGTCGCCGGCCTGCAGCACCGGCCGCTTCACCAGCGTGGGGTCGGCCAGCATCAGCTCGGCCGCGCTTGCCTGGTCGGTGATCGCCGCGCGACGCTGGGGATCGAGCTTGCGCCAGGCCAGCCCGCGCCGGTTCAGCAGCGAATCCCAGGGAACCCGGCCGAGCCAGCCCGACAGGCGCTGGGCGTCGAGCCCGTCCTTGCGGAAATCGTGGAAGCGGAAGGCGATGCCGTGGGCGCGCAGCCAGGCGCGCGCCTTGCGAACCTGGTCGCAGTTCTCGATGCCGAAGACGACGACCTCGCCCATGTCGGATCAGATGTTGAGCAGGAACTCGGAGAACGAGGGGCCGTCGGCGTCCTCGCCGCTGGCCGGCTTGCGCGCCCCCGGCTGGCCGAGCGCAGCCGAGGCCATCGCCGGGGAGACCAGGCCGCCCGCCTGCGCGGCGGCGGGCTGGCCTGGCGTCGCCGCCGCTTCCTCGGCTTCGTTCTCGAGCATCCAGAGCAGGTTGGTCGGCGAGTCGGCATGCGCCATCGCATCCTCGCGGGCGATGCGGCGCGCGCGCACGAGGTCGGCCAGCGCGTGATCGAAGGTGCGCGAGCCGGCCGCCAGGCTCTGGTTCATCGCATCCTTGATCTCGGTGAGCCGGCCCTGCTCGATCAGCTCGGCGATGTGGCGCGTGTTCAGCAGGATCTCGACCGCGGGCAGGCGGCTGCCGTCGAATGCGCGCACCAGCCGCTGCGAGACCACCGCCTTGAGCGTCGCGGCGAGATCGGCCAGCAGCACCGGACGGTTGTCGGGCGGGTAGAAGCTGACGATCCGGTTCAGCGCGTGGTTGGCGTTGTTCGCGTGCAGGGTCGCGAGCACCAGGTGCCCCGACTGCGCGTAGGCGATCGCGTTCGACATCGTCGCGGTGTCGCGGATCTCGCCGATCAGGATGCAGTCGGGCGCCTGGCGCATCGCGTTCTTCAGCGCGACTTCGAGCGAATGCGTGTCGGTGCCGATCTGCCGCTGGTTGACGATCGAGCGCTTGTTCTGGAACGTGAACTCGATCGGGTCCTCGAGCGTGAGGATGTGGCCGCTCTTCTGCTCGTTGCGGTGGTCGATCATCGACGCCAGCGTGGTCGACTTGCCGGAGCCGGTGGCGCCGACGACGAGCAGCAGCCCGCGCTTTTCCATCACCAGGTCACCGAGGATCGACGGCAGGTGCAGGCTGTCGAGCTTCGGGATGTCGTGCGGGATGAAGCGGATCACGCAGGCGGCCGAGCCGCGCTGGCGGAACACGTTGACGCGGAAGCTCCCGATGTTGCGCACGCCGTAGCCGAGGTTGAGCTCGTGCTGCTTCTCGAACTGCTCCCAGTGGCGATCCTCGACGATCTCGCGAATCAGGGCGACGACGTTGTCGGGCGCGAGCCGCTGCTGGTTGACCGGCACCATCGCGCCGTTGATCTTGAGCTGGACCGGTGCGCCGGGCGCCAGGAACAGGTCGGAGGCCTTCTTCTCCGACATCAGCTGCAGCAAGCGATCCATCATCATCAGGGTCCTCCGAAGTCTTCGCACCGTCGGTCGTCGCATCGCGGCGACCGGGCGCGGACCGTCACGCCCTCAGTCGCCGCGCAGCAGTTCGTTGATGCCGGTCTTCGCGCGCGTCTGTGCATCGACGCGCTTGACGATCACCGCGCAATACAGGCTCACCTTGCCGTCGGCCGAGGGCAGCGAACCCGGCACCACGACCGAACCCGCCGGCACCCGCCCGTAGAGGACCTTGCCCGACTCGCGGTCGTAGATCTTCGTGCTCTGGCCGATGAACACGCCCATCGAGAGCACCGAGTTCTCCTCGACCACCACGCCCTCGACGACCTCGGATCGCGCGCCGATGAAGCAGTTGTCCTCGATGATGGTCGGGTTGGCCTGCAGCGGCTCGAGCACGCCGCCGATGCCGACCCCGCCCGACAGATGGACGTTGCGGCCGATCTGCGCGCACGAGCCGACGGTGGCCCAGGTATCGACCATCGTGCCCTCGTCGACGTACGCGCCGATGTTCACGTACGAGGGCATCAGCACGACGTTCTTTCCGACGAAGGCACCGCGGCGCACGACGGCTGGCGGCACCACCCGGAACCCGCCGGCCTGGAAGTCTTCCGCCCGCCAGCCCTCGAACTTGGTCGGTACCTTGTCGTAGTACTGCAGGGGGCCGGCCTGCATCGGCGCGTTGTCCTCGAGCCGGAACGAGAGCAGCACCGCCTTCTTGACCCATTGGTGCACGACCCAGTCGCCGCCGAGCTTCTCGGCGACCCGCAGGCTGCCGTCGTTCAGGCGCGCGATGACCGCGGCGACCGCATCCCGGACTTCGGCCGGAGCGCCCCGGGGCGAAAGGTCGTTGCGGCGTTCCCACGCCTGGTCGATGGTTTGCTGCAGGGAAGTCGTCATCGATGATTCGTCGGTCAGGAGGTGAGGAAGCGCCGGATCCGGTCCGCGGCCTCGACGCAGCGGGCCGGCGTGTCGACCAGCGCGATGCGCACGAAGCCCCGGCCGGGGTTGCGGCCCTGCTGCTCGCGCGCGAGGAAGCTGCCGGGCAGCACCAGGACATTATATTGGGCGTACAGGTCGCGGCAGAAAGCCTGGTCGTCGCCGCCGGGTACCCGGGCCCACAGGTAGAAGCCCGCCTCGGGCCGGGCGGTGTCCATCAGCGGGCCGAGGATCGGCACCACGGCCTCGAACTTCGCCCGGTACAGGCGACGGTTCTCGAGCACGTGCGCCTCGTCGCCCCAGGCGGCGATCGAGGCCGCCTGCACCGGCAGGCTCATCGCGCTGCCATGGTAGGTCCGGTAGAGCAGGAACCGGCGCAGGATCGCCGCATCCCCGGCCACGAACCCGGAGCGCAGGCCGGGAGCGTTCGAGCGCTTGGACAGGCTGGAGAACGCCACCAGCCCGCGCCGGTCGGCGCGCCCCAGGAGCTGCGCCGCCTGCAGCGCACCCAGGGGCGGCGCTGCCTCGTCGAAATGGATCTCGGAATAGCACTCGTCCGAGGCGATCGCGAAGCCGTGGCGGTCGGCCCGCTCGAACAGCAGGCGCCAGTCGTCCAGCGACAGCACGGCCCCGGTCGGATTGCCCGGCGAGCAGGCGTAGACGAGCCGGGTCCGCGCCCAGACCGCCTCCGGAACGGCCGACCAGTCGCAGCGGAAGCCGGTCTCGGGCCACTGCTCGACGAAGTGCGGCGTCGCCCCCGCCAGCAGGGCCGCTCCTTCGTAGATCTGGTAGAACGGGTTCGGACAGACCACCCGGGCGTCCTCGGCGGGGTCGACGACCGTCTGCGCGAACGCGAACAGGGCCTCGCGCGAGCCGTTGACCGGCAGGACCTCGGTGGCCGGATCGATGCCCGCCAGGCCGTAGCGACGCACCAGCCAGCCCGCGATCGCTTCGCGCAGCGCCGGCGTTCCCGCGGTGGCCGGGTACCCGGACAGGCCGTCGAGGTGGCCGGCGAGCGCATCCCGGAGCAGCGCGGGCGTGGGGTGCCTGGGCTCCCCGATCGACAGGTTCAGCGGCGCATGCTCCGGTGAACCCGCGACCCCGGCCAGCAGGGCGCGCAGCCGCTCGAACGGATACGGCTGAAGTTTATTAAGAAGTTGGTTCAAATATCTACCGTAATAGATTGTTTATATTATAAATTAACTCGTCAGCTCGTGCTCGATTCAGGCGTGGGGAAGGCGCCCAGGTCGATGCGCGGCGCCGGCTTCCAGCCCCGCTTGCGGTGCTCGGCGACCACCGTGGTGAAGATGCCGCCGCGGACGAACCAGCGCGCGGTCAGGCGCAGGTAGCGCGGCGCGGTCGCGGCGACGAGCTCGTCGAGGATGCGATTGGTGACCGCCTCGTGGAAGACGCCCTCGTCGCGAAAGCTCCACATGTACAGCTTGAGGGCCTTGAGCTCGAGGTTGCGGCGGTCGGGCACGTAGTCGATCACGAGGTGGGCGAAGTCCGGCTGGCCGGTCAGCGGGCACAGGCAGGTGAACTCGGGGATCTCGATGTGGACCAGGTAGTCGCGCCCCGGCGCCGGGTTCGCGAAGGTGTCCAGCTTCTTGGAAGGTCTTGAGGGCATGGGCGGGATCGGCGTCGGGCGGGCCCCGGAAACGGTGCGCCGGCGGTCGGGAGAGGCGATCGGGGCGACTGTTATTATACGGAGCCACAAAGGCCGCCCCGCGCGGCTTTTGCGTTTTGCCGGGCGGGCGGACGCGGTCCGTGCCGGCGCCGGCCATCGCGGCAGGAACCACCGGTGCGACTGAAACAGATCAAACTTGCCGGCTTCAAGTCCTTCGTCGACCCGACCGCGTTCGACGTTCCCGGCCAGCTGGTCGGCGTGGTCGGCCCCAACGGCTGCGGCAAGTCGAACATCATCGACGCGGTGCGCTGGGTGCT
>JBDHRX010000159.1:0-5707 GCA_039807785.1 Burkholderiaceae bacterium
CCCGACGACCCGGCGGACTGGCCCGCGACACTGGCCGCGCGCCTGCGACGGCGTCTGGACGACGCCGGGATCGCCTTCGACGCCCGCCCGCTGCGGCTGCACGCCACGCTGGTCCGGGGTGCCCGGCGCCGGCCCGACGTCGCGCCGGCCGGCGGCGCCGGAGCGCTGCCGATCGAGTCGGCGGCGTGGACCCTCGCGCTCGGCTGCTCGGACGCCGGGTCGACCCCGCGCCGGCGCTACCGCTGGCGCGGCGCCCCCGGCACACCCGCGGCGGAGGTCTAGCCGGACATCTGGCCGGGTGTCTAGCCGGGCACCCACGCCGCGATGGCCGAGCCACGGCGGCCGGGCCGGAGGCGGCATCGTCATGCCTGCGTCATGCGCGGGTCATAATCTGGGGCCGTGAACGCCAGGATCCTGATCGTCGAGGACGAGCCCGCCATCCGCGAATTGATCGCGGTGAACCTGCGCCATGCCGGATTCGCCGTCGGCGAGGCGGAGACCGCCGAGGACGCCCGCCGGCAGATCGAGGCCGGGCTTCCCGACCTGGTCCTGCTCGACTGGATGCTTCCGGGACAATCCGGGGTCGATCTGGCGAAGCGCCTGCGCGCCGAGCCGCGCACCGCGAAGCTGCCGATCATGCTCCTGACCGCCCGCGCCCAGGAAGGCGACAAGCTGCAGGGCTTCGACGTCGGCGCCGACGACTACGTGACCAAGCCGTTCTCGCCGCGCGAGCTGCTCGCGCGCATCCGGGCGCTGCTGCGACGAGCCGCGCCGGAGGCCTCCGAGGACCCGATCGAGATCGCCGGCCTGCGGCTCGAGCCCGCGACCTTCCGCGTCCGCGCGGGCGCGCAGGCGCTCGAGCTGAGCCCCACCGAGTTCCGGTTGCTGCACTACTTCATGAAGCACCCCGACCGCGTGCTCTCGCGCGCGCGGCTGCTCGACAATGTCTGGGGCGATCACGTGTATATTGAGGAACGCACGGTCGACGTCCACATCCGCCGGCTCCGCCTGGCGCTATCGCCGGGCGGCCACGACCGCCTGATCGAGACCGTACGCGGAGGGGGGTACCGCTTCCTGCCCCGTTGAACCCCGGCAACTTCCCCGGTCCGCCCCCTTGAGCCCGTTCCTGCGCAGTCTCGCCGCCATCGCACTCGTCGCCCTCGCCGGCGCCGGGTTCGCCCTCTACGTCTCCGAAACCCTCGCGGTCTGGTGGTTCGCCGGCATCTTCGTCGGCTACGCGATCGTCCAGTCGCTATACCTGATGCGGCTGCACCACTGGTCGTCGCTGCCGCGCAACCGCTCGCTGCCGGCCGGCATCGGCCCGTGGCGTCCGATCGTGGCGCGGCTCGCGCGCTTCGTGCGCCAGGAAGCCGACACGCGCAGCGAGCTGGGCTCCGAGCTCGAGCGGATCCACGCGGCGGTCGATCGCCTACCCGACGGCCTCGTCGTGCTCGACCGCTACGACCACGTGCTCTGGGCCAACGACGCGGCCGAGAGCCTGCACGGCATCTTCGGCACGCGCCGGCCGATCCACCACTTCATCCGCCAGCCCGAGCTCGCGCGGCTGCTCGAGGCCGGCGAGCCCGACAGCGCCATCCGGCTGCCGCTGGCGCAGCATCCCGGGCGAACCTACGAGCTGCGCCTGCACCCGGCGCAGGGCGAGCAGAAGCTGCTGATCACCCGCGACGTCACCGACCAGGCGAAGCTCGACGCGATGCGCAGCGACTTCGTCGCCAACGTCTCGCACGAGATCCGCACCCCGATCACCGTGATCGCCGGGTTCGCCGAGACGCTGCTCACGCTCGACCTCGACGAGCCGGCGCGCCGCGACTACCTCGGCTCGATCCTGAAGCAGAGCCAGACCATGCAGCGCCTGGTCGACGACCTGCTGATGCTGTCGTCGCTCGAGAGCGGCGCCGACCGGTTCGAGGACGAGCCGGTCGACCTGCGCCCGATGCTCGAGGCGCTGCTCGACGAGGCGCGCGCGCTGTCGCACGCGCGCCACCGCATCTCGCTCGAGTTCGCGGGCCCGCGACGCCTGCGGGCCGCCGCCGGCGAGCTCGAGAGCGCGGTGCGCAACCTGCTCACCAATGCGGTCCGCTACACCCCAGACGGCGGCGAGATCGCGGTCGTCTGGCGGGTGCGCGACGGCGAGGGCCGCCTCTCGGTGCGCGACACCGGCATCGGCATTCCCGCCGAACACATCCCGCGGATCACCGAGCGCTTCTACCGCGTCGATCGCGGCCGCTCGCGCGCCAGCGGCGGCACCGGCCTCGGGCTGGCGATCGTGAAGCGGATCATGCACCGGCACCAGGGTCGCCTGGAGTTCCAGAGCGCGCAGGGCCGCGGCAGCACCTTCGTGCTGTGCGTGCCGGCGGTGCGCCTCCTCGCCGACCCCGCGCCGGCCGGCGGCGACGCTCAGGGCGCCGACGCCCCGCCGCTCTCGCCCGGGGTCGCGTGACGCAGGTCGATGCCCTCGACGACGTTGACCACGTACTCGGAGATGTTCTTGGCATGGTCGCCGACCCGCTCGATCGACTGGACCACGAAGATCAGCGCCAGGCACGACGACACCGTGCCCGGGCGTGACGACATCGTCGCCACCAGCTCCCCGATCAGCCCGTCGCGCAGCGCATCGACCTCGTCGTCGCGCTGCCCGAGCACGGCGGCGATCCGGGTGTCGTGACGCACGAAGGCGTCGAGCGCCGCGCCCAGCATCTCGCGCACCAGCGCGAACATCCGCTCGATCCGCGCCATGTCGATCGGCGGCTCGACCGGATGCAGCGCGCGCGCCTTCAACGCGATCTTCTTCGCCTCGTCCCCGATCCGCTCGAGGTCGTTGATCGTATGGATCACGGCGATGATCTCGCGCAGATCGATCGCGATCGGCTGGCGTCGCGCGATCGTCTGGTTCGAGCGCAGGTCCGACTCGACCTGGAGCTGGTTGACCTTCTGCTCGTCGGCCAGCACCTGGGCGACGAGGTCGAGGTCGCGCAGCCGCACCGCGTCGATCGCGCGGACCAGCTGGCGCTCGACCAGTCCGCCCATCGTGGTGACCGCGCTGCGCAGCGCGTCGATATCGGCGTCGAACTGGCGATGGGTGTGTTCCTGAAGCATCTGTCTCGCTCGCTGCGTCAGCCGAACCGGCCGGTGATGTAGTCCTCGGTCGCCTTCTTCCCGGGCTTGATGAAGAGCTCGTCGGTGCGCCCGAACTCGACCAGCTCGCCCAGGTACATGTAGGCGGTGTAGTCCGAGATCCGCGCCGCCTGCTGCATGTTGTGGGTGACGATCGCGATCGAGTACTCGTGCTTGAGCTCGTTGACCAGCTCCTCGATCTTGGCGGTCGAGATCGGGTCGAGCGCGCTGGTCGGCTCGTCGAGCAGCAGCACCTCGGGCTTCACGGCAACCATCCGCGCGATGCACAGGCGCTGCTGCTGGCCGCCGGACAGGCTCAGCCCGCTCTGGTCGAGCTTGTCCCGGACCTCGTCCCACAGCGCCGCCTTGCGCAGCGCCCATTCGACGCGCTCCTGCATCGCGGCGCCCGACAGCCGTTCGTACAGGCGTACCCCGAAAGCGATGTTCTCGAAGATCGTCATCGGGAACGGAGTCGGCTTCTGGAACACCATGCCCACCTTGGCGCGCAGCAGGTTCACGTCCTGCGAGGGATCGAGCACGTTGCGGCCGTTGAAGCGGATCTCCCCGACCGCGCGCTGGTTCGGATAGAGGTCGAACATCCGGTTGAAGGTGCGCAGCAGCGTCGACTTGCCGCAGCCGGAGGGCCCGATGAAGGCGGTGACGCGATTCCTCGCGATGTCCAGCGACACGTCGGTCAGCCCCTGGAACCGGCCGTAGAAGAACGACAGGTTGCGGATCTCGAGAACCGGCGCCGGGGCGGGTCGGGAGGTGGCGTTCATGCGATCGTCCTTCGGTCCGCGCTCAGGCGCGCAGCCTGTCGCGGAACATGGCCCGCGCGAGGAGGTTGATGCCGAGCACGATCAGCGCGATCAGGGCAGCGCCGCCCCAGGCGAGCTTCTGCCAGTTCTCGTACGGGCTCATCGCGAAGTTGTAGATGACCACCGGCAGGTTCGCCATCGGGCGGCCCATGTCGGCGTTGAAGAACTGGTTGTTCAGCGCGGTGAAGAGCAGCGGCGCGGTCTCGCCGATGATCCGGGCCACCGCCAGCAGCACGCCGGTCACGACGCCGCCGCGCACCGCGCGCAGCGTCACCGCGAGGCTCACCTTCCAGCGCGGCGCTCCCAGCGCGAACGCGGCCTCGCGCAGGCTTCCCGGCACCAGCGCCAGCATGTTCTCGGTGGTGCGCACGACCACCGGGATGGCGATCAGGCTGAGCGCGAGCGAGCCGGCCCAGCCCGAGAAATGCCGGACCGTCGCGACCGCGACCGCGTAGACGAACAGGCCGACCACGATCGACGGCGCCGACAGCATGATGTCGGTCACGAAGCGCGTCGCGGCCGCGAACCGCGAGCGCGCCCCGAACTCGGCCAGGTAGATGCCGGCCAGGATCCCGATCGGGGTCGAGACGAAGGTGGCGGCGCCGACCATCATCAGGCTGCCCACGATCGCGTTCGCCAGGCCGCCGCCCTCGGTGCCGGGTGCCGGCGTCGAGCGCAGGAAGAAATCGGCGCCGAACGCCGACAGCCCGTTGCGGAACAGGGTCCAGAGGATCCACAGCAGGGCGGCCAGGCCGAGCGCCATCGAGACGCCCGACAGCGCCAGGCCGGCCAGGTTCGCGAACCTGCGTCGTCCGTAGAGGGTGATCGCCATGCCGTCTCAGCCTCCGGTCCGGGCCAGGCTGCGCTGCGTCAGCCACTTGGCGATCGCGAGCACCACGAAAGTGATGACGAACAGCAGCAGCCCGAGCGCGAACAGCGCGGGAATGTGCAGCGCCGGGTCGGCCTCGGCGAACTCGTTGGCCAGCGTCGACGCGATCGAGTTGCCGGGCGCGAACAGGCTCGACGCGAGCCGGTTGGCGTTGCCGATCACGAAGGTGACCGCCATCGTCTCCCCGAGCGCCCGTCCCAGGCCGAGCATCACGCCGCCGATCACGCCGACGCGCGTGTAGGGCAGCACGATGCGGCGCACTACCTCCCAGGTGGTGCAGCCCAGCCCGTAGGCCGATTCCTTCAGCACCGGCGGTACGGTCTCGAACACGTCGCGCATCACCGACGCGATGAACGGGATCACCATCAGCGCCAGCACCACCCCGGCGGTGAAGATGCCGATGCCCAGCGGCGGCCCCGCGAACAGCGGCAGGCCGGTCGCGGTCAGCAGCGGCTGCACGTGGTCCTGGAGCAGCGGCGCCAGGACGAACAGGCCCCAGAAGCCGTAGATGATCGACGGGATCCCGGCGAGCAGCTCGATCGCGGTCCCGAGCGGGCGCTTGAGCCAGGCCGGGCACATCTCGGTGAGGAACACCGCGATCCCGAAGCTGATCGGCACCCCGATCAGCAGCGCGATCGCCGAGGTCACGAGCGTCCCGTAGACCGCGATCACGGCGCCGTAGACCTCGTCCCCGGGGCTCCAGCGGGTACCGGTCAGGAACGCCGGGCCGAACTCGCGCAGCGCGGGCCAGGCCTGGATCACCAGGGCAAGCAGGATCCCCGCGAGCCCGGCCAGCACCAGCGCGGCGAACGAGAAGGTCACCGCGAGGAAGACACGGTCCTGGACGGCGAAGCGGCGCACGCGC
>JBDHRX010000160.1:0-5637 GCA_039807785.1 Burkholderiaceae bacterium
GCCGGCCCCCGCGCCGCCGCCGGTCGCCGCCGCGCCGGCCCCGCCGCCGCCCGCGCCCGGACCACGGGATCTCTCGATCCGCGCGGTCGAATACCTCAGACTCCCGGTGCTGCGCTACCCGTCGATCTCGCGCCGGCTGCTCGAGGAAGGACGCGTGGACGTGCGCGTGCTGGTCGATGCCGGCGGCGCGCCGCGCGAGATGACGGTGGTGCGCTCGTCGGGCTACCCGCGCCTGGACGAGGCCGCGCTGACCACGGTCCGCGCCACCCGCTTCAAGCCGTATACCGAGAACGGCGTCGCGATGCCGTTCTGGGTCGTGATGCCCCTGATATTCGAACTGGAGAGCTGATCGTGCAGGAACCTCAAGTCGCGCTCGGAGTGGCCCACTTCCTCGCGCAAACCGATTCGGTGGGCGTGGCCCTGCTGGTCCTGTTGCTGGCCATGTCGGTCACCTCCTGGGTCCTGATCGTGATCAAGGGCCTGTCGCAGACGATCCGCGCCCGGCGCAGCGAGCAGTTCCTGCGGCTGTTCTGGAACGCGCACTCGCTCGACGAGGTGCAGGCCGAGATCGCGACCCACGGCGCGCGCGACCCGTTCTCGCACCTGGCGGCGCACGCGATGCACGCGCAGGCCCATCACGCGAAGTACGGCGCCGCCCGCCTGTCCGAGGCCGGCAGCGCGCAGGACTTCGTCACCCGGACCATCAAGAAGGTGCTCGACGAGGAGAACACGCGCCTCGAGAACGGCCTGACCACGCTCGCCACGATCGGCGCCACCGCGCCCTTCGTGGGGCTGTTCGGCACCGTCTGGGGCGTCTACCACGCGCTGGTGGCGATCGGCATCTCCGGCTCGGGCACGCTCGACAAGGTCGCCGGGCCGGTGGGCGAGGCGCTCATCATGACCGCGATCGGGCTCGCGGTGGCGGTGCCAGCGGTGGTCGCCTACAACGCGATCTCGCGCAGCAACCGCGTGCTCAACGGCAAGCTCGATGCCTTCGCGTTCGAGCTGCTCACCTTCCTGTCGATGGGCCAGGCGCTGCAGTCGGCCGATCACCCGCAACAGAACGGCGTGCGGCCGATGCCCGCGATGGCCGCGGCCCGCGCCTGAACCCGGAGGAACACCCATGGCCTTCGCATCGTTCGATCGCAACAGCGGCAACGGCCCGATGGCGGACATCAACATGGTCCCGCTGATCGACGTGATGCTGGTGCTGCTGGTGATCTTCATCGTCACCGCCCCGCTGCTCACGCACTCGGTCAAGCTGGACCTGCCGAAGGCCGACTCCCAGGTCACCCGCCTGGAGCCCGAGCGGATCGACTTCGTGATCGACGCGGCCGGCGGCCGCTTCTGGAACGGCGAATCGGTGAGCCGCGAGGAGGCCGCGCAGCGGCTGGTCACCGCGGGCGAGCGCCAGCCCCAGCCGGAGATCCACCTGCGCGCCGACCAGTCGACCAGCTACCGCTACGTGGCCGAGACGCTGGCCGATGCGGCGCGCGCCGGGTTGACGAAGATCGGATTCGTCAGCGAACCCGAGCGCCACTGAGGCCCGGGCCCCGCAGCAGCGCCTGCAGCCGGGGCATCGCGCGGCACGCGTTGGCGGCGGTGCGCCGAACCGCGAGCGCGACCGGCTCGCCGCGCAACTCGGCGAACACCTGCGCGATGCGCGCGAGCTGCGACGGCTCGTTGCGGGCTCGCGCCAGCCATGCCGGCGCGATGTCCGGCGCATCCGTCTCGAGCACGTGCGCGTCGCCGGGCAGCTCCCGCACCAGCCGGCGGATCCGCAGCGCGCGATCGTGGGTCATCGCCCCGCCGAAACCGAGCACCATGCCGAGCTCCAGGTACTGCGCGGCCTGCTGCGGGCTGCCGTTGAACGCGTGCGCGATGCCGCCCGGGGGCCGGACGCCGCGCAACTGCTTGAGCACCGCGTCCTGCGCCCGGCGCACGTGCATCAGCACCGGCAACCCGAACTCGCGCGCCAGCGCGAGCTGCGCGCGCAGGAAATGCTCCTGGCGCGCCCGGTCGTGCCCGGGCTCGAAGAAGTCGAGGCCGATCTCGCCGATCGCGACGAAGGCCGGATCAGCGAGCGCCGCCTCGACCGCGGCGCGCAGCCGGGCCAGCGCGTCCGCCTCGGCACGAGCGACGTACAGCGGATGGATGCCCAGCGCGTAGCCGATGCGCGCATCGGCGGCGGCGAGGCCACGCACCGCCTCGAAGTTCGCCACCTCGACCGCCGGCACCACGATCGCCGCGACCCCCGAGGCGAACGCGCGCTCGCGCACCGCGTCGCGGTCGGCCGCGAACTCGGCGGCGTCCAGGTGGCAGTGCGTGTCGATCAGCATCGGGGCCCTGGCGCGGCGGCGGGAACGCGCACTCGCGCCGCGGGGTCCGGAGCGCCGCGCCGCCCGCCGGGAGCGGGGGCGACGCTCCGGGGCGCGCCGGCGCTCAGTCGATCGTCGCGCCGCTGCGCCGGATGATCGGCGCCATGACCTCGCGCTCGGCCAGCATGAACCTGCGCAGGTCGTCGGCCGACCCGCCGATCGGCTCCATGTACTGCGCGTGCAGCTTCTCGCGCACCTCGGGCATCGCGAGCACCGCGTTGATCTCCCGGTTCATCCGCTCGACGATCGCGTCCGGCGTCGTGCCCGGCGCGACGAAGGCCATCCAGGCCATGCTCTCGATCTCCGGCAGGCCGGCCTCTTTCATCGTCGGGATGTCCGGCGTGAGCGCGCTGCGCTTGCCGGTCGACACCGCCAGCGCGCGCAGCTTGCCGGCCTTGACCTGCGGAATCACCGCCACCGCGGGCACGCAGGCGAACTGCACGTCGCCCTGCAGGATCGACATGATCGCCTGCGGCGACGACGGATACGGGATGTGGACGGCGAAGGTCCCGGTCTTCGCCTTCAGCAGCTCGATGCCCAGGTGCGACAGGCTCCCGACCCCGGTCGACGAGAAGTTGAACTTGCCGGGGTTGGCCTTCATCGCGTCGACCAGCCCCTTCAGCGAGGTGATGCCGGAATCGCTCCGGACCGTGCAGACGTTGGCCTGGCCCCCGCCCAGCACCACCGGGCGCAGCTCGGTGAACGGATCGTAGGAGAGCTTCTTGTAGAGCACCGTGTTGTAGACCAGCGGACCGTTGGTGCTCACCAGGAACGTGTACCCGTCGCCGGCGGCCTTCGCCACCATCCCGGTGCCCAGGTTGCCGCCCGCGCCGGCCCGGTTCTCGACCACGACCGGCTGGCCGAGCCGCGGCTGCAGGCGGTCGGCGACCAGCCGCGCGAAGACGTCCGGCGAGGAGCCGGCGCCATAGGGGACGACGATCTTGACCGGACGGCTGGGCCAGCCGGGATCGGCCCCCTGCGCGGCGGCGGTGGACAGGATCGAGGCCGCGGCGGCGGCCAGCAGGATGCCCAGCAGGCGATGCGGGGAGGAGGTCATCGATGGGGTCCTCTTCGGTTCGGAAGCACCGCGCCGGGCGTTCGGGATCGGACGCCGGGAACGGGGCCCGGTTGGCGGGAAGGCGTCAGCGAATGCGATCGTCCGCCAGAATGCGTCCGTCGCGCAACTGCAGCACCCGGTCGACGCGGGCCGCGAGGTCGCGGTCGTGCGTGACGATGACGAAGGCCACGCCCAGCTCGCGCGAGAGCGCCTCCATCAGCGCGTAGACCTGCCCGGCGGTCGCGCTGTCCAGGTTCCCGGTGGGCTCGTCGGCCAGCACGCAGCGCGGCTCGGTCACCAGCGCGCGCGCCAGCGCCACCCGCTGGCGCTCGCCGCCCGAGAGCTGCCCCGGCGGGTGCTCGAGCCGCGCGCCGAGCCCGACCCGCTGCAGCATCGCGGCGGCCTGGCGACGCGCCTCGTCCGGTCGCAGGCGACGGATCCGCAGCGGCATCGCCACGTTCTCCAGCGCGCTGAACTCGGGCAGCAGGTGATGGAACTGGTAGACGAACCCCAGCAGGCGGTTGCGGCGCGCGCCGAGCGCGGCCTGCGACAACCCGTCGATCGGCTGCCCGAGCCAGCACACCGCGCCGCCGCTCGCCTCGTCGAGGCCGCCCAGCAAGTGCAGCAGCGTGCTTTTGCCCGATCCGGAAGCCCCCATGATCGCGACCCGCTCGCCGGCCCCGATGGCGATGTCGACGTCGTGCAGCACCGGCACCGCGAGCGCGCCGCTGCCGTAGACCTTCGAAAGCCCGCGCCCGTCCAGCACGGCGGGCGCCGCCCGCGACGCCTCGTGCCCGGCGCCGGGAGATGCCGTCGGGGCGGGCGGGCGCGTCATTCGTAGCGCAGCGCTTCGGCGGGCCGCACGCGCGAGGCGCGCCAGCTCGGGTAGAGGGTCGAGGCGAGCGCGAGCACGCAGGCGGTGCCGCCGATGACCGCCACATCGGGCAGCCGCAGGTCGCTCGGCAGGTAGTCGATGAAATAGATGCCCTTCGGCAGGATCTGGAAGCCGAACAGCGACTCGATCCAGCCGGTCACGGGGCCGATGTTGAGCGCCAGCAGGACGCCGAGCACGATGCCGAGCAGGGTGCCGAGCAGCCCGACCGAGGCCCCCTGGATCACGAAGATGCGCATGATGCTGGCGGGCGTCGCCCCGAGCGTGCGCAGGATCGCGATGTCGGACTGCTTGTCGGTCACGGTCATGACCAGCATCGACACCAGGTTGAAGGCCGCGACCGCCATGATCAGCGTGAGGATGATGAACATCATCCGTTTCTCGATCTGCACCGCGGCGAACCAGTTGCGGTTCTCGGCCGACCAGTCGCGGATCAGCACGTCGGCGTTCATCGTGCGCGCGAGCTCGCTGGCGACGCGCGGCGCGGCAAGCATGTCGCGCGTCTTCAGCCGCACGCCGCTCACGCCCTCGACCCGGAACAGGCGCGCGGCATCCTCGATGTTCATCAGCAGCAGGCTCGAGTCGTACTCGTAGTGGCCGGCCCGGAACACCGCGACCACGGTGAGCTGGCGCAGCCTCGGCACCAGTCCGGCCGGCGTCGCGGTGCCCTGCGGCGCGATCAGCGTCAGCTTCGACCCGATGTCGAGCAGGAGCCGGTCGGCCAGCTCGCTGCCGATCGCGACGCCGAACTCGCCGGGGCGCAGGTCGGTGAGCCTGCCGCGCAGCATCCGGCGCGCGAAGTCGGCAACCTCGGGCTCGAGCGCCGGATCGACGCCGCGCACCAGCACGCCGCCGACGCTGCCCTCGTGGCTGAGCATCGCCTGGCCGGTCACGTAGGGCGCGCCGCCCACCACCGCCGGATTGCGCCGCGCCTGCGCCAGCACCGACGGCCAGTCGGTCATCGGCGTGCGGCCCGCGATCACCTCGATGTGCGCGAGCACCGAGAGCATGCGGTCGCGCACCTCTTTCTGGAACCCGTTCATCACCGAGAGGACGGTGATCAGCGCGGCGACGCCGAGCGCGATGCCCGCGACCGAAAGCGCCGAGATGAACGAGATGAAGCCGTTGCGCCGACCCGCGCGCCGGCTGGCTCGGGTGTAGCGAAGGCCGATGAAGAGTTCGTAGGGGAATGGCATCTGGGACGCCGGCAGTTTGCCATAGAATCCCGCGGTGACCATCACCCTGCTGTGCGCCGGCGCGCTCGCCCGCCCGCACGCCGCGGCCGCCGGCGAGCAGGCCGCGGCCCCGCC
>JBDHRX010000161.1:0-5618 GCA_039807785.1 Burkholderiaceae bacterium
TGGTTCACGACGCCGCGCGGCCGGGACTGCGGCGCGCCCAGCTCGAGCGGCTGCGCACGGAGCTCGCCGCCTCGCGCGTCGGCGGCCTGCTGGCGGTGCCGGCCAGCGACACGGTCAAGCAGGCCACCGAATCCGGCGGCACGGTTTCGGCCACGCTGGCGCGCGAACGGCTGTGGCTCGCGCAGACGCCGCAGATGTTCCGGCTCGGGCCGTTGCGGGCCGCCCTGGACGCCCATCCGGCGGTCACCGACGAGGCCGCGGCCATCGAGCGGGCCGGCCATGCGCCGCAACTGGTCGAGGGGGCCCGGGGGAACTTCAAGGTCACGACCGCCGAGGACCTCGAGATGATGCGACGGCTGCTGGAGCGACCATGAAGATCCGGATCGGGCAGGGCTACGACGTGCATGCGCTGGTGCCGGGGCGCAGCCTGGTGATCGGCGGCGTCGCGCTGCCGGGCGCGCGCGGGCTGCTCGGGCACTCCGACGCCGATGTGCTGCTGCACGCGATCACCGACGCGCTGCTCGGCGCGGCGGCGCTCGGCGATATCGGCCGCCATTTCCCCGACACCGATGCGCGCTGGCGCGGCGCCGACAGCGCGGCGCTGCTGGCCGAGGTCGGGCGCCGGGTCCGGGCGGCCGGCTGGGAGATCGGCAACGTCGATGCGACCGTCATCGCCCAGGCGCCCCGGCTCGCTCCGCACCTGCCGCGGATGGTGCAGTGCATCGCCGAAGCGCTCGCGCTCGAGGGCGGACAGGTCAGCGTCAAAGCGAAGACCAGCGAGCGGCTGGGATTCGCCGGACGCGGCGAGGGCATCGCGGCGCAGGCGGTCGCGCTGCTGGTCGGGCGCGACGACGCCCGACCGCCCGCCGTCGGGCGCGCCGATTGAGGCAGGTCAAGCGTCGCCGGATCACCGGGCCGGCGGTCGTGCGGCGGGCGGGGTGCCTTTGAGTACACTGGCCTGACGAGCCCGGCGACCCGCATCGGGACTGAGCCGCGCCGACCTGCCGCACCCCAACAAGAGGAGGAGACGATGAGCGGACAGACCAAGTACCTGCTCGATGAGAGCCGGATCCCGAAGCGCTGGTACAACATCCAGGCCGACCTGCCGAAGCCGCTGGCGCCGGTGCTGCATCCGGGCACGATGCAGCCGATCGGCCCCGACGATCTGGCGCCGCTGTTCCCGATGGAGCTGATCCTGCAGGAGGTCAGCACCGAGCGCGAGATCGACATCCCCGAGCCGGTGCGCGACATCTACCGGTTGTGGCGGCCCAGCCCGCTGGTGCGCGCGCATCGACTCGAGAAGGCGCTCGGCACGCCGGCGAAGATCTTCTACAAGTACGAAGGCGTCAGCCCCGCCGGCAGCCACAAGCCGAACACCGCGGTGGCGCAGGCGTTCTACAACCGCGAGGCGGGCATCAGGCGGCTGAGCACCGAAACCGGCGCCGGGCAATGGGGCTCGTCGCTGGCGTTCGCCGGCGCGCTGTTCGGCATCGACGTCACCGTCTTCCAGGTGCGCATCTCGTACGACCAGAAGCCGTACCGGCGCGCGCTGATGGAAACCTACGGCGCGCGCTGCGTGGCGTCGCCATCGAACGAAACCGACTACGGACGCGCGGTGCTCGCGGAGCGCCCCGATCATCCGGGCAGTCTCGGGATCGCGATCTCGGAAGCGGTCGAGGTCGCCGCGAAGAACGAGGATACCAAGTACGCGCTCGGCTCGGTGCTCAACCACGTGATGCTGCACCAGACCGTCGTCGGCCAGGAGGCGATCGAGCAGATGCAGATGGCCGACGCGTGGCCCGACGTCCTCATCGGCTGCACCGGCGGCGGATCGAACTTCGCCGGACTCGTGTTCCCGTTCATCGGGCAGAGCCTGCGCGGCGGGAAGAAGTCGCGCGTCGTCGCCGTCGAGCCGGCGGCGTGCCCCACGCTCACGCGCGGGAAACTGGCGTACGACTTCGGCGACACCGGACACATGACGCCGCTGGTGAAGATGCACACGCTCGGCTCCACGTTCACGCCGCCGGGCTTCCATGCGGGCGGACTGCGCTATCACGGGATGGGCCCGCTCATCTCGCACCTGCTCGACCTGAAGCTCATCGAGGCGGTCGCCTACCACCAGACCGAGTGTTTCGCAGCCGGCGTGCAATTCGCGCGCGCCGAGGGAATCGTCCCGGCCCCGGAGGCGAACCACGCGGTCAAGGCGGCGATCGACGAAGCGCTGCGCTGCAAGCGCGAAGGGCGCTCGGAGACGATCCTGTTCAACCTTTCGGGCCATGGTCACTTCGACATGGCGGCGTACATGGCCTACAGCGCGGGATCGCTCAGCGACCAGTCGTACGACGAGAAGGAACTCGCGATGGCGCTGGCCGGGCTGCCGAGCGTGTCCGAACCGGCCTGAGTTCAGCCTAGTCCAGCCGAGCCCGGCCGGGCTCGGCCGGGCGGCTTCGAGCACCGGGGCGCGTTCGCGCCCCGGCTTCCGCTCCCCTTCCGATCGCCTCGCGCATTGACCGATATCAACGGTCCGATGCGCAGGCGGCGTATTGGTATCGACTGATCGGCATCGTGCCGATGAAGGAGACGGCCATGCGCGAGCGCGACGAAGCGTTGCTCTGGATGTACGAGAAGATGGTCGAGATCCGCCACTACGAGGAGACGATGGCCAGCGTCTATCTCGAGGGCAAGCTGCCGCCGAAGATCCAGAAGGGCCTGGCGTTCGACATCGGCTCGGGGCCGGTGCCCGGCGAGATGCACCTGGCGGCGGGGCAGGAGCCGGTGGCGGTCGGGGTGTGCGCGCACCTGAAGCAGGAGGACACGGTGGTCGGCACGCACCGGCCGCATCACTTCGCGATCGCCAAGGGTGTGCCGCTCGACCGCATGACCGCCGAGATGTTCGGCAAGGCTGCCGGCCTGGGCAAGGGCAAGGGCGGGCACATGCACCTGTTCGACCCGGAGCACCGCTTCAGCTGCAGCGGCATCATCGGCGCGAGCCTGCCGCCGGCCTGCGGCGCGGCGCTGGCCGCGAAGAAGCTCGGGCGCGACTGGGTCGCGGTGGCGTTCTTCGGCGAGGGCGCGGCCAACCAGGGGGCGTTCCACGAGTCGCTGAACCTCGCGGCGCTGTGGAAGCTGCCGGTGCTGTTCGTCTGCGAGGACAACTACTGGGCGATCTCGGTGCCCAAGCCGGAAGCGACCTCGATCCCGAAGGTGGCCGACCGCGCGGCGGCCTACGGCATGCCCGGCGTGCACGTGCCGAACAACGACGCGGTCGAGGTGTGGGAGGCGGCGGGCGCGGCGATCGCGCGCGCGCGACGCGGCGAGGGGCCCACGCTGCTCGAGGTGCGCACCGACCGCTACCTGGGACACTTCCAGGGCGATGCCGAGGTCTACCGTCCGAAGGACGAGGTGGCGAAGCTGCGCGCCAACGATCCGATCCCGCGGCTGGCCGCGCAGCTGAAGGCGCAGGGGCTGCTCGGCGACGAACAGCGCGGCAAGCTCGATGCGCGCGCCCGTGCCCGCGTCGACGAAGCCTACGCGTTCGCGCGCAGCGCCGGATACCCGGCGCCGGCCGACGCGCTGGCCGACCTGTTCGTCTGAGCCCGCCACCACGAGGAGGAACCGATCATGAGCGAATCCCGTTCACTGACGATGGCCCAGGCGATCTCCGAGGCGATCGCGCAGGAGATGGAGCGCGACCCCGCGGTGTTCGTGATGGGCGAGGACATCGGCCGCTACGGCGGCATCTTCGGCGCCACCGGCGGCCTGCTCGAGAAGTTCGGCCCGGAGCGCATCATGGACACGCCGATCTCCGAGACTGCGTTCATCGGCGCGGCCACCGGCGCCGCCGCCAGCGGCATGCGCCCGATCGCCGAACTGATGTTCGTCGACTTCTTCGGCGTGTGCATGGACCAGATCTACAACCACCTGGCGAAGAACACCTACATGGCCGGCGGCAACCTGCGCCTGCCGGTGGTGCTGATGACCGCCATCGGCGGCGGCTACAACGACGCCGCGCAGCACTCGCAGTGCCTGTTCGGCACCTTCGCGCACATGCCGGGGCTGAAGGTGGTGGTGCCGTCGAACGCCTATGACGCCAAGGGGCTGATGATCCAGGCGATCCGCGACGACAATCCGGTGATGTTCATGTTCCACAAGGGCATCATGGGGCTGCCGTGGATGGCCTACTTCGAGGGCAGCACCACCGAGGTGCCGCGCGAGGCGTACACGGTGCCGTTCGGCCAGGCGCGCGTGGTGCGCGAAGGCACCGACCTGACCATCGTCACGCTGAGCCAGATGGTGCACAAGGCGGCGCTGGCGGCCGTCGAACTCGAGCGCGAAGGGGTGAGCGCCGAGGTGATCGACCTGCGCACGCTGGTGCCGCTCGATCGCAAGGCGGTGCTGAAGTCGGTCGCGAAGACCGGACGGCTGCTGGTGGCCGACGAGGACTACCTGAGCTTCGGGCTGAGCGGCGAGATCGCCGCGATCGTCGCCGAGAACCTCGACACGGTGAAGTTGCGCGCACCGGTGAAGCGGCTCGCGGTGCCCGACGTGCCGATCCCGTACAGCCGGCCGCTCGAGCGCTTCGTGATCCCGCAGGTCGAGTCGATCGTCGAGGCGGCGCGCGCGCTGTGCCGCGCGCCGTTCGCGCAGGCGCTCCCGGCATGACCGCGATCACGCTCGACGACGCATCCTGGACCGACGTCGAGGAGGGCACGGAAGCGTTGCTCGATCGCTGGCTGGTCGCCGAAGGCGACACGGTGCAGGCCGGGTCGCCGCTGGCGGCGGTGGTGCTGGTCAAGACCAGCATCGAGGTGGCGGCGCCGGCCGACGGCGTGCTCGAGCGCATCCTCGTCGCGGCCGGGGACACCTTCGCGCGCGGCGCGCCGATCGGCACGTTGCGCGCGGCGGGCTGAATGCCGGTCGTCGCCGCGACGATCGCCGACGAGCACGCGTGGTGCGCCGCGGCGCTGGCCGGCGCGGCCGAGGCGGGCGGCGCGCGCTGGCGCGTGTGGCGCTACCCGGCGCCCGAGATCGTGCTGGGCTGCTCGCAGCGCGCGCAGCTGGCGGCGGTGTCGGCCCGCGCCGGGCCGGGGATCGCGGTCTCGGTGCGCCCGTCGGGCGGGGGCGCGGTGCTCGCCGGCCCCTGGATGGTCGGGGCCAGCGTCGTGCTCGCGCCCGGGCACCCGCTGGCAGGCGGCGGGCTGGTCGAGAGCTATCGCTGGCTCGGTGAACTGCACGCGGCGCTGCTGTGCGCCAACGGGGTCGCGGCGATGGCGCTCGATCCCGACGCGGCGCGCGCCGCTTGCACGGCGCCGCTGCGCTGGGCCTGCTTCGGCGCGCTGTCCGCCTGGGAAGTGGTGGATCCGGCGGGCGCCAAGCTCACCGGACTGGCGCAGCAGCGTCGACGCACCGGCATCGCGTTTTCCGCGGGCACGCTGGTGACGCGGCCCGACTGGGCGCTGCTGTGCGACGCGCTGGGAGCCGCGGAGGATGCATCGCGGCTGGGCCGGCTCACCGGCGCCTGCGACGAGGCTGGCGGGGCGTCGCTTCGCGATGCACGCGACTGGGCGGAGGCGCTCGACGCCGCGCTCGAGCGCGCGCTGCGCTGAGGCCGCCGCGCA